>OZ253943.1:2490780-2799820 GCA_965267325.1 Hyphococcus sp. | reverse complement strand
GTTTTTGATCTGTGTTTGTGTTGCGCTCGGGGCATGTTCCAGCGGGCCGAAACGCGGCGGCGGCGGAGCGATCGTGAAAATTGATGTCGCCTCTCAATCTGAACGCATCCTGGCCGATGCCCGAAAGAAAAAGAGCGAACAGGACTGCACAGCCGCGATCCCGAGCTATCGTGTCGTGGCAAGTTTCGGCAAAGGCCATGACACCGCACAATATGAGCTTGGCGCGTGCCTCCTCGAGGCAACCGCCGATTCTCCTGCGGCCGTAACGCTATTGCGCGAGGAAGGGTTGTTCTGGTTGCGCCGGGCCGCGTATGCCGGCAATGCGCGCGCGCAACTCGCTCTTGCGGATGCGCTTTCCGGCGCGGCGAGCCACGCCGACGCCGGCCTGACACCTGATCTCGTCGAAGGGTATGGCTGGTCGCTGATCTACGCAGACAACGCCGCACACAAGCTTTACGGACTGCCCGAACTTCATCCGATCGCGGCCGATAATTTCCGTGCGCAAATGACAGATACAATGATCAGCGAGGCGCACGCCTTTGCCGCCGATTTCCGAACGCTGGAAATGGCCGTGTTCACGCCGCCGGCATTTGAGGGCCCCGCAGGCGCTGGCGATCGCGCGACCGCGATCAGAGGCCAGGACCGTCGCCGGCGGCGGTAGAAATCGCCTTCTTGCCGATCGGCGGCGGCGCGCGCTAGTAAGCGCGCGATGCCAACACCACGCCCTCCCATTTCCGCCTATATCCGCACGCTGAACGAAGCGCGGATGATCGCCGACGTTGTCAAGGCGGCGCGGGCAATTGCGGACGAAATCATCGTAATCGACTCCGGGTCAACCGACGCCACCCGCGCATTGGCCGAAGCCGAAGGCGCCCGCGTCATCGATCAGCCATGGCTCGGCAATGGGCGACAGAAACGTGCGGCCGAAGACGCGTGCCGCCATGACTGGCTGCTTGATCTTGATGCGGATGAAATCGTCACGCCGGAACTCGCCGCCGAAATCGCGGCGCTGTTTGCCAATGGCGAGCCCGAAGCTGCAATTTATTGCACCGACCTCGCCCTGGTTCCCCCGGTTGGGAGGGCCTGGCTCGATTTCGGCCGGCAGAAACGCCACAAACTTTATGATCGCCGCGCGGTGCGCCAGCCCGACCACGAGGCATGGGATCAATTCGAAATTCCCGCCGGCGCCCTTGTTGGCAGGCTCCAAAACCCGATCCTGCACCACGCCTTTGACGGCGTCGCAGGGTTTCAGGGAAAGCTCAACAAGCACTCTTCGGTGCGTGCCGAAACGCTGCCCCTAAAACCAGCGCCCGTCCTCGCGCTGCGCATACTTTTTGGCCTGCCGTTCTATTTCGCCAAGAAATATATTTTGCAGCAATATTTCCGCGGCGGCGTTTACGGCTTTGCTCTCGCATTCCTGTCTGCACACGGGCGCTGGCTGAAGGATGTAAAAATGTGGGAGCGGCTCAAGCAGGAGCGCAATGATCGGTGATGCTTGCTTTGCCGGGAAAGAAGCGGAAAATAAACCAAGGTAAATAATCCTTCGTCAATTTTATTCGAATACAAACAACACCGGACGCTGGTCGAATTGCCACGGGGCGGTGATGAAACTAAGGCGCTTATTTAATCTGATATTACTCGCAGCATTTTTCTGCTGCGGGTTTCTGGCGGCCCTATGGATCCATCAATCATCGGTTGGATACGGCGCCTACGTCACAGCTAAAAACATCGTCTCAATTGGCCTGGTTGTGATCGCCGCCAATGCAAAAGCAATCTTCCTGGGTCACCTTATTTTCTCGATCCTGAAAGGGATTAAGGACACGCTCGGCGTTTAAGGCCTTAAATCGCAGAGGATGACCGGCGCCGAGCTTTCCCCGCGCGCCGGCTTGCAATTCCCGACAGCCGCGCTAAGGCCGTGGCATGTCACGCATCAAAGCCCGTTTCGATCGCCTCGCCGCCGAGAACCGCGCCGCCTTCATCCCCTTTGTCATGGCGGGCGACCCGGACGCGGAAACGTCGCTGCGCATCCTTAAGGGCCTGCCGGGCGCCGGCGCCGACATTATCGAACTCGGCGTCGCCTTCACTGATCCCATGGCCGACGGTCCGGCGATCCAGGCCGCGGGCCTGCGCGCCCTCGACGCCGGCCAGACCCTGAAGCGCACCCTCGAAATGGTTCGTGCGTTCCGGGAAGGGGACAGCAAAACGCCGATCGTGCTCATGGGGTACTACAATCCCATATATTCCTTCGGGGTTGATGCGTTTTTGGAGCAAGCCCAATCCGCCGGCGTAGACGGTCTGATTGTCGTTGATTTGCCGCCGGAAGAAGACGCCGAACTGTGCCTTCCGGCGCGAAAGGCGGGGCTTGATTTCATCCGCCTCGCCACCCCGACCACTGATGATGAGCGGCTCCCCCGGGTCGTCCAGAACACGTCCGGCTTTGTTTATTACGTGACCGTCGCCGGAATTACCGGCAAAGGCGTTGGAGAAAACGCAGCAGTTTCCCAAGCGCTTGCCCGCCTCAAACGTGCATCGGGCCTGCCGGCGGCCGTCGGTTTCGGCATCAAAACGCCGGAAAAGGCCGCCGCCTTCGCCAAATTCGCCGACGCGGTGGTCGTCGGGTCGGCTCTGGTCGATGGGCTCGCCGGAAGCCTTGAAGATCGGCGCAGCGACGCCGATAATGCAGTTAACGTCGTATTGAAGCTCGCGGGCGATATTGCCGACGCCGTGCACGCCGCGCGAGAGGAGTAATCATCGTGAGCTGGCTTTCAAACATCCCGCCGGGAATCAAGAACATTTTCAGACGCCAGGACGACGGGTCCGATACACTCTGGATAAAGTGCCCCAATTGCGGGGAGATGATTTTCCAGCGCGACCTTGAGGCTTCTCATCAGGTCTGCACCTCCTGCTCTTATCATCTTGCCATCAACGCAAACGAACGATTGGCGCTCATTTTTGACAACGGCGTCTTCGCTGAAATTCCCGTTCCGGATCCGGCGCAGGACCCGCTGAAATTCCGGGACGAGAAGAAGTATACGGACCGCCTTAAAGAGAATCGCAAAAAGACAGGCCATCAGGACGCCATGCGGGTTGCGGCGGGCGCCATCGATGGCGTCGAGGCGGTTGTCGCTGTTCAAAATTTCCGTTTCATGGGCGGGTCCATGGGCATGGCGCTCGGCGAAGCCATGGTGCGTGCGGCGGAAGAAGCCGTGCGCCGTCAGGCCCCTCTTATCGTATTCGCCGCATCTGGCGGCGCACGCATGCAGGAAGGCATCCTGTCTTTGATGCAGATGCCGCGCACAACCATCGCCGTTGAAATGGTGAAAGAAGCGGGCCTCGCCTACATCGTTGTACTCACTCATCCGACAACGGGCGGCGTCACCGCCTCTTTTGCAATGCTCGGTGATGTGCATCTTGCCGAACCGGGTGCACTGATCGGCTTTGCCGGCCCGCGCGTCATCGAACAGACAATCCGGGAAAAATTGCCCGAGGGCTTTCAGCGCTCCGAATTTCTGGTTGAAAAAGGCATGGTCGATCTTGTGGTCCACCGCGCCGAAATGAAACCGGTCATTGCGAAACTAATTCGCACGCTCAAGAAAAATCCTGCACGCGCTGTGGCGCCGGCCGCCGGCGCCATCACCGAAATTCCCCGCGCCGCGCCGGCCGAGCCGATCCACCTCGACAAGGCCGCGGAATAGGGATTGAGAAGGCGGCTTTGTGAGCAATATTGAGGCGTCGCTCGACCGTATTGCCGCGCGACGGCCGCGGATCATCGATTTATCTCTTGATCGCGTGTATGCGGCGCTTTCGCGCCTTGAAGACCCACACCGCGCCTTGCCGCCAATTTTTCACGTAGCCGGCACCAACGGCAAGGGATCGACCATCGCCTTCCTGCGCGCAATTTTGGAAGCAGCGGGAAAATCCGTACACGTATACACCTCACCGCATCTTGTACGCTTCAACGAGCGCGTCATTCTCAGCGGCGAAGAAATATCGGACAATGCGTTTGTCGAGGCGCTTGAGGCTGTCGACATCGCGGTCGGCGACGAAAAACTCACCTATTTCGAGACCGTTACCTGCGCGGCATTTGTCGCTTTCGCAAAGCGTCCGGCGGATTTCTTACTGTTGGAGGTCGGCCTCGGCGGTCGTCTAGACGCAACGAATGTTATCGATCGACCACTCGCCGCCATTGTTGCGCCGGTCGACATGGATCACGAACAGTTTCTCGGGCGCACTATTGGCGAAGTGGCGGCGGAAAAAGCCGGCATACTTCGCAAGGGCGCGCCAGCGGTGATTGGGCGCCAATCACCGGAGGCCATGGCCGTTTTGCTGCAACTTGCAAGAGAGGCAGGCGCTGAGCCATACGCCATGGGGCGGAATTGGGATGCTTTTCCTGATCGCGGACGGCTGGTCTTTCAAGACGACGCAGGCTTGCTTGACCTTGATCCGCCGCGCCTTCCCGGCGCGCATCAGTTCGACAATGCAGGACTTGCAATCGCCGCATTGCGCGCATCGGGCGTATCGATCGATCAGGAAATGCTTTCGCGCGGCATTGTCTCTGCGAGCTGGCCCGGCCGCCTGCAGCGATTAACACGAGGCGCACTCATCGATCTCGCAGCGACGCTATTAAACGACGCGCCGGAGATCTGGCTCGACGGCGGGCATAACCCCCATGCGGGACGGGCGCTTGCGCGCGCGATGGCGGATTTGGAGACACGCGCGCCAAAGCCGTTGGTCCTCATCGCCGGCATGCAAGAGAACAAGGACGCCGCTGGATACTTTGCCAGTTTTGAAGGGATCGCCCGCCGCGTCATCGCCGTGCGCGCCGATCACGACAGCGCTGCGGATGCGCAGAAGGTCGCAGACGCAGCCGCGCAGGCGGGGCTTAAAACATGCACCGGCGAAACGCTTCTTGATGCGGTCCGTTTGGCATGTGCGGAAACCGAAACTGCACCGCGCATATTGATCTGCGGATCGCTTTACCTCGCAGGGGACGTTTTGCGCGAGAACGCTTAAGCGGCCGTCTCGCGCAACACGTCGTCAATCCACGCGGCGATCTGACCCTTCGGCTTGGCGCCGACCGCGGTGGCGGCGAGTTCGCCATCGTGGAAAATCATCAATGTGGGTATGCCGCGTACGCCGTATTTACCTGGCGTCTGCGGATTATCATCGATGTTGACTTTCGCGATGGTCAGCTTGCCGGCGTATTCTCCGGCAATCTCTTCAAGAGCAGGACCAATCTGTTTACAGGGGCCGCACCATTCCGCCCAGAAATCGACAAGTACGGGCTCACTCGCACCGAGAACGTCCGTATCGAAACTCGCGTCGGTGACTTCTTTCGTTGCCATGGGTCTTTGCTCCTTAAACATACCGGCCGTCAAAACCGAACCGGGAAGATAAGGCCTTCGCCTGCAAGTTCAACCCGGCGCCACCCACCGGTTATACGCATCATCGAGTAACGAATGCGGGAGGGCCATAAGCCGCGCGTCGAACGTCCAAAGGAGGGCGCATTCGATCTGATGATCCGGATAGATTTTCTCCATCAATGCGCGGTACGCCGCCATTTGAGCGAGATAGGCCGGCGCCGCATCAGCGACGTCCTTGGGCGGCGGCCGGTTGGTTTTGTAGTCAATAATCAGAACCCGGCCATCAGTAATGAGCAGGCGATCAATCTGACCGGTTACAATTTTACCGTCGACGTCGCCGGCGACGGAAGTCTCGGCGCGCGAACCCGGCCCGAATGCAGGCGCGAATACTTTGTTGTCGAGAACGGAAAATACTTCATCGCGCCAGCGATTGCGTTCTTCCTGGGCAATCTCCGGCGCAAGACGCTCAAGCAGACGGTCGGCGGCGGCGGTGCGTTCAGCCCGATCGACTCCCGGCAACAGCTCAAGCAGCCTGTGCACGATCCGACCACGGAAATATGTATCCAAACCTGTCGGCGTATAAGCGGCGTCCGATTGCGCGATAGTTTCACTTGCGGCCTCTTCCTCTTCCGCTAGCCTTGAAGGTGATAGACGCAGCGGCGGCGTTTCCTTCTCGGCAGGCTTATCTACCCATGTCGGCGTATCAAATTCCCGCGCAGCTGTTGCATCGTCCTCACGCTGGATTTCCGCTGTTTGAACACAGGCGAGGCGAATGCGCGGCGCATCGGACTCATCCCAGAAGGGAGACTCTTCTCGGTTTGTGCGATCCTCCAGTGACTCAAACGCATCCATGGCCAGTGAATGCCAGGACTTTTCTTCTGTCGGTCTTGCCCGCGGATTTTTCTCTCTGCCGCTTTCAATGCCGGTAATGTAAAGCCGATCGCGCGCGCGCGTCGCGGCGACGTAAAAGAGGCGGCGATATTCCTCGAAGTGTTTTGACTTGATCCGCGCGCGTGACGCCGAGGCAACCGCGGGCTCGCCTTTTTGCCGGCCGACAATCGCCGGCAACTGTCCCGTGCGCGCGTCCTCATCACTATCGGCGACCAGTTCCATCGGAGCGCCAATATCCCTCATGTTCGGACGACGATGGGCGTCAATCAGAAACACAATGTTCGCCTCAAGACCCTTGGCGCCATGCACCGTCATGACACGCACTGCGCCGGCGCCTCGTTCCATTTCCCGTTTGATCTCGGCGGCGTTTTCCTGAAACCAGTCAATGAAACCGCGCGTTGATCGCGGCTCGCCGCGCTCATAGGTCAACGCCTGGCGCAGCATTTCGTCGATTCCCTCGCGCGACGCCATTGAAAGACGTCCATTGAGCAATCGTCGCCCTGATGCGCGACCGTTCACAAGACCCGTTTCCAGAACGTGCGTGAGAAATGCGTATGCGCCGTCTGCAACCGCAATAGATTTTGCCTCGGTGATGCGGTCGCAGGCATCCCGCCAATGATTGCGTTCGATTGCGCGGCGCTGCAGAGACGCCCACAGGCTTTCTTTGTCGCCCCGTTCATGGGCAAGCGGGAACAAGTCGGCGTCGTCGCCGAAATCAAACAGGGGACTTTTCAGGGTTTCTGCGAGCGAAAGATCGTCGCGAGGCTGAACGCAGAATTTCATGTAAGACAACAGGTCGTCGACTGCCGGGTCTTCCAACAGCTTCAATCGGTCGGCGCCCGCGACCGGCACGCCGGCAATGGCGAGTGCGCGCAAGACGCCGTCGAACTCCTGGCCGCGGCGTTGTACGAGAATTAGTACATCGTCGGGGCGAACCGGACGCCCTACCGATTCAAGAACTTCTTCATTTTCGAGCCATTGGCGGATCGTGCCGGCAACCCGAGCGCAAAGGCGGTCAACCGGATGATCCGGCGCCGGGGCATCGACCGGCGCATCCCATGCGTTCGCTTTTTCAGTTTCGTATGCCGGGGTCAGCGGCCAGATTTCGACAAGCCCCGCCACGCCGGCCCGACTGACGAGATGCTTCGGCACGCCGCTTTTGCCGAGTCCGGCACGGGCGTCCTCGTTTGAAAAAACCGCGTCGACAAATTCCAGAACCGGCGTCGTCGTTCGAAACGACATTTGCATGTCGATACTTTCATAGGCGCCGCCAACGCGACCATGATAGGCGGCGAGCGCTTCTCCGAGATCGGTCTCCTGTTCTTCAAAAACATCCGCATCGGCGCCCTGAAACGAATAGATCGATTGCTTGACGTCGCCGACGGCGAAAAATGTGCGGTTTACGGCGCGTGCGCCCTCGCCGCTCAGATAATCGTCAAGCAAAGCCCGGATGACGCTCCATTGTTCCGGACTCGTATCTTGAGTTTCATCGACAAGAATATGGTCAACGCCAAAATCGAGCTTGTAGCGAACCCATGCAGCCGCTTCGGTTTGCAGAAGACGGCGAGCGCTGACGATCAGGTCGTCAAAATCAAGCGACGCCCGCGCCTTTTTTGACGCGTCATATTGAGTGCGAAGCGCCGCTGTCAGACGAAGGTAAGCGGCGGAATCATGAAACACTTCCGCTGCGCGAAGACGCGCGGCCGCAGCGACGAACCGATCTTCCAAGTTCGTTAGGAATGGCAGGAGCCATGGATGGGCTTCGTTTAACTTTTTGTCGCCGTATTTTTCCCGCGGCGCGCCATCTGACTTCAAAAACAGTTTTTGAAGCGCCGCCCACTTATCGTCGCTTTCAATTGCATCGAGATACGCCGTGATCGGCGCAGCATTGAGTTTTATCGCATTCTTGCCGCCCTGCAAAAGCGCGTCGCGGGCCTCCGCGAGACGGCTCCGCTCAAGCGATTGCAAAAATTCTTCCCTGGCGGCGCCCTCCCGTTCTTCAGGATCAACGCTCAATGCGCCCGCCAGCGCCGCAAGCGCGCCGTCGACACCGCCATAGCGGTCCATCATCGCATAAAATTTGAGACCGCCTGCAGCCCCGCGCAACAACAAGTTTCGCAGGTTTTCTTCGATCAGGTTCTTCGACAACCGGGCAATATGATCTTCGACACAGTCATCTGATGCGGCGACCGTGTCGAGCGCTGCAGTCAACATGCGCCGGGACTCGCCATCCTCAATGACGGAAAACCCAGGCGTGATCCCTGCTTCCAGTGGAAACCGCTTTAAGAGGCTTTCACAGAATGAATGGATCGTTTGAATCTTGAGACCGCCCGGCGTTTCAAGCGCCCGTGCGAACAAGCGGCGCACTTCGCATAATTCTTCTTCGCTGCGACTCGCACCGGCGCCTTCGATTTCTGCAAGCCGTTTTTCCAAAGCAGCGTCGTCGGCAATGGCCCATTTGCCCAGGGTCGCAAACAGTCGTTCCGACATTTCTGCGGCCGCCGCCTTGGTGAAGGTGATGCAAAGGATTTGCTGCGGATCGACCCGCTGCAGAAGCAATCGAGCAACCCGTTCTGTAAGAACGCGAGTTTTGCCGGAGCCCGCATTCGCCATGACGAATGCTGAATTCGCCGGGTCGGCGCCGCGGCGTTGCCGCGTCCGGGCGTCGAGGAGCGCGCTCATGTTGCGTCATCCTCAAGTTTGCGTTCACTGCGGCGCGCCAAATGGTCATAGTCGCCATATTCGCGCACAAACTGCGGGCGTGGCTGCGACGGATAGGACGTCTCCGGATTATTAAAATGTGCAAGCAAGGATTTAAGACCGGCTTCCGCATCGTTGATTGCCGCCGCGCAGTCGTCGCCTTCGGCGCCCGTTTCGTTGGCGCCCTCCGGTTTTCTGTTGAGCACCCGAAGATAGGCAAAGCGCTCAATCGCGGCGGCGCCAAGCGCTTCGAAACCGCCCTCCCGCACGATCAATGCAGTAAGTGACAATTGCGGGCTGAATTTTTTCTGTTGCTTATCGGTCGGCGGCGGCGCCCCGGTTTTGTAATCAAAAATCGCGACGCCGCCCGCATTGAGGCGGTCGATGCGATCGGCCTTTGCACTCAGCACATAATCCCGGCCTTCATGCGCGAACGACCAGGCGCCGCGTTCTTCAACAATCGCCGGCGCGCCCTCGCGGCGGCGCTCGGCGTCCCATTCGGCGAACCAGTCGAATGCGGCATGCGCCCGCTCCCGCCAGAACGGCAGGTGCGCCGCGTCAAACCCGTAAGCGCCCGCATGTTCATCAAACAAATCGGAAAGACGCCCGATCGCAGCCGAGGGGTTTTGCGTCGCGTCGTCCTGAACAACCCGCTCAAACAGCGTGTGAAAAAGGATGCCGATATGGCGAGGGTCGATACTCTGATTAAACTCTTCCAGCTTGTTCAAGCGCAAGACCATCTCGCCATAGATTGAGTAGGGATCGCGAATAAGGCTCTCGAAGCGCGTGACTGAAAACCGCGTCGGGCGGGCGCTTATCGGTGGACGCGGCGACGAAAACTGTGCAGGCGCGTATGGCGCATCATCAAGGCGTGCGGCCAAAAAGCGATAATACTCGCTCCGATCAACAACGCTCAAGGCTGACGCGCCCGATAATATATTCTTGAGGCGGACGATCCATCGGGACGCAGTCGCTGGCTTTCCGCCTGCTTTCTTCGCGCGCGTTAACATGACATTCGGCGCTGCGCTTAACTGCGCAAAATCATGGGCGGAAAGCCCGACGCGACGTTCCGGCGCCGGCAGACCCGCTTTCCTGCGCATGGCCCGCGACAAAAACGCATCGATCGCAGCGTCTCGCGGCCATACGCCTTCATTGAGGCCGCCAAGAATAACCAGATCTGCTGTCTGCAACCGCGCCTCAAGCGGGCCGAGAATCGAGACGCGGGGGTGAGACGGCGCGCGCCGACGCACCGTGATGTCGGCGATGAGGTGATCAAAAATCTCGTGATATTCAACGACCGCGGTCTTTTCGATCATCGCAACGACGCCTGCCAAATCCGCAATCCGGGCCGCGCCCGCTTCGCCGTCTTCGCCGCGCCATAAACGCTCAGCCCCGCTCGCCGCTTCTGTCGCCGCAAAAGTTTCAGCCAGCGCCACATGAGCTGTTAACAGCGTCGCAAAAGACGCACTGCCTTCCGCCGTGGCGCGTACAGCCTCAACAAGCGCGGAAAACTTCTCGGCGAAACGATTTGTTTCCGACAATCGCTCAGCGATGCCCGCAATCGAATTTGGCTTGAGGCCGCGCAAGGCAAGATCGCCGGCGTTTCGCATCGCGGATCGTTCTGCGTCGCCGACGCCGCCCCCGAACAAGGAATGACGCATCGTCGCTGCGTAAGCTGCAGGATCGGCCGGATCGCTAATCAACCGTGCAATGAGCCGAAGAAAGCCGCCGCATCGGGTATGGGCAAATGGAACGCCCGCACTGTCGTCAACCAAGATATCCCAGCGTTTCAGCTTGCTTGCCACGCGGCGCGATAAGTCACGATCTGGCGTCACAAGGAATGCGGTGCGGCCCGGCTGTTCGACCGCTTCTCGAATAGTCAATGCAACCGCATCGGCTTCACGCTCTTCGTCGTCCATTTCAACGAGTAACACGCTCGCAAGAGCTTCGTTCAAATCGTTCTTCCGGGCGCGGAAACTCTCCGCCCACTCTTTCCAACGATCCGTCGCGGCGGCGGGTTGCAACGCCACATTGATAATGTCGGCGCGCAGCGGCGACCGTTCAGCGTTCTTAAACGGCCATGGGCGTACATCGCGCCTGTCGAGGCTCAGACCTTCTTCCAGCAGATGCTTTAACCCGCTCTGGGGGTGCGGGTCATCGACGGCGCGCCAAACCGCTTCTTCCATTTCCAGGTCCAGCCCGGGCAGCACTGCGCAGCCTTTTGGCAGGCGAGAAACAACGTCAATCAGACGCGCCACCGCGGGCGTTGATCCGGTCGTGCCGGCGATCACGACGGGGTGGTCCGGCGGGGCCGCACGATATCTGTCAGCAAGACGGGTAATCAACTGAACCCGGCGGGCTGCCGGATCCATCCGATTAACGTCGCGCAGATAGTTGGGCCAGGCATGAGTGACGATGTTCAAAAACTCGAGGCTTTGCGCCCAATGTTCGGCAAGATCGTCCGGCGCGATCGCAGACAAAACGGTTGGATCTATTTCCTCCGTATAGAAAGCATCAAGCAACAAGGCGATTTCGTCAGCCGCTGCAAGCGCTGCGGACCAATGTACGCGCGATGACGCCGCTTCTTGTTTGGCGATTACAAATCTCGCCAGCGTCAAGCGGCGTTCGACCTCGGAAATCGCGGGGAGAAGATCCAACTCATCACTCGCGCCGCCCTTGAACAGGCTTGGCTCGTCCTCGTCCACATCGCCAATGGCGCGAATCTTGGGGAGCAGCGTTGCGCCGCCCTTGCCGGCAAGTGCAAGAAACCGTTCACCAAGGGCGCGCACGGCGCGCCGCGTTGGCAGAAAAATCTCGACGTCGGCCAATGCGGACGGATCGCCGCCTGCGCTTGCAGCAACGGCTTTCGCCAGTTCGTCGAGAAACGAAAGCTCCGGTCCGATGGAGAAGAGGCGCGGGCTGGGCGCGTCAAATATTTGCGGCGCGCGGCTCATTCATGTCACGCCGCCAGCCAGGCGCTGTTCGGCGGCGGCCAGTCCTTCCGGATCGCCCACATGCAACCAATCGCCTTGATGCACGGCGCCAAACAGGCGCCCGCGCGATGCGGCGACTTCCCATAACTTTTTCGTCGAAAAGGCGCCGTCAGGCCCCTCATCGACAAGCCGGTGCGAAATGATCTGAAGCCCGGTGAACACAAACGGCGCCGTCGCACCATCGCGAAAGGCGATCCGCCCGTCTTCATCGAGACTGAAATCGCCGGCGCCCGCATATCCGCCCGCGCGATTGAGCGGCGCCAACAATAGCAGCGCATCCATCGCATCGGTCGACCATTGATTTCCGAGCATTGCGCAAGGCTCGGCTCCGCCTTCATCGATCAGGATCGCATCCGTATTGGTGCAGAAAATCGGCGCATCGTCAAAATACGCTCTGGCTTTCTTAAGACCTCCGCCGGTCTCAAGCAGCACTGTGCGTTCATCGGATATGACAATCTCCGGCTCGGTGCGGGTTTTCACATGTCGCTCAACCTGATCGGCAAGATAGTGCACATTCACAACCGCCTTGCTTACTCCGGCTTCAGCGAAGCGATCGAGCGCATAATCGATCAGCGCTTTTCCCGCGACTTCGATCAGGGGTTTGGGCGTCGCGTCGGTCAGCGGCGCCATGCGCGTCCCGAGGCCGGCGGCGAGCACCATGGCTTGCGTTGGTTCCGTACTCACGCGGTCAGCTCCGGAAAATGGTTTTTGAAAAAACGCAAGACCGGCGCCGCCTGCGCACGTCGCAAATCACTGTGAAAATGCGCTTCGACCCGCGGCAGAAAATCGAGATAACGAGCTTTTCCATCGCGACTTGCAAGGCGCGCGAAGATACCAAGAATTTTGGCGTTGCGTTGCAAAGCGAGAATGGCGTAATCGGCGAGAAACTGATCGCGATTAAATTCGCCGCGTTGTTCAGCATTGAAAACGTAGTGTCCGATCATGGCGATCGCCAACTCAGGGTCAACATCGCGCCGAGCATCCTCAAGCAGTGAAACGAGATCATAGGCCGGCGATCCGACGAGCCCATCCTGAAAATCGATGACGCCGACTCGCGCCTGACCCTTGCGATCGGGAAGCCAGAGGAGATTTTCCGCGTGGTAATCGCGAAGCACCAGCGCATTTGCGGGCCCTAATCCGGACAACGCTTCGTCAAAGGCGCCGCGAAATTCTGCGACGATGGCATCGTCCGGCTGAGCGCCTTTTTTCAGCGGCCAATACCAATCAATCAACAGGTCGGCTTCTGAGGCGAGCGCGAGACGATCATATTCAAGCATCTCGTATGTGTCGTCGCGCGGCGGCGCCGGCGCTTTTGCATGCAAATGGGAAAGCACGTCGATTGCATGCTCATAAAGCATGCGTTCATTTTCTTTTGTCACGACTTTCGCAAACAGATCGTCGCCGAGATCTTCGATAAGGGCGAGACCGTGATGCGGATCTGCAGCATATATTTCAGGCGCTGAAAGTCCCGCATCGCGCAAGGTTTTCGCGATCATCAGAAATGCATTTAGGTTGGGCCCGGCGAGGCGCGCACACGCATTGTACCCGAGGCGGAGACGCTCCTCGGCGGTCGCCGTCGGCGAACAGGGCGCCGCTTCGGCCGCCGGCGGCGCCGACATCAGCACCGCGTGGCGGCGCGCATCCGTCACTCTAAAATACGATCGCGAGGACGCATCGCCCGCGAGCGGCGTCACCGACGCGCCGCGCCATCCGGCGTTTCGCAGAAAATCATCAAAGGAAGGATTGGATGACGGCGCTGTAGTTAAGGTCACGGCGGGTTTCTATGTTGATTCTTCGTGTGAGCGGCGATTTTCGCCAATCGATCTTCCCAGGCGGGCGGCGCTGAAACCACCGCACGGCGCCCCTCCGGGGCGTGCGAAATAGTGATGGTGAGCGCTCGATCTGCAGGAAACACCGATGCTCTCTCCGGCCATTCGATGAGCGACGCCCCCTCGGCGAAGGCTTCCTCCACCCCAAGCTCCCAGGCTTCCTCCGGCGTTTCGAGCCTGTAAAAATCGAAATGCCAGATTGTGAGATCGGCGCCTGAATATGTTTCCACCAACGTAAATGTCGGGCTGGGCGCAGCCGGCGCGTTGCAGCGGCGCTGAATGGCGGCCCGCGCCAGCGATGTTTTGCCCACACCCAGCGGGCCGACGAGGAAAACGACGTCTCCGGTCCGCAAGGCGTCGCCAATGGCGGCGCCCAGCGCTCTGGTCTCTTCTTCGGTCGTCAGGGAAAAAACCGCTTCTCGCATGAGACTTCATATCGCCGCCGCGGGCGAGCGTCGCAATAGGCACAAGGGTGAGAATTGCAAGTTCCGACCGAAACCCGGAGGCGCATGACGAGACCGTTGATAAGAAAAAGACGTCTCGCACCGACTTTATGATAGCGCCCAGCCATTTGCGGCATAATCGCAAATTCGCCTTCTAGGGCTTGCCGTCCTCTGATCGCACGCTAAATCTGGCGCGTTTTGACGAAGGGCGTCCCGCTGCGGCGGGCCTTGGAAGACGAGAAAAATGCCGAAAATTACCTATATCGAGCACAGCGGCCAGGAACACACCGTCGACGGGGAAAATGGCGTTTCCGTCATGGAAGCGGCTGTAAAAAACATGGTGCCGGGCATCGACGCCGACTGCGGCGGCGCCTGCGCCTGCGCGACCTGCCATGTTTATGTGGACGAGGCCTGGCTCGATAAAGTTGGAAAACCGGAAGCAATGGAAGAATCCATGCTCGACTTTGCCGCCGAGCCAAAATCCAATTCCCGGCTCTCCTGCCAGATCAGCATTTCAGACGAACTTGACGGCCTGGTTGTGCGCTTGCCCGAATTTCAGGGCTGACGCGGCCCCCGGCGCTTGACGCAGCGGCGCGCTCGGGTTTTCATGAACATATGGAGAACGTTGCAACGGCGCGCCCCGCCCGCCCCGACCAGCTTACCCGTCCGGACCAGACCGCGATCCTGACGCGCGGGGTAATGCGGATGTTTCTGGAACTTGGTATGTCGCCGCTCGCCGAATTCAGGCTCGCCAACGGCCGACGCGCTGATGTCGCCGGGGTCGATCGGGCCGGCAAAATCACGATTGTGGAAATCAAATCCTGCCAGGCGGATTTCGACGCCGATCAGAAATGGCCGGAGTATCTCGACTATTGCGACCGCTACTATTTCGCCGTCGATCCGGATTTTCCAGCCCGGATCCTGCCGGCGGACGAAGGTTTAATCCTCGCCGACGCCTATGGCGCAGCGATCAAAAGGCCGTCGATCGAGCGATCCCTGGCGGCGGCGCGACGCAAAGCCGTAACATTGCGGTTTGCAAGACAGGCTGCGCTGCGCCTCGCCTCAATCTGACTTATCGCGGGGTAACACGCAGGATTTTACCTTCGGGATCGCCGTTGCGTACTTCCGTAGCAACATAAATAGCGCCGTCGGGACCGACCCGAACGTCGCGTATACGTTCGCCCACAAGATAGCGTTCTTCGCTGACGATCTCTTCACCTTCAACCGTCAGGCGATGCAATGCGGCGCCGGCCATCGCGCCCACAAGCAAGTCGCCGTCCCAATCGTCAAACAACTCGCCCCGATAAACCGCGAAGCCCGATGGCGCGATTGACGGCGTCCAGTAATGAACAGGCTGCGCCGTCCCCTCATATTCCGTGAACGGCGTAATACGGGCGCCATTATAATCGACACCGTAACTCGCCGCCGGCCATCCGTAATTCAATCCGCCGCGAACGATGTTGATTTCATCGCCGCCGCGAGGCCCGTGTTCGTTCGACCAGAACACATCGCGTTCAGCGTCGTAAACAAACCCTTGCGGATTACGATGCCCTTTGGAAAACAACTCCGGCAGTGCGCCGTCGCCGAAGTCCGGATTGTCGTCCGGAATAGAGCCGTCTTCATTGATCCGGATAACCGCGCCGAAACTCGACGTCATATCCTGCGCTTTTTCTTTGTATCGGGAGCCCTCGCCGCTCGTTGCATAGAGTTTGCCGTCAGCGCCCCATACCATGCGGCCGCCATAATGATGGCCGGTGTCTTTGAGCGGCTTTACGTCATAAATCGGTGTGACGTCGCGAAATTCATCATTTTCAAAAACCGCCCGCGAAAGGCGCAGCGCGTTCGCCTCTCTCGTCCCGTGCGCGTAGGCCAGATAGATCACCCTGTTCGAACTAAAGTCAGGATGGGGAAGCAAATCAAAGAGCCCCCCCTGATTGAACGCCAAAACATCTGGAACGCCCGGCACGGGATCGGGCGCCATCACGCCATCGCGAATAAGGCGTACGCGGCCGGGCCGTTCCGCGACAAGCATGTCGCCGTCTGGCAAAAAAGTGATCGCCCAGGGATTGGAAAGACCGTCCGCGAGCGTTTCAACCGCCAAGGCCTGTTGTCCTTCCGGCGCTGGATCGCTGAGCGTTGTTTGAAGCGATCGGTCGCCGCCGCCGCCGCCCGGCGGCAACGCGCCTGGCGCAGCGGACGATTCTGCTTGTGTCGCCTCGCCACAGGCCGATGACATAAGCACGAGAAGAGATGCAATGAGCGAAGGTTTGACGAATGTATGGGCCACGAGGCAAGCTCCGTGTTTCAGACTTGCCCAATGGTTTGCATTTTTTTGCGTCATGCGCAAAGTCGCATTGATTTTCTTACCGTCGGGTGAAATCACAATCCGGCGACAAATGTCGCCGCCGGGAGCGCTCATATGAACATCGCAAGAACAGTTGGCGCATTTCTTTTCGCTGCTGCAGCGACATACCTTCTGGCGGCTGTGTTTTATACGATGCGGGTTCTCAGCGGGCAGTCAGCGTTCGGCGTAACCTATACGCCGGCCCAACAGCTCGAAACATTCCTGGCGAACGCGACGGGTCTTTGGATTTACGGCGTCTTGATAACGGTTGCGCTGGGTGTCGCCTTTCTCATTGCATGGGGCGTCAAAAAGGCCCTGCCGCTGCTCGCTCCGGCGGCCTATCCGATTGCCGGCGCCGCGGCGATGTTTGCCTTGCTAACGCTAATCGAAACGCAGCTTGGCGGCGGCGCGGGCATAATCGGCGGCGCGCGCACGCCTATCGGCGTTGCCTTGCAATGCATGGCGGGATTGGCGGGCGGCGCCGCCTTCGCACTATTGAGGCCGCGCCGCTAAACGCCCCAAGCGTTTGAAATCCATCTCATTGGCGCGTAGGAAAGCGCCGATGCAAGAAGAGATCACCGCCTTAATCAAAAACACCGCCGCGCAAGTACGCACCCGCGACTTTCTGTGGGCGGCGGGCATTAGCGCCGGCGTTGGCGTCGCGGTTCTTGTTGGCGCGAGCGCGGATTGGCGCGTTGTCCTTTTTGCATGGATCGCATTTCTGGGCGCCCTCGCAGTTCGTTATCGGTTTTCTTCGGGGCGCGCCTGGGCGCAGCCGGTAGAGCGGATTGTGGATATCGAGTTGAGCGCGCAGCGGGCGGAGTTGGCGAATTTGCGCATTGCCCGCGGCGTCGCCATGGCGTTACCGGAACCCTTGTTCATACTCGACAGCGACGGCATCGTTGAACTCGCGAACCCTGCCGCGGAAACTCTCACCGGCGTTAAGAACATTGAGGGTCGACATTTTGCCTCTGTGTTGCGGGCGCCCGACGTATTCGAGGCGGCGGAAGGCGTTCTCAACGCCCACGGACCCAAAACCGTCGACTTCACGACTACCGGCTCCGTTGAACTCTTCTGCCGCGCTTTTGTCGCGCCGATGTGGACCGATGACGATGCGCCGCCCGTTTCCGCACGGCGATCGCTGATCTACATTCGCGACCTAACAAGCGAACATCGGCTTGAGCAGATGCGCGCCGACTTTATCGCCAGCGCCAGCCATGAACTGCGCACGCCGATCGCATCGCTTCTCGGATTTATTGAAACCTTGCGCGGACACGCGCGGACCGATCCTGAAGCCCAGGAAAAGTTTCTCACCATTATGCAGTCGCAAGGCGAACGCATGCAGCGTCTTGTCGCCGATTTGATGTCGCTGTCGCGAATTGAATTAAACGAGCATGTACCGCCAAAAGACGTCATCGATTTGCAGCGCATCGCAGGCGATGTGGTGGACAGTTTTGAGCCGCTGTTTGAACAGCGCGGCGCAATTGTCGATGTCGTCGCCAATCAGGAGCTGAACGCCCATATCGCAGGAGATCGTGACGAAATCTTTCAAGCGATCCAAAATCTCCTCGATAATGCCGTGAAGTATGGCGGCGACCCTGCAATGATCAAAGTGCGCATCGGCGTCGGCGCGGCCCCGTCTGTCGCAACTGAAGGCGAACCCAGCCAGCGCGCCGGCGATTCAGCAAATCAGGTCGCCGTCAGGCTTGGATTATCCGTAGACGACTTGATTTATGTGCAGATCCGCGATTTCGGACCCGGTATTCCCCGTTCCGACCTGCCGCGCCTGACCGAACGGTTTTACAGAGTGAATGTGGAAAGAAGCCGAAAAAGCGGCGGCACAGGCCTCGGCCTCGCCATCGTCAAACACATCATCAATCGCCATAAGGGCGGCTTCCAAATCGAAAGCATGATGGCCGGCGGCACCGCGTTCAATTGCTATTTTGCACCCGCCGCATCGGCGACCGACGCCTAATCTGTACACGGGCTGATGATGTACAGCCCGTTGAAAGGCAGGCAGCGCACGGAATGCGCCAATTTTTTGCAATCGACAAGAAAATGTCACAAAAGAGACGCATGTAGCACTCGCTCGACAACCCCCGACATGATGGGACCTCATGGCCGCGCCTGCGCAAACATCGTCAACTATTGGAATTCGGCAGTTGGAAGCCGAGCTTTCCCGCATGGCCGCCCTGGTGGAAAGCCATCTTCAGGCCGCCATTACCGCGTTTGAACGGCGCGACGTTGCATCGGCGGAAGGCCTGATCGCGCAAGATGCGCGCATCGACGAATATGACCGCGACATTGAGACGAAGGTCATGACGGTGCTGGCAAGCCAAAATCTGTCGCTGGAGGCCGTGCGCGAAGCTACCACCATCATGAAACTTTCCGGCGAGTTGGAAAGGGTCGGTGATCTGGCGAAGAACGTCGCCAAACGCACGCTCGTTATCAGCCGTGAAGCGCCGCCGCGTCCAACACTTGGCGTTGTGCGCATGGGCCGCGCCAGCTTGCGCCAGTTCTCCGACGTTCTGAACGCTTACGCCGCGCGCAATCTCGACGCCGCACTCGCTGTGTGGCGCGCTGACGACGAACTGGATGAATTGTATAATTCCGTATTCCAGGAAATTCTCGCCGCGATGATGAAAGACCCCTTATGCGTTAATGCCTGCACGCATCTCGTCTTCTCTGCTAAAAATTTTGAACGGGTCGGCGACCACGCAACCAATATCGCGGAGACTATACACTTTCTCGTAACGGGTTCGCCCATTATCGACGAGCGTCCAAAGGGCGATGAAACAGCGACGACAATCGTCGCGCCGCCAAAATCAACCAGCTCCGTAAACTGACGATTTGAGACAAAAAGATGGCAAAGACACGGATATTAATTGTTGAAGACGAAGAAGCGCTGGCGACGCTGCTTGACTATAATCTCGCCAAAGAAGGCTTCGACGTATCTGTAGCAGCGGACGGCGAGGAAGCGATCCTGAAAATTGAGGAAGAAACGCCCGATCTCGTCGTTCTGGATTGGATGCTGCCTAAAGTATCCGGCATCGAAGTATGCCGCCGTTTACGCGCTAAACCGGAAACCCGCAATCTGCCGATCATCATGCTAACGGCGCGATCGGAAGAAGCTGACCGTATTCGCGGACTTGAAACGGGCGCGGATGATTATCTCACCAAGCCATTCTCAACCAATGAACTGATCGCCCGCGTACGCGCCGTATTGCGGCGCATTCGACCAGGTCTGGCGGAAGACAAGGTCGCTGTCGGCGATCTAATCGTTGATCGCGTTTCTCATCGTGTTTTGCGCGGCGACAAAGAAATCAATCTCGGCCCGACCGAGTTCCGTTTGCTTGACCATTTGATCCAGCACCCCGGACGGGTTTTTTCCCGAGAGCAACTACTGAACGCAGTATGGGGCTCTGACGTTTTCGTAGAGGTGCGGACCGTTGATGTTCACATCGGCAGGCTTCGAAAGGCGCTCAACAAACATAAGCAAGGCGACCCGATCCGTACGGTTCGCTCCGCCGGATACGCCCTCGAAGCCGGGCGATGACAAACTAGATCATTCCTTACACGGAGAAAACTTAACTCGCGGCCCGGCGTTTTGCAGGCCCCGCTATCGTGCGGCGTGGTTGGCGACTTGGCTCGCGCCGTTGCGGCGGCTGGAACGCCAGTCGGGCGTGATAGGCGCAGTATGATTTACCGGAAAGCGTTGGCTGACCGCAGAAATGAAAATCGTCGCGCGCCGGATCGCCGATCGGCCATTTGCACATATTATTGCCGATGGTCGACACCGTGGCGGCGTCTCCTGAATCGAGCACCAACGGCGCATGGAAATCCGGTTCGGGAATAACGGACTTCACTTCCTCGCGGGGCGCCTTCGCCGGCGCCGCAGAGTCCTTTTCAGCCGCAGCAGGCGCACAACCCCGTTGCGGTTTCGCCGGGGTCGCACGTCCGGAAAGGCCCAGCCGGTGAACTTTGCCGATGACCGCATTGCGGGTGACGCCGCCGATCTTGTTGGCGATCTGTGCGGCCGACAGGCCCTCGGCCCACAATTTCTTCAAGATTTCAACGCGTTCATCGGTCCAGGCCATGTCGTCAATCTCCCTTCCTGGAGTGCGCGTGAAGTTTCCGCGCAAAAAAATCAACATTTAGTAGTGTCGGATCTCTCGCGCCGCCAGGCGCCAAAATATAGTATCTCACCAGTTCAGAAACACAACATGGCGCCGGGGCGTTTTTTTGCCCACTAGATGTTGATAATTCGAAATGGTTGACCGAGAGGGCTTCAGCAGGCCAAACCGGCGCAGTATTTTCGGATTGAAAGGACCGCTCCATCATGGACGGCGCACGCGATATCGCAGCGCAACAAAACCTTCAAAGCCAGGCTCGCTTCGGCGCCAGGCGATTTGGCGCGGTCAACTGGCTCGGGCTCTGGACGCTCTATGTCAAAGAGATCCGCCGGTTCCTGAAAGTCATTACCCAGACGGTCATTGCGCCGGTTGTCTCGACCCTGCTTTTCCTTGTTGTTTTTACGCAGGCGTTTGGGGCCGCACGGCCCGCGGTCGCCGGTGTTGCGTATGTTGAATTTCTCGCCCCCGGTCTGATGATGATGGCGGTGCTGACGAACGCTTTTACCAACTCGTCGTCCTCGATCCTGATCGGCAAAGTGCAGGGCAATATTGTTGATGTGTTGATGCCGCCGCTTTCCGCCGCAGAATTGACGGTCGCTTTTGTCGCCGGCGCAGCAACGCGGGGCCTTCTTGTGGGCTTTATCACCGGCGTCACAAGCGCCGCCTTCATGGCGATGACCGGCGCAGAGATGCGCATCGAAGCGATTGGCGCGGTATTCTATTTTGCACTCGCCGCCGCCATGATTTTCGCAATGCTCGGAGTCGTTGGCGGCGTCTGGGCGGACAAGTTCGACAACCTTGCCGCCGTCACCAATTTCGTCATCACGCCGCTGACATTTCTTTCCGGCACGTTCTATTCCATCGAAAGACTGCCGGGGCCGTTTCAGACCGCCAGCCATTTCAATCCTGTGTTCTATCTCATCGACGGCTTTCGGTCTGGATTTACCGGTGTTGCAGAATCCAATATTGGCGTCGGGGTGCTCATCACGCTGGCGCTGATGATCGTGCTTGGCGCATGGTGTTATTTTCTTTTCCGCTCCGGCTATAAGCTCAAAGAGTAACGCATCGAGGGGGCCGTAATGGCGGACGCAGGCGACACCCAAAAACCGGCGGATTTTGTTCTGCCCTTTCAGGTCGGCGACAGCGCTGTTCGCGGACGCATCGCACACCTTTCCGGTTCGGTGGACGAAATCCTTTCACGCCATGCCTTCCCTCACAGCGTGAGTACGTTGCTTGGCGAGGCGGTGACGCTGGTGGCGTTGATGGGGGCCGCACTTAAATTCGACGGCAAACTGATCTTCCAGGCGCAAGGTGACGGTCCTGCATCGATGATTGTCGCCGATTACGCCGCTGGCGGCGCATTGCGCGGCACGGGGAAAATTTCCAATGACTTGGGCGACCGGACGGGCGCAGCCCTCATCGGGGACGGGCACATCGTGTTGACGATCGATCAAGGCCCCGACATGGAACGCTATCAAGGTGTAACGCCGCTCGACGGCGCGCGCCTTGAAGAGGCGGCGGTATCTTATTTTATGCAATCGGAACAAATCCCGACCGCAATTCGTCTTGCTGTTGGCCGTCTTTCCGCTCCGGGCGAGCCGGAACGCTGGCGCGCCGGCGGCGTCATGGCGCAATTGGTTCCAAGCGAGGGCGGCGTTCGCGAACGCGGCGAGGAAGTTCTAATGACCCTCGACGATCAGGAAAGCTGGGATCGCGCCGCGGCCTTTATTAAATCGACGGAAGACGACGAGTTGCTTGATCCGGCGATCGCGGCGGAAACACTACTGTACCGCCTTTTCCATGAAGATGGCGTGCGGGTTTTCGATCATCAGCCGCTCCGCGCCGAATGCAATTGCAACGCCGACAAGATAGAGGCCGTGCTCAGTCGCTATGACGCTGCCGATCTCTCAGACATGGTCGAGGACGGGGCCATCACAGTGACTTGCGAATTCTGCCGGCGCAGCTATCGGTTCGACGACAAGGGCGCGTTGCTGACGGCCTAAATTTTTTCGATTGGAGTATTCGTGTTTGATTTTGTGCGCAAAAAAGCGCTTTTCACCGCGCTGGATGAAGGCCTGCCAAAAAAACTAAAAGCGGCCGCACCGTTTCATATGAAAACGGTTCAGGATTGCATCATCTACAATCACCTCAAAGACGCAAAAAACCTGCACATTGCCGAAATCGGAGGCGGCGATTCCCGAATGCTGCGCGTTCTCGCCGATCAAAATCGGTGCGTGAACATAGAACCGTTCGAGGGAGCCGACGGCGGACCAAAGAAAGAGGTTTCCATCCGTGGCGTAAAAAACCTTACAAGCATGCTTGGCGACTTCGACGAAAAAATCGAAGAGTCCAGTTTTGATGTTGTGTTTTCGATCTCCGTTGTTGAGCACGTTCCGTTTGCTTCGCTTGACAATTTCTTTGCCGACGGACTGCGCATTCTGCGGCCCGGCGGATTATGGCTGCACGCCATTGACGCGTACATCGGATCGGAACCGGACGCGACCGCACAGAGGCTCATCGACACATATCGCCAATGGGCGTCGAGCCCGGGCAAAACCGAGCCGGTCGGCGCCATATTTGAAGGTCCCGCAATTTTTACGGCGGATATGGCGTCTAATCCGGACGATATCATGCACGGTTGGGGCAAGGTTGCACCTAGCCTAATCGACCGTCGCATGAAAATGCAGGGCGTCTCAGTTATCGTCGCATCTCGAAAGGCGTAGGCGATCGTGAAAAAGAAAGAATTCCGTAAAGAGCTGGAAGAACTCGAATTCGAACTCGCCAAGTTGCAGGAGACGGTGCAGCGCAACGGCATGAAGGTCGCCATTATTTTTGAAGGCCGCGACGCCGCGGGCAAGGGCGGCGCCATCAAAACCATTATGCGCCGCATGAATGCGCGTGTCTGGCGCATCGTCGCCTTGCCGAAACCGTCCGACCGCGAACAGACCCAATGGTATTTCGAGCGTTACGTGCAGCATCTCCCTGCGGGCGGCGAAATCGTTTTGTTTGATCGCTCCTGGTACAACCGCGCTGTGGTCGAGCCGGTCATGGGTTTTTGCACAGCTGAGAAGCATGAAGTCTTTATGCGAGAGGTTCCACTGTTTGAGCGCATGTTGGTCGATTCCGGATTGGTTCTGCTCAAATTCTGGATCCATGTAAGCGCGGAAGAGCAAGAAAAACGTTTCCAGGATCGCGCACGAGATCCGAGAAAACGTTGGAAACTGTCGCCCATCGACCTCAAGGCGCGCGACAAATGGATCGAGTTCACTCGTTATCGCGACAAGATGTTTGCGCTATCCCACACGGATGACGCGCCCTGGCTGGTGGTCGACGGCGACGACAAGGAAAAGGCCCGGCTTAATATCATCCGCGCAATTCTTGACCGGGTTCCCTATGACTTTAACGAAGCCGCCTTCAAGCCGGTCACTTTGCCGCCGCGGCCGACGCTTGAGGACTCAGGTTATGAGGAGCCGCCGCTTGAGGATCTCAACCTGGTGCGGGATTACTATCCGGAATAACGGCTCACAATCTGGCGTCTAAGCGTCCTTCACAAACAGCTTCGTTCCTTCTGCGCGGGCGACGACAACTTGCGCGCCTTCGGCAAAATCCTCGCCGGTTTCGCTTTCGGCAAGCCACAACGTGTCGCCCAAACGCACCTTGCCGACGCCGTTGGCAAAAGCCTCGTCCACGCTCGCAAGCTTGCCGACTTTCTGCGCGCCGCGTTCATTGAGATGTTTATGATCGGCCTGCGTCCTGTGGATCCACGGCTTTACATATTTCGGCGCGATAATTGACAGAGCGATGGTGATTACGGCGAATGCCAGCAGCTGGCTTTGCCAGAAAGCGCCAAGCGGGCTCAGTGAGACCAGCCCGGTAACGACCGCCGCAATCGCCGGCCACAGGAAATAGGTGGATCCGGTCGTTAGCTCGATTACGAGCAGCGCAATCGCAAACACCCACCAGTACCAGAACGGCATTGTTGCAATGAAGTCGATGATGGCTTGCATGATATTCCCCGATTTCTTTTTTGCCGCTCGCCCCCGCCGAAGCGGGGGCAAAAAGTTCCTTGAACATGGATTCCCGTTGTCACAGGAACGAGCGGATTAATGTGACTTTCTATTGCGCCGGCGGAACCGACCCGTTTGCACGCGGACGATCTTGCGAGAATGTTTCCTTCGCAATTTCGCCGACGCCGGCGATCGCGCCTACAAGGCCTGACATGTCCGCAGGCACGATAACCGTTTTCTGTTGCGGCGAGATGGCGAGTTTTTCAAACGCCTTCACGTAATCCTGCGCAACGAAGTAGTTGATAGCCTGAACATCGCCGGCGGCGATCGCCTCGGACACCATGTGCGTTGCTTTGGCTTCGGCCTCCGCTTCGCGCTCGCGCGCCTCGGCGTCGCGGAACGCAGCTTCCTTGCGCCCTTCCGCTTCAAGGATAGCAGATTGTTTTTCGCCTTCCGCACGCAGGATCGCCGACTGCTTGTCACCCTCGGCGGTCAGGATTTCTGCACGCTTAAGGCGTTCAGCTTTCATCTGACGCGCCATCGCTTCGGTGATATCCGCCGGCGGTTCGAGATCCTTGATCTCGACGCGGGTCACTTTAACGCCCCAGGGTTGGGTCGCCGCATCGATCACCTTCAGCAGTCGCTCGTTGATATCGTCACGATTCGAAAGAACTTCGTCGAGATCGAGCGAACCGATCACGGTACGGATATTCGTCATGGCGAGGTTTGAAATCGCGCGGACGAGGTTGTGCACTTCATAGGCCGCCGCCGGCGCATCCATCACCTGGATAAAAGCCACCGCGTCGGTCTGGACCATTGCGTTGTCGCGGGTGATTACTTCCTGCGCGGGTACGTCAAGCACCTGTTCCATCATGTTCATCTTTCGGCCGACGCGATCGACAAACGGTATGATGAGATGCAGGCCGGGTTTGATTGTCTTGGTGTAGCGACCGAACCGTTCGACCGTAAATTCAAACCCCTGCGGCACCACTTTGACCGCCGAAAACATGATGAAAATGGCGAGAACAACCAGTCCCGCCAGAAATAATTCGAACCCCATAATCGCTCCCTTCTGTTTTTAACCGCTCTTGACGTTGTGATTGGGCCCGCGCTTTGCCAGACTTGAAAATTCGTTTTTTTGCACTAGATCGCTGAAATCTCAGCATTTTTCCCTGTTTCTCACGATCTCAGCCTGCCGAGGCCAACAATTTTTCAGCCGCGCCGGGACCAAGAGGCCTACCCAAATCGGTTAACCGCGCGTTAAATTCTCACCTTATGGGGTATGCCGCGTTGAAAATGGCTGGGGTTTGTCGCGCGATCGGCGCCGTCATCCTGTGGGGAGCAGGGCTGGCGGCGGTTTTTTGCGCGCCCGCCATTGCCGCATCCCCCATCCCGCCGGCGGTGAACACCGGCAAGGTCTGGAAGGTTTATAAAGAGAGTTGGGAAGCTCAGGACGAAGCCGGTTACGCCTCGTTCGTTCAGGCAATTGGAAGATCCAATTGCAGCTCGCTCGCCACATGCCTTAAGTCCGACGCCAATCCCTATCGTTCCAGTGCGGATCCGACGCTGCACGGCGATTGCGCTGACATGGCCTATGTCCTGCGCGCCTACTACGCGTGGAAAAACGGCCTTCCCTATTCCTACCAGAATTCGATGGCGCTCAAGGGCCCGCGCGGGGAAGACATTCGTTATTCGACCAAGGGCAACATCGTCGCGGGCCGGCGTAAGATTCTCAATCATGTTTCAAACGCCCCGGCATTCTTGCGTCGCATCGGCTGGGAAGTTTCAACCGCGATGTTTCGCACCCATCCGGAGAGCGGCGGCGGTCGCGGTCATGACGACTTTTATGCAGTAAAAATAGGACGCGATACCGTGCGGCCGGGCGTCATCGCCTATGACATCTTCGGACATGTGGGCATCGTCTATGACGTGCTTGACGATGGCCGCGTCATGGTTGTCGCTTCTCATCCCGACAACTCAGTCTCGCGCTCCGCCTACGGACCGAATTTCATGCGCTCAAAGCCCGACCTTGGCGCCGGGCTCAAAGCGTGGCGGCCGATCCGGGTGGAAGGGGCAACCCGCGGCGCTGACGGCGCGCTCCATGGGGGCGTACTGAAAGCAGCCGCGAATGGAGCGTTGCCAGGATTTTCCATGGAACAGTTTGTCGGCAATATTCCGGCCTCTTCCGGCGTCTGGCATGAAGGCGAGTTCATCTATAAGGGGCGAACACTGCGCTATTACGACTATGTGCGCAGGGTCCTTGCAGCGCCAGATTTTGCTTATGACCCCGTTGATGAGCTGCGCTACGGACTTCAAACCATTTGTTCGGCAATCAAGGCGCGCAAGGTGGCCGTCGATAAGGCCGTCGAGGCGCGCATCTACTTAAAACCCCATCCGGCAAAACTGCCGCCCAACATTTACGGCACCTATGGCGAGTGGGAGGAATATTCGACGCCTTCGCGGGATGCGCGTTTGAAAGTCAGCTTCATAGAGCTGCGCCGCGACGTGCAACGCCTGGTTGAAGACGCGGCCGCCGGCGATCCGGGCGTCGCTTATAACGGCGACAATCTTCCCCGCGACCTTGCCCGCGCCTTTGAAGAAGAAAAGGAAAACTGCAGCTTTACCTATTGGCGTTCGGACGGCACGCGCATGCGCCTCAACCTCGCCCATGTTATGGATCGCCTCTTCGATTTGTCTTTCGACCCCTATCACTGTCCGGAACGACGCTGGGGCGCGCGCGGTGCGGAGCTTGCAACGTGCACGGACGACGAAACAAAAACGCAATGGCACAATGCGCTGCGGTTTCTGCGCTATCAGGCTGAACGCACCTACGACGTGCGCATGGATTTCGCGCTAAACGAATTACAGCCGCCCATGACGGCGGCGCCCGAACAAGGCGGCCTTGGGGTCGAGGCGCCTGCGGACGCCGACATCCGCGCCTATATCAATCGGCTGAACGGTGTTGTCACCGCTAGCGCTGAAGGCGATGGACGGCTCGTGCCGGTCCACTGGATTGAAGGCGAGTAGCCGCGGCGATCCGCCTCAGCGCCTAACAGGACTGGCGGACGTAACCCCCTCGTGAGTGGCCATCAGACCCGTGCGGCCCTATATTGGCTCCAAAGGAACTTTCCCATGAGCGGTTTTGTCTATTTCCTCATTCCCATCGGCTTGTTTGCGACCCTCGCGGTCCTCGGGCTGGGCATTTATACCCTCGCCAAGGGCGGCGCATTCGCCAAGGAAAACTCCAACAAGCTGATGCGTCTGCGCGTTATGGCCCAGGCGATCACTGTCGCCCTGATGTTTCTATTTCTGTTCCTGATCGGCAAGGGCCCGTCGGGATAAGCGATTAGAACGCCATTCAAATCCATCATATTGGCGGCGCCATTACGCATTGATGGGGCTTGACCGCCCGTCTATTGTGCGCTGCGAAATTTCAGGGGCGCCCAGCCGGTGCGCCCTTTATCACCCGCCAGGAGAAGCGCGATGAAAATCCTTGTGCCTGTCAAACGCGTGATCGACTACAACGTTAAGGTCCGCGTCAAATCCGACGAGACCGGCGTCGATCTCGCCAATGTCAAAATGTCCATGAACCCGTTTGACGAGATCGCCGTTGAAGAGGCGATCCGCCTGAAGGAAGCAGGCGCAGCGGACGAGATTATCGCTGTGTCGATCGGCCCGGAAAAAGCCCAGGACCAGATCCGCCAGGCGCTCGCCATGGGGGCTGACCGCGGACTTCTGATCAAGACCGATGAAACGGTCGAGCCGCTCGCCGTCGCCAAGCTCCTGAAAAAAGTCGTCGAAGAGGAAAACCCCGACCTCGTTATTCTCGGCAAGCAGGCGATCGACGATGACTCCAATCAAACCGGTCAGATGCTGGCGGCGCTCCTCGACTGGCCGCAAGGCACGTTCGCCTCAAAAGTTGAGAGAACCGACGGCAAGCTTGACGTAACGCGCGAGATTGACGGCGGGCTGCAGACCATCCGCATCAACTTGCCGGCGATCGTCACCACCGATTTGCGCCTTAACGAACCACGCTACGCATCACTGCCCAACATCATGAAGGCAAAGAAAAAGCCTCTCGATGTCAAAGAGGTTGGCGATTACGGCGTCGACATTGCGCCGCGCCTTGAGGTCGTGAAAGTTTCCGAACCGCCGGTGCGCGAAGCAGGCGTCAAAGTCGAAAGCGTTGCCGAACTGGTGGAAAAACTCAAAAACGAAGCGGGGGTCCTCTAATGGCTGTTCTTGTTGTTGCAGACGTTCATGGGTCCTCAATAGACGACTCCACGCACAAAACTGTCGCCGCAGCGCAAGCGATCGGCGGCGATGTGGACATTCTCGTCGCCGGCTCTGGCGCGGATGATGCGGCCGCTGCTGCGGCGAAAATTTCTGGCGTCAGGAAAGTGCTGCATGCGGATGACGAGGCCTACGCGCACCGCCTTGCCGAACCCTACGCGGATCTCATCGTCGGGCTCGCGGGCGACTATGACTCCATTCTTAAAGCCGCAGCAACTACTGGCAAAAACGTCATGCCCCGCGTCGCGGCAAAGCTCGACGTCATGCAGATTTCAGAGATCGTCTCAGTCGAGGCCCCCGATACCTTCACGCGCCCCATCTATGCGGGCAACGCCATGCAGACGGTGAAATCAAACGATCCCAAGAAGGTCATCACCGTGCGGGCGACGGCTTTCAAAGCCGTTGATGAAGGCGGCTCGGCGGAAGTGGTCAAAGTCGATGGAGCCGGCAACCCGGGCCATTCCGAGTGGGTTGATGAAAATCTCACCAAATCCGACCGGCCGGAACTTACCGGCGCCAAGATCGTCGTTTCCGGCGGTCGGGCGCTCGGATCGTCGGAAAAATTCGAGGAAGTGATTTTTCCGCTGGCGGACAAGCTTGGCGCCGCCGTTGGCGCGTCGCGGGCCGCGGTCGATGCGGGCTACGTGCCCAACGATTATCAGGTCGGCCAGACCGGCAAAGTCGTCGCGCCGGAGCTTTACATCGCCATCGGCATCTCAGGCGCCATTCAGCACCTTGCGGGCATGAAGGACTCCAAAGTCATTGTCGCCATCAACAAGGACGAAGAAGCGCCGATATTCTCCGTCGCCGACTACGGCCTCGTCGCCGATCTTTTCAAGGTCGTGCCGGAGCTAACAGACGCGCTGGGATAAAAACGCCGAAATAACGTAGAAGAAGCCCCGCCTCGGCGGGGCTTTTTCCCGTTTGGACCTGAAGCGAGACGTTGTTTGCGTCGCCATCTGTCGTGAAAATGAACATTATTCCGCCACGCGAGGTTTCGGGCGATTTTCTGAAACCGCTCAGGCTTGCCTACACATAATACGAGTTACTACTCCGCTCTATTGAGGATGGAGCAACGCCAAAAAACTTGCGAAAAGCCTTAAAGAACGAAGCGCGATTACGATAACCTACTTTGCCCGCGACACAGGCGACCGACATTCGAGTTTTTTGCAATAAACTCATCGCGGCTTCCATGCGTACGGTGGCCAGAAATTGTGTCGGCGTTTGCCCGATCATCGCACTAAATACGCGGATCAAATGATATCGGGAAAGGCATGCTTCATTAGCAATCATCTGAAGATTTAGTTTTTCAGTCGCATAGTTTTCCAGAATAAATTGACGGGCCTTTTCCACGCGGCGTCCAAGCTCCAAGCGCGTTGCTTTTTTCGTCACATCGGGCGTCTTCACGGCGGCAGACTGATCGGCGATGAGTGATGCGTGCAACAGGGCCAATGTTTCTTGAATCGTTTCGAATTTTTCGCTCGAGAACCGCGGACCGAGAAAAAGTTTCGACAAGATCGATTTTGTTTTGGCGCCTGGCAGCAGCAATCTCGTTTTTAAGTCACTGTGGTCTGTCTTTTGTTTTTCCAGCGTTCCTACGCGGGCGCTGCGCGTTATCCAGCCCGGAAAGCAGACCATATTGGAATGAAATGGAACATCTCCCATTGCACGATACGAATAGCGATCTTGTTGTGAAATGGAAATGAACCCGGAGGGCTTTATCCGAATGGAGCGGCCGTTTTTGAATTCGTAGAGTTCTTCTCCACCGGCCGACCAGCAAAGGCTTGAGACCGACCAGCTCTCGCAGAATTCTTTCGAAATTCCGTATTGTTGATTCTTGAGCGCGGCAGAAAAAACCGCACCGTCGCGAGCCACACGCTTGTAGTGTTCTATCAATTTCGGACCGCTGGGCGGCGGAGGGTGGAAATAATACATCGGACCGGCGTGTTGCAATTATTGCTAATTTTTGTCTCGCCCGAATTTATCACTTCTTCTGCGAAAGGGCGATGCTAGTTTGAAGCATGATCGAAGCGCCAAACACTTCTTCTGCCGCCGATTTCGATTTTCTGGTCGGAAAATGGCGCATTAAACACCATCGACTGGATGGCCGCTTAACGGGGGCGACGACGTGGACAACGGCCGACGCCACCCATGAAATGCGCAAGATCCTGTTGGGGACAGGAAATTTCGATCAGATGAACCGCACCCTTGATGGCCTTCCCTATGAAGGTTCATCAATTCGCATTTTCGACCCGCAAACGAGAATGTGGTCGATTTACTGGGTGGATACAGTGACCAGGCGCGTTGAACCGCCCGTACACGGATATTTCGAAAATGGCGTTGGCGTGTTCTTAGGCGATGACGAATTGAGAGGCGAGGCAATCCGAGTGCGGTTTATCTGGTCGGATATCACAGAAAACACTGCGCGATGGGAGCAGGCGTTTTCAAACGACGGCGAGTTAACCTGGGAAGTCAATTCGATCATGGAGTTCACACGCACGCATTAAGTGAGGTTTATCATGAGGGTTTTGTTTACGGCGGCGGTGCTGTCGATAAGCGGCGCTGCAGCAGCGGAAAACGATAGCGATCGCGGCGATTGGAATGACGCACTCAACGCTTCGATTAAGCAAGAATGGTCGGCGCCAGAATATCGGGGCTTTGATTTTTGGATCGGTGAGTGGGAGATGCATTGGCGGTCCCGGCCTGAAGGTGAATTCCATCACCAAAAAAACGGAAGCTGGACGCATCAACGCGTGTTCCCCATCCTTGGAGGCAAAGCGATCGTCGAGCTCGCATGGGCGCGCGATAACCCGGAGACGGCCAGCCAAAGAGGGTTTTCCATTCGGTACTATGATCCAGCGCGAAGCCGATGGGTCATGGCGCAAAACTGGCCGAATGCAACACAGACCGGGGCGGCGTTTTTAGATCAACTTATCGGCGAAGAATATCACGGCCGGATGTCGGTTTACTCAATTGTGCGACAGCCTCAACCGGATGGTTCGATCAATATTCAGCATCGTCGATACAATTTCTCGGATATTCGCCCCGGCGTCAGTTTCAGATGGGATGGATCAAATACCGCCGACGAAGGCGCGACCTGGACGACCTGGAACATTGTCGACGCCCACCGGCGGCGCGATCTTGATCCATACAAACGAGCGGGGGCGTCGTTTCCGGGCGTTCATGAGCGAGCGCTATGCACAGAAGAGCCGCATGGCGCTTTCAACTTTCTTGAAGGCGTTTGGTCCGGAACGATAACTGATAGCGAAGGCAATGTTTCCAATGTCCGGTACAGCGCCGGATTGGGGCTGGATGGGTGCGGCGTACTTTCATCTCTCGAGGAAGAAAACCGCACAACTTTCCTGGCGTATGGATACAGTGCGCGCCACAAAAAGTGGATAATCTATCGTCTTGATGATCAACCCGGCACGACCCATGGTTACTTCATCTCCGACACGGCAGATGAGGGCGCCGTTTTCACCCACGCGCCGGATCTCTCTATCAAAGATGAGTTCACCGCCTATAATCTTCCAGAATATTTTGACCCGGAAGCATCTCAACAGCGAGTGATCTGGGAAAGAACTGACGACCGAAATATTACTATTCGGGTCGAGGCGCGTGACGACGCCAGCACTCCTTGGAGTACGGTCGCACGCTACGAACTTGTAAAGTGACGGATTCCCCAGATCACGAATGAGCCCGTACCGTGTCGCAAGAACCGGGTCGATTATGCGACAGGCGCTCGCCATCATCGTTCCAACAAAAAGGAGCGACCTCATGGCATTCACCGTCAAAGGACTAAACCCGGAAGAATTCAAACCGCTTTTCAACTTGCCAGACGCGGAACTTGAAAAGCGCGGCGTGATCGCGAAAACAGTCGCCGCAAAGCCCGGCTTTCCCTGCCGCGTCACGCTCGAAGACGCCGAGCCTGGCGAACGCGTGCTCTTGTTCAACTATGAAAGCCACAGCGCCGAAACGCCGTATCGGTCCGCTTACGCCATCTATGTCCGTGATGGCGCGGACAAAGCCGCCGTCTATGACGACGAGCTGCCCCCGGTGTTTCAGAATCGTCCGATCGCACTGCGGATATTCAATCATGACGGCATGCTGATCGGCGCCGATATGGGACTGAACGGTGAACTTAAGGACAAAATCGAAGCAGCCCTCGCCCGCCCGGACGCCGCCTATCTCCACGCGCACAACGCCATGCATGGCTGCTTTGCCGCAGAAATCCGGCCGGCGTAGGAGATCGCCGTCCTGGCTCGCAAAACAGATATATTGCATTGCAGCATAAACAGCGCCTATCATCGCCCCATCGCGATAAGGAGGCGGGCAAATGGCGGATATTCAAAAGGTCGGCGTCATAGGCGCAGGACAGATGGGCAACGGCATCGCCCATGTGTTTGCCGGCGCCGGGTTTGAGGTCTTGCTCAACGACATCGATGAGGATCGCATCAACGCCGCTCTTGCAACGATCGAAAAAAACCTGACACGCCAAGTGTCCAAAGGCGACCTCGATCCGGACGGTGCGAGTGCGGCGCTCGAGCGGATCAGCGCGGCGCCGACGCTTGAACATCTTGCCGACTGCGATCTAGTTATCGAATCCGCAAGCGAGGTTTTCGACCTTAAGAAACAGATTTTCGGCGCGCTTTCAAAAATCATGAAGCCGGGCGCGGTGATGGCGTCGAACACGTCGTCCATGTCGATCACGGCCCTTGCCGCCGCCACCGACCGTCCGGAGCGGTTTATCGGTATTCACTTCATGAACCCGGTGCCGGTGATGCGCCTTGTCGAAGTCATTCGCGGCATCGCCACGTCGAAGGAGACATTCGAAACCACCAAGGGACTTGTCGACCGATTGGGCAAAACCATGGCGGTGTCGGAAGATTTTCCCGCCTTCATCGTCAATCGCGTGCTTATGCCGATGATCAATGAAGCGATCTACACCCTTTATGAAGGGGTCGGATCGGTCGAAGCAATCGACACCGGCTTGAAGCTCGGCGCCAATCATCCATTGGGCCCGCTGGCGCTTGCCGACTTCATTGGCCTCGACACCTGTCTCGCTATTATGCAGGTGCTCTACGAAGGGCTCGCTGACTCAAAATACCGGCCCTGCCCGCTATTGGTGAAATATGTTGAAGCCGGCTGGCTCGGTCGCAAAACGGGACGGGGCTTTTACGACTATTCCGGGGAGACGCCGGTACCCACTCGCTAGAGCGAATTGCAATCCGCCTAAAGACTTGATCTACTTTCCTTTTGGCGCGAACGCCGCGCTCTGAAGGAAGGATCAATTATGTCCGTTGCACGGGTTACGGAGATTATCGCCGGATCGTCGAAAAGTTTTCACGACGCCATCGAGAAGGGCATCGATCGCGCCAACAAAACCCTTTCCAATGTGGAAGGCGCCTGGGTTAAGGATCAATCGCTCATCCTCGACAACGGCAAGATCAAGGAATACCGCGTTATTCTCAAGCTTACATTTGTTTTGAAAGATTAGGCGCCTGTAATCCCGTGCGCCATGGGCTCCATCGCGCACGGGACGACAAATAGATTACTCCGTATGCGTTACGGTCAAGTTCAGCACGTCCGGCAATGTCTGGGGCGCTGAGCCCGCGGCTTCCAGATCGGCGGCGCCAAACGGTTCTTCGGGCGAGGCTGCAATCTCAAGCGATCCGCCGCTTGAAATAAAGTCGGCGACGGCGTTCACATAATCATTTATGCGCGGGTTCATCTGGGCAAACTGCGCACCTGAGAGCCGGATCAAGGCTGGCGCGGACTGGCGCAGATCAGCGCCCGTTCCGCCCATTTGCAGCGCCGCAAGATCGAAGATTGCATCGAGGGCTTTTTCATCATCGACTTTTAAATTGAAGGACTTGAGTTCCGCGTTCTTCGCAAACGCCCCCTCCATTTCTTCACCTTCCGCCTCAGCGATTTCCTTAAGGCTCGCGCCGGTCATTTCAAATCCCATAGAGAGATCGGCAAGACCGGGGCTGTCAGCTTCATACTGCAACCGCCCGTCGCCTTTGTCCGGATTCCATTTCCATTCAGCGAACCCTTCGCTTTTGACCTTGTCGAGGGCGTGTTCCTTGAGCACTGCATGGGCAGGGCTGTCCGCATCAGGAACATAGGCGGTGTAATCGGCGATACCGTCTTTTATATCCATTCGGAATTCCGATGGGATCAGCCAGGCGAATTTCATTTTCGAGATCGTCGTTTCGCCGACCGTCGCCGCCTTGCGATCGTTCACGAAACTTTCAAGGCCGGTCATTTTCATTACGCCGAGATCGATGAGATCCCGCGCTGTAGCCGGCGGCTCTTCACCCTTGACGCCATAGGATACGAGGCCTGAGAAATCGAGGTCCCGCCATTCGAACGTTTCGACATTCGCTCGCTGGCTGTCCGGCGCAATGAACCCGCCAAGAGGCCCGTCGAGCAGAATTGCACCCTGCGGACCCATGGCCTCTCTCATGGCGTCCCGCACTTCCGCGCCCTGCTTCAGGTCGTAGGAGAGATCCTTAGCGAGGATCGCACCGACTTTGCCGCCGCCAAGGCCGACAACACGCAGATCAGGCGCCGAAAACTCAAGATCCTGGCCGTCAGCACTTGCAACATCGACGTCGATATCCTTGAAATAAAGTCCGCCGAGGCTGACAGCATTGAAGAAATTCGCTGCGTCGTCGCCATCTTCATTGCCGTTCGGGCCGCCTTGTCGAACCGACAGACCGTCAAACTCGATTCCGGCGATGGAGGCTGTTACTTCGTCGTCGTCATCGGGATCCCCGGCGCCCTCGACTGACATGTTCAAGAGACGGACTTTTTCGAAGATTTGTTCAAACGGCGCATCAGCGCCAACGTCTTCAGCTTCCTGCACGCGATCGATCGCCGCCTGATCGAGCCCGTAAAATTCTGCGCGCTCGAAAACAACGCCCTCGCCGTCTTCTTCGTCAGCAAAACGCAAATCAGTGACGACGGTCGCCCCAATTGACTGGTCGAAAGAAACGCTGTCGTAGGTTGGCCGGTTTTCGACAGGGAACATCGAAAAGAACTCATCGATGTCGGCCTCTTCGGCATTCTTAAGAGTAAACTTCTTATCGAGCGGGGAACTGGAACTGAGCTTTGCGGCTTCGCCGGAAGTTTTCGTCGCGGGCGCGCCGGCATCATCGCCCTTGCCGCACGCGGTCAGGGCGAGAGCCGCTGCACCCGCAAGCAAAAGATGTCGATAGGTCATGAATGATCTCCCTCTTTGAATGACCCGCCAGCCCCGCCAGCGTCAGAATTTGTTCGTCATTAAGCGCGCCTGCGTGGCGAACGCAACCGGCGAGGCCACTACTCGGGCAGCGCCGATTGTATGAGCCGCGCCGCCTCTGGGCTCGCCCAGTCCGCTTCGCCGATGAGGCGGCCAATCTCGCGGCCCCTGGCGTCGTATAGAATGCTCACCGGCAAGACGTCGGCGCCGCCGACCGACATCGCCATGGTAAGGCGCGGATCGGCGTAGAGTTTTAGGTTTTTAATCTCAAGGCGATCGAGAAAGACTTGCGCCGCCTGGGGCCCCTTCGGGTCGGCGGCAATAGCGACGACCTCAAATTTGCGCCCGCCGAAGCGACCTTCGAGCTCATCCAGGGACGGCAGCTCTTTCAGGCACGGCGCGCACCAGGTCGCCCAGAAATTGACCAGCACCGCTTTGCCGCGAAAATCCGCTAGGGAGATCATCGCTCCTTCATGTTCAAACGGCGTGTCGATCGCCGTGCGGGGGGGGAAAGCGTACTCAAAATCGGCCATTTCGCCGACCAACAAGGCCGGATCCATCGCTTTGGCAGATGGTGCGCCCTCATTCCTCGGGTTTACGCTGGCGGCGATAATGACGTAGACGAGCGCGCAGAGTCCGACGCCGCCAACGATCAGCAGCCAGAGCCGCGGTTCATTGAGGACTTTCATATTGTGACGCACCCTTCGGTTGAGCAGACAACGCCATGACAGATAGCAACAAAACAACGGAAAACCAGATGTGGGGCGGCCGGTTTTCAGAAGGCCCATCGGCGATCATGGAGGAAATCAACGCCTCCATCGACATCGACCGGCGGCTATGGCGCGAAGACATCGCCGGCTCACGGGCCCATGCGGAAATGCTCGCCGCCGTTGGGGTCATTTCCGCCGATGACAATAAGGCGATCCAGAAGGGCCTCGACGCCATTGCCGGCGAGATCGAGCGCGGCGAGTTTACTTATTCCAAGGCGCTCGAAGACATTCACATGAACATCGAGGCGCGGCTGAAAGAACTGATCGGCGAGCCTGCCGGACGCCTGCACACGGCGCGGTCGCGAAACGATCAGGTCGCGACAGATTTTCGCTTGTGGACGCGGACGGCCTGCGAAAGCACCGCCATAGGCTTGCGCCTTCTGTGCAAGGCTCTGGCGCAAAAAGCCCTTGAAAACGCTGATGCCGTGATGCCGGGCTTCACTCATCTGCAAACGGCGCAACCGGTCACATTCGGCCATCACCTTCTTGCTTATGCTGAGATGTTTTCCCGCGACGCCGGCCGTTTCGACGATGCAGCAAAACGCATGAACGAATGCCCGTTAGGCGCTGCCGCGCTGGCTGGCACATCTTTTCCAATCGACCGCAAACGAACGGCGAAGGCGCTTGGTTTCGATCATCCGTGTGCGAATTCCCTCGACGCGGTGTCGTCGCGCGATTTCGCGATGGAAGCGATGGCGGCTGCAGCGATCGCGGCGACCCATCTGTCGCGCCTTGGCGAAGAGCTCGTTATCTGGACGTCGGCGCCGTTCAATTTCGTCCGTCTCTCCGACGCCTTTTCCACCGGCTCATCTATCATGCCGCAAAAACGCAATCCCGATGCGGCCGAACTCGTGCGGGCCAAAGTCGGCCGCATTGTCGGATCGCTCAATTCCCTGCTGATCGTGATGAAGGGGCTTCCCATGGCCTACGCCAAGGACATGCAGGAAGATAAGGCGACAACATTCCAGTGCTTTGACGATCTGGCGCTGGCGCTAGCCGCGATGGCCGGCATGATCGAGGACCTCATCGTCAATCGCGACGCCATGAAACAAGCGGCCGGGGGCGGCTATTCAACCGCGACCGACCTCGCCGACTGGCTGGTGCGGACGCTGAACATGCCGTTTCGCGACGCTCATCATGTCACTGGCGCCGTCGTTGCGCTGGCCGAGAAAAAAGGCGCGACCCTTGACGCGCTATCGTTAAAAGATCTGCAGAGCGTCGAGCCGCAAATCACTGAAGATATCTTTTCGGTCCTCTCCGTTGACGCCTCGGCGGCCTCGCGCACGTCATTTGGCGGAACGGCGCCAAAAAACGTAAAACGGGAGGCGGAAAAATGGTTAAACAAATTGAGTAGAAAATAACCCGCCCATTCCGGCGGAAGCCGATATGAGCGGTGGAAGGGATCCAAAATGCGAATATTGCTTATTCTCCTCGGAGCAACATTGTTCCTTTCCGCCTGCGGAAAGAAAGCGCCCCTGCGCGCGCCGGAAGAGCCGGAAGAAGAAGCGGCGCTTCTTTAGATGCATCACTTCGACTATCGCCGCGGCAGTCTCTTTGCCGAAGACGTTGACCTCGCCGCGCTTGCAGACGCCGTCGGTACTCCGGTCTATGTTTATTCCGAAGCGACCCTGCGTCGGCACTTTCGCGTCTTTGCCGACGCTTTTGCCGACGCCAATGCGCTTGTCGCTTATTCGGTGAAAGCCAATTCCAATATTGCCGTGCTGAAGGTCCTTGCCAATGAAGGCGCCGGCGCCGACGTTGTATCCGGCGGCGAATTAGCGCGCGCACTGAAAGCCGGCATAGCGCCGACGAAAATTGTTTTCTCCGGCATTGGCAAGACCCGCGATGAAATCGCCGCGGCGCTCGACGCCGGCATCTTTCAGTTCAACGTGGAATCAGCGCCGGAACTCGCCGCCATCAACGCCGTTGCACAAGAAGGAAAAACCCGCGCGCCGATCGCTTTGCGGGTCAATCCCGATGTCGCCGCCGGCGGCCACGAAAAAATCTCAACAGGCAAGAAGGAAGATAAATTCGGCGTCGCATGGAGCGAAGCACGCAACCTTTATGCATCGGCGCGGTCGATGAAAGGGATCGCCGTCAAAGGCGTAGACATTCACATCGGATCGCAGATCGACAATCTTGCGCCGTTTGAAGCGGCGTTCAACAAAGTTGCAACGCTCATTCAGGACTTGCGCGCCGACGGCTGCGCCATTGAAACCCTTGATCTCGGCGGGGGTCTCGGCATTCCCTATGGCGAAGGCGCAGTTCCACCGCATCCGGACGATTATGCAGCGTTGATCAAACGTGTGACCGCACCGCTCAACGTCAAACTGATCTTTGAACCGGGACGCATGATCGCCGGCAACGCTGGCATTTTGTTATCACGCGTCATCTACGTGAAAGAAGGAGAGGCTAAAAAATTCCTAATCATTGACGCCGGCATGAACGATCTCGTGCGGCCCGCCATGTATGACGCCTATCACGAAATCTGGCCCGTTGCTGAACACGCTAGCGACAAGAGCGCTTTTGACGTCGTCGGACCGGTCTGCGAATCGAGCGACCGCTTCGCCAAAGAACGGGACTTGCCGCCGATGAAGGAGGGCGAACTCGTCGCCGTCATGTCAGCCGGCGCCTATGGCGCAGTGCAGTCGTCGCAATACAATACGCGCCCGCTTATCCCTGAAGTGCTGGTCAGCGGCGGCAAATATTCCGTTATTCGCCGACGACCCGGTTTCGATGAAATGACAGTCCTGGAACGGACGCCAGACTGGCTTGCCTAAAGGACGCCTGCGATCACGAGATTATTGTAAACGACAAAGGCGTTGCCGATCGTCGCCAGCGAGAAGAACCCAAGCACAATCCAGTGCGGGAACCACAACACCATGAAGGTAATCACCGCCTGCAGGGCGAGTTTGCCGAGCACCCAGCCGTCGCCGGCGTGTTCCATCATGGCCCGAATGACGGGATTGGCTTCAGCCCCGGCGCCTACATCGATGGCGTAAATGGTCGAGTAAATATCGGCGGCGCCGACGACATTGTAGACGATAACCGCTACGGCGGCGGCGAGGCGCCGCGCCCAAGAGGCGCGAGAAGACGCTGCATCATCCGCCAAACGCCGGCGGCGCGCCGTTGTCGCCAGTGACCAAACCAAGCCGAAATCCCCGCGCGTTAACCTTTAACCTTATGCAAGGCGCGCCCGCGCGAGCCCCGTGATCGATATTCCGTTGCCGCTGTGCATCGACGCCGCGGCCCCGCGCTTGTATTGTGCAAGAAGTATGACGACCGAGTTGGCACATCCCGCGCCCCGACGCGCACCTGTTGCGTCGCGTCAGAGGAGGGGCGGTTTTCGCGTTCTTGCTGCGCGCCTTGTCCTTTACTGGGAGCGGCTGGGCCCTGCAATCCTGCCCGTCCTCGGCGTCGCAGCAATTTTCACCATATTCGCCCTGTTGGGATTTTGGGAAAAGACGCCGGCGTGGCTTCACTGGGCCGCCCTGATCCTGGGCGCCGGCGCCCTCGGCGCTTTCTTCTGGCGCGATATCAGACCTCTTCGCTGGCCCTCGCGACGGGCGGCGCAGGCGCGCATTGAAGAGGATGCAAAGCTCGTCCACGCGCCCCTGCAATCCCTCGATGACCGACCGAGCGATGCGAACCTGCAATCAAACCCGCTCTGGCGCGCGCACCTTAAAGCCAGCGCCGATCGGGCGCGCGCCGCACGTCTTAATCGGCCGCGCGACGTGCTTACCGCTCGCGATCCTTACGGCCTTAGATATCTGCTCACCGGCTTGCTCGCGATTTCATTCATCGCCGCGGGCGATCAATGGCGCGTGCGTCTCGCCGGCATGATTGATCCAACCGTCGCCAGCGCCGGGACCGCAATTGCGGATCTCTGGATCGAGCCGCCGGCCTATACCGGCAAAGCGCCGATTTACCTGATGCGCGCCGGCGAAGATAAATCCGGCCTTGAAGCGCAAGTGAATGCGCCGGAAGGGGCCCGCGTCGTTGCCCAGGTTAATGGCGGGGGTCGGCGTAAGCTGACCTTCCTCACCGAAGCTGGCGAAACCCGGGCCGATTTCAGCCGGGACAAAAAATCTGCAAGGGGGGAATTGTCACTTGAAGAGAGTGGTCTCCTGACATTGCGCCTTGGCGGACGCGTCGCGCGCTGGCCGGTGGGCGTTACTCCCGATGCGCCGCCGCTCATCGCATGGGGCGCCGACCCGGAGGCGAACGAAAATAACCTCGTTGATCTCTCTTATATCAGCGAAGACGATTACGGGATTGTCGCGGCGCGCCTCGAAATGCGTCTCGATCCCGATCAACCGCGCCCTCTCGATTTTCCCGCCTTTGACCAGAACGCGCTCGATCAAGCGCGGATCGTTGATCTTGGCGCCGCCGGCGCCGGCGAGCGCATCGCCGTCCTCGATCTGCAAGCCGATCCATGGGCGGGGCTCTCTGTTCTGGCGCGGATTATTGTCGAGGACGGCGCCGGTCAGATCGGAGTTTCAGAAGAGAAGCCGCTGAGCCTGCCGACGCGGCGCTTCTTCAATCCTCTCGCCCGCGCCGTGGTCGAGCAGCGACAGACCCTCGCCGTTTCGCCGGAAGAATGGCGCCGGGCGGGCCGCAGTTTCGACGCCGTCACCATGGCGCCGGAAGTGTTTTTTGATCGGTCAACGGACTATCTTCTTTTGCGCACGGCGTTCTGGCGGGTGATGCGTCAGGACGGCGAAGGCTTTGACGATGCTGTCGACGAATTCTGGCCGTTAGCGTTGCAGCTTGAAGACGAAGCGCTTGAGCTTGCGCGGCAGCGCCTTGAGGCCGCACAAGAGGCCTTGCGAGAGGCGATTGAACGCGGCGCAAGCGATGAAGAAATAGCGCAACTGACGGAAGAGCTGCGTCAGGCGATGGATGATTATCTCGCCGCCCTCGCCCAATCAGGACAACCGCGTGAGCAGGCCGGCGGCGGCGACAGCCAGCAGATCGAGCGTTCCAATCTCGACGAGATGCTCGATTCGATCCGTGACCTTGCACAATCGGGCGCGGGCGCGGCGGCCCGACAGATGCTTTCAGAGCTTGAAAACATCCTCAACAATCTGCGCTTGTCTCAGGGCGGCGGCGGAGGCGGGTCTGGCCCGGGAGCGCCGGGCGAAGCCGGCCCGTCAGGCGAAGCCGGCGATCTAATCGGCCGTCAGCGCGAGCTAGCCGATGAAGCCTTTGAACGCGACCGCAACGGCGAAAGCGAGGCGGGCGGCGATCTTGCCGATGAGCAAGGGGGTATCGGACGTGACCTCGACGATTTGATCGATGAATTGCAGGGTGAAGGCGGCGAACTTGATCCCAATGGCGACGCTGCACGCTCCATGGGCCGGGCGCGAAATGAAATGCGCGAAGCCGAGGAGGCGCTGCGCGAAGGAGATTTCGACGCCGCCGCCGACGCCATGGAACGCGCGATCGCCGAGATGCGCGAAGGAGCGGAAGGCTTGGCGCGTGAAGAAATGCGCCAGGCTGGCGCCGGCGAAGACAGCGAGCCGCGCGGCGGCGGCACAGACCCCTTGGGCAGGCCCGTTGGCGAAGCTTACGGACAGGGCGTCGACGTGCCGGAAGAAACCGACGCCGCCAAAACCCGCGCCATTATCGAAAGCTTGCGCGAACGCCTTGGCGAACCGGGCCGCGAAGAAGAAGAAATCGACTATCTGGAACGGCTGCTAGAACGGTTTTGATTAGCGCGAGCGCCCGAGATCTCGGCGAAGAGCAACTGCAAACAGTTTCTCACCCCGCCCCTATAAACGGAACGCCGCGTTTTTTAGCGCCATCGTCCATGCCGTAGCCGACGAGGAAATCGTCCGGCCCCGCTTCAAAGCCAATGTAATCGCAATGAAGATCCTCCGCGTGGCCAGTGAGTTTTTTAACAAGCACGCACAGCTTTACCGATGCGGCGCCGCGATCCTCGATCATGCCTTTGCCAAAATGCAGCGACCGCCCGGTGTCGAGCACATCGTCAACGAGAAGCACGTGACGGCCTTTCACATCGACGGAAAAGTCTTTCAGAAGCGTCACGACGCCGGATGATGACCGTGCGCCGCCATAAGAAGAAAGCTGGACGAAATCGACCAGCGGGTCCGCCCCGTGGGCGTAGAGTGCGCGCAATAGGTCTGCTGCAAATATAAAGGCGCCCGTCAACACCGGCGCCATGAGAAAATCCTTAGGCAGATCATCGGTCATCTGCTGCGCCATTTCGTCAATGCGGCTGGCGATCGCCGTTTCGTCAAATAGGGTGCGCATGAGGCTCAGTCCCGCTTATCATCGTCCGGGACGGTGATAGGCGGGTTTCGCCGGCAAAACCAGTAATTAGAATTTAGCGCGCGGAAACGCCGCCCTGCCCCGGCGCAAAGGAAAGCGCAACTTCCGCGACCCCTTCGGGCGCCGCATTACGGGTCGTGAACTGCACGAGGCCGCCGCCGTTCACCGAGGGCTCTTCCGGCCGGAATGTCCAGCGGGCGAGCAACTCGCCGCGCGGGCCAAGCGCTTCGGCCTGTAAAAGCGGCGCGTTAAGAGCGTCGGTCCCCTGATTGCGTAAGGCGCCGGTGATTTCGATCATCGGACCGCCGGTCGACATGGCGAGACGATGGCTCACATTCTCAATCTTGAGGCCGTAAGGGTCGGTTTCGATGCCAACCACTGCATAGGCGTCTGCCGCCGTCGGCGCCGCTTTCACGATCTCATCGCGATAGGCGACCACCGCATAAGCCGCGCCAGCGACCGCGGCCACCCAGGCGGACCAGCCGAACGCGCGCCAGGGCGTCATCCGGTTCTTTTCGCGCGCCTCAGCGCGGCGACGCGCCTTGCGCATTGCCCGCTCAAGCTCGCGCGGCGTAACGCGCAATGACCGGAAAAATTCATCATCCAGAGACTGCGGTTCGAACCGGCGCACATCTTCCAAGCGCGCCAGCGCCGTTGCCCGCCGGCGTTCTTCACGCACGCGCCGACCGAAGCGCGGTCCCACTCCGCCATCATCCACATCTTCCCAATCGGCGTCGACAATTGTCGCCTCGCCGGGAATGTAATCGTCTTCGTAGTCACGATCATCGTAGTCACGCGCTTCATAGCGGCGATCATCATAGTCGCGATCCTCGCGCACCTCCGGTTCCCGACGCATCTCTCGATGAGCCCGGTCACGCCGATCATCCTCTTCCGCCTCAAAACGCATGGCGTCCCGATCCCGGTCAGGCTCGGCCGCGTTACTTTCATTGCGCTCGTCGTACTTGGCGCGTTGGGCGCGTGGCGCTTCGTCCTCAGCGTTCTTGTTTTTGGAAAAATGCTTGGCGAAAAACGGCCGCGTATCTTCTTCCGGTTCGGCGTCGGTGTCTTCGACAAAAAACTGTTTGCCTTTGCGCCATCCTTTAGGCGGCGTTTCCTCATCGCGATCGCGTGCGGCGAAGCCTGGCGCTCGGACTTCGGAGTCATGGTCTTCCGGTGCGGGCGCACTCCTTGGCTGAGGCGCGTCGAATAAGACGTCGTCTTCGCCTTCGGCAAAATTATCAGCGGCGCCAGCAGCGTCAGCCGCTGTAAACCGGCCTTTTTCATCGCGCGGCGGCAAAAGGTCTTTTTCCGATCCGATAATCGTGACTTCGGCTTCGCGCGGGTCCGCTTCGTCGGCGCGTTCAAACGTTGCCTCCGGGCCCCGCCTGTCAGCGCGCAATTCGTCGTTTTCCGCTTCCCGCCGATAGCGGACGCCCTCGTCATAATCGCGCTCGGCGGGACGCCGGTCAGCGCGGGCATACGGGGCAGGGTTATCGCGTTGAGACGAGCGCGGCGAGGAGAAAGCGTTAACCGGCTCCGGCGCAGGCACAAACCAGCTTTCCCCGCATGCGGTGCACCTTACCGATCGTCCATGCGGTTGAAATCGTTCGTCTTCGAGATCGTAGCGCGTCGCGCATTCCGGACAGGTGATAATCATGGCCCTAAAAAATCCTGTTGCAAACGAGGGGTCGACCCTCGACCTCGCGGCGAAAAGCGATAAACCTGCAGGAATGACGCCAAAGCAGCAGATCATTCGTTTTGAAAACGCCGGCCTTGCCTATGCAGAGGCGGCGGAAACCTTGAGCGACGTTAACCTTAACCTTGGCGAAGGGGAGTTCCGGTTTCTGACCGGCCCGTCGGGCGCGGGAAAAACGTCGCTTCTGAAGATGATTTATCTCGCCTTGCGGCCGACGCGCGGACGATTGTTCCTGTTTGGCGAAGACACGATGGACGCTCCGCGCGACGCATTGCCCATGCTGCGTCGGCGCATTGGCGTCGTCTTCCAGGAGTTTCGTTTGCTCGACCATCTCACCGCTTTTGACAATGTCGCCCTGCCCATGAAGGTCGCGGGCGTTAACCTAAATCAATATCGGGAAGACGTAAGCGAACTCTTAAATTGGGTCGGTCTGGGCGATCGGATGGACGCCAAACCGCCGACATTGTCAGGGGGCGAACAACAACGCGTAGCGCTTGCACGTGCGCTTGTTTCAAAACCGGATCTCATTCTCGCCGATGAGCCGACAGGCAATGTCGACCCGGCAATGAGTGAGCGAATTATGAAATTATTCGTTGAACTGAATAAATTGGGCGCCGCCGTCGTAATCGCCACTCATGACCTGCACCTCGTGCAAACGCTCGGTAAACCAGTATTAAGAATTACTGACGGAAAGGTCAGCCGCTCGGCGGCGGCCGGAGGCGGCGAATGAGCGAGGCGGTCGCGAACAAAAAACTCTTTTCACGATGGCGCCGCAATCCATTGCTTCCCGAGGCAGGCGCCGGCGGGGCGCCGCTGACGGCGGTCATCGCCGTCATGTCGTTTCTCGCGGTGCTTGCGATGGCGGCGGTTTTGATCATTCATCAATCGGCGGGACGCTGGACCGCGGAGTTGCAGTCAGAAATCACCGTCCAGGTTAAGGGCGCCGATGCGGCCGAAATCGCGGCCGGCGCATCAGCCGCCTTGCGCGTTCTCAACCAGACCGACGGCGTTGAGGAAGCAACGCTCAAAAGCGATGAGGAAACCGCCGCGCTCCTCGAACCATGGCTAGGCAAGGGTAATGCCCAGGCTTTTTTAACAATTCCGGCATTGATCGACGTGAAAGTGACGCCCGCCCTTCGCGCCGATCTCGACCCGTTGCGCCGGAGCCTCGTTGCGGCAGCGCCAGGGGCGAGCCTTGACGATCACGCCGCCTGGCACAATCGGCTCGCCATGGCGGCGCAATCGGGACAGGCCCTTGCTGTTCTCGTATTCCTGCTGGTCATGGGCGCGGCCTGCGCTGTTTCCATGTTCGCGGCGCGCGCGGGTCTTGCCGCCAATCACGAAATCGTTTCGGTTCTGCATTTAGTCGGCGCTACCGATGAATTCATCGCTGCGGAGGTTCAGCGGCGGTTTTTTGTGCTCGGGTTGAGAGGCGCCCTCGTCGGCATGGTGGTCGCTTTTGGGGCGCTGGCGGGCGCAGCGTTCCTGCTTGAGCGGGGCGTCGGCGTGGACAGTTTTCTGCCGCAATTCACCCTCGGCGGCTGGCACGCCCTGTGGCTCTTTACCGTGCCGCTCGCGACCTGTCTCGTGACCGCGTACACCGCCCGGCTTACGGTTTTGAAAACCTTACACCGGCAATATTGACGAAATCGGTGAGAAGCGGCGCACTGGACCGGGATCGACGCGCCCGATAAGTTCAATGCGGTGCAATTCGTGCGTCACGGAGAAGTTCTTTGCGGCGATTAGTATTCGGCCTTGTTTTGATTGGCGTTGTCTGGCTGGTCGGCCTCGCGGCGTTCATCACAGCGCTGCCCAAGCCAACGACGGGGGCGCCGGCGCGTAGTGACGCGGTTATCGTCTACACCGGCGGCGGCGGCGCGCGCATTACAGCCGGCATGACGCTGCTTGCCGACGGCGCGGCCGAGCGCCTGCTCATTTCCGGCGTGCACCCGGACATCTCGCGGGAAAACGTCGCCGAGTTCTGGACCGGCGCGCCGGAACTTTTTGAGTGTTGCGTCGATCTCGGATGGGAGGCGCGCTCAACAACAGGCAACGCCGGCGAGGCCGCACGCTGGGCGGCCGAACACAATGCAAAAAACATCGTGCTGGTGACATCGGATTTTCACATGCCGCGGGCGCTCGCAGAATCGCGCATCACCATGCCCGACGCGTCAATCACGCCGCACGTGGTTGCGTCAGGCTATCTTGACGAGGAAGGCAAGCCAACGTCGATTTCTGCCTGGCGTCATCTCGCCGGCGAGTACAACAAATTCATCCTTGCAAGGACGAAAGCGATTTTCGCGTTCGCCCGAAAATAACAAACCAGATGAACCGCATACGATCTATCGTTTTCACTTTCGTGATTGCGCTTGGCGCGGTCCTGTTTACGATCATTTTGTTGCCGTTCGCGTTTGCCGGGGAAGCTACGGTAAAACGCATAATTCGGTGGTGGACGCGCTTTGCCCTCGCCTCCATGAAGATCATCGCCGGCGTCGATTATCGCATCGAGGGGCGTGAAAATATTCCCGAAGACGGCGCGCTTGTGGTTTCCAATCACCAGTCGCTTTGGGAAACTATCGCTCTTCATCTTCTGTTTTCGCACCCGATCATTATCCTAAAAAAGGAGCTTTTGCGCATTCCGGTATATGGCTGGTGGGCGTTGCGCGCCGGGAACATCGCAATCGATCGCAATGGCGGCGCCAAGGAACTGCGCCGACTGCGCGAAGAAGCCGCGAACCGCATCGCCAACGGCGCTCAGGTCATCGTGTTTCCGGAAGGAACCCGCGTTGAACCCGGTGAAACGGCGCCGTACCAACCGGGGGTTGCGGGCATTTATCTCGCGGCAAACGCCCCATGCATTCCCGTCGCCCACGACAGCGGCCGATTCTGGCGTAAACTCGGCGGCGCGCTTAATACGGGCGTGATTACCATGCGCATTCTCGAGCCCATACCGCCCGGTCTCAACCGCCGTGAGTTTCAACGACTGATCGAGGCGCGCATCAACGGCGCCCGCCCCGACCTCGCTAGCGCCGAGACGGCTGAAACAATGAGCCACGTCAATGTCGGATAAACGCCGCGCACCGCGTAAATGGCTTTACGCCGCCTGGGCCGGCGCGACGCTCATTGTCGCCGCCTATTACGGATTGTGGCGCTACGCCGCCGGCGAAATGGAAATCGCGGTCAACGACTGGGTCGCCGACCAGCGCGCAGCCGGGCTGACGGTGGAGCACGGCCGCATCAAACGGGAGGGATTTCCCTTTTTTCTTCGCGTTCATATCGACGCGCCGCATATCGCCGCGCATGGAGCCGGCGCCTGGCGTGCTGAACGGCTCTCTCTCGACGCCCTGCCATATGACCTAAACCGCCTCATCTTCTCACCTTCGGGCGAACAATGGATTACATCGGAAGAGAGCGGCGAATGGCGCTTTGAAGCGAAGGATTTCCGCGCCTCGATCGCCAATGACAAGACGCGCGAATGGGTTTTTTCCACGACCGTGAAAGAAGCGACAGCCTTTGGCCCGGCCGGCGAAAAGGCGGAAATCGCTAGCCTTATATTCGACCTGGCGCCCGCTCCCGAGGCGAAGACCACCTTGACGCTTGTGCTTGCCGCTGCCGGCTTTGCACTTCGGACGGATAACCAGAGTCTTGCCGTTGACGAATTCAACACAGCGTTGTCGCTGACGCAGACGCATCTGCTTTCGGGCCCGGAAGCGGCGCAAGCCTGGCGACGCGCCGGCGGCGTCATGCAGCTTCACGGACTTAATGCTGTCGCAAACGAAGCGCGATTATCCGTATCAGGATCAGTTGGTCTCGATGAACAAAGCCGCCCTCAAGGGGCGCTGACGACGTCCCTTGAAAAACCAGCGGGGCTTGCAGAGATGCTCGCCGCGAGCGGCGCCCTCAACGAGGAAGAAGCGGATGCAGCGATGGCCGGCCTCGCTCTTGCGGCTATGGCGCAAGGAGGCCGCATTGAAACGCCAATTACGCTCCATGAGGGCGTCGCAAGCGTTTCAGGGGTCAAAATCGCCGATCTCGCGCCCCTTCGCTGAGCCATTGCTTCGTTAGCGCCGCTTACGCACAATGCGGCGCAATTGCCGCCAATAAGGAGCCCCGTTCATGACCTATGTAAGCGGATTTCTGCTGGCCGTGCCGACCGAAAACAAAGACGCATACATCGCTCTTGCCCAAAAAATGGGCCCCATTTTCAAGAAGTACGGCGCTTTGCGCACCGTTGAAAATTGGGGCGTTGATGTGCCGGACGGCAAGGTGACGTCCTTTCCCATGGCCGTGAAAGCCAAAGAAGGCGAAACCATTGTCTTTTCCTGGATGATATGGCCGTCGAAAGAAGTCGCCGACAAGGGATTTAAAAGCGCGATGGAAGACCCGGTGCTCGCTGGAGACGATGGGTCGAATATGCCATTTGACGGCATGCGGATGATGTGGGGCGGGTTTGAAACGATTTACGATGAGTGACCAGTTAGCCGTAAAGACGGTTTAGCGGTTGCGGTTCGTGATCATGGGCCGTCACGATACGCGCAAATTCATCCACGTAAATCGCGCCTTCCGTTGTCTTCTGTACAAGGACGATCCGTTTGTCGCGCATGTCGCGTACGCGCTTGACGAAGCCTAATATCGACAACGCATCGAGCGCCCGGGATATTGCCGGTTTCGGCACATTAAGATCGCGCGCAAGCGCCCGCACCGTATGCGGGCCCGGATTTAGGTACACCGTGAGAAGGATCGCCCATTGACGCATGGAGAGATCGGGCCCGTCCGCGCGGACCGCTTCCGACATGACTTCACGCCAACTGGTTAAAATGTCGATTGAAGCCATCGGACCCGACGCACTCGCCTCATACGCGCTTTGAACAGCTTGTTTGCAACTGTTCGCCCCGAGAGGGCAAGGCCCAGCCGGACGGCGGCGCCGTTAAAAATAGCGGTTCGTCGGCCGCGGGCTGGCGAGAGCCCGCCGGCGGCGCAGTTCCCGGTCAGCTGCGGCCGTAGCGCTCCTCAAGGACCGCGAAGATTGCACGAATCCCCTGGATCTCTGCGCCCACGGGACGGCCCGGCGCGGGCTTTGGCCGCCAGGCGAAAATATCGAAATGCGCATAAGGGGCCGCGCTGGCGAACCGCTTGAGGAATAGCGCGGCAATCACCGAACCGGCGAAGGAATTGCCGGCAATATGGTTGAGATCGGCAATGTTCGAGGAAAGCATCGCGTCATAATTACGCCAAAGCGGCATACGCCAGATTGGATCCGCTGTGTCGGCGGACGCTGAGGCAAGGGCGGCCGCAAGAACATCGTCATCGGTGTAGAACGGGACAACCTCGGGCCCCAGCGCAATGCGCGCCGCGCCGGTAAGCGTCGCCAGCGATATCATCAGATCGGGATTGTCTTCGGCGCCCAGGGCAAGCGCGTCGCCAAGAATCAAGCGCCCTTCCGCATCAGTGTTGCCGATCTCGACCGTCAGCCCTTTTCGCGACGACAACACGTCTCCCGGCCGGAAGGCGTTGCCGGCGATGGCGTTTTCGACCGCCGGCGTAATCACCCGCAGGCGCACGTCAAGACCCGCATCCATGATCATTTGTCCAAGCGCGAGCGCGTGGGCCGCCCCGCCCATATCTTTCTTCATGAGCGCCATGCCCGAAGCGCCTTTGATATTGAGCCCGCCGGAATCAAACGAAACGCCCTTGCCGACGAGGGTTACTTTGGGGGCATCGGCGCGGCCCCAGGAAAGATCTATGAGGCGAGGCGCAATCTCCGCAGCGCGGCCAACAGCGTGCACCATGGGAAAGTTTTCCGTCAGGAGATCATCACCGACAATGACATTGACCTCCGCGCCGCGGGGATCGGCGATATCGCGCGCCGCTTTTTCGATCGCCGCCGGCGTCATATCGCCGCCCGCAGTGTTGATGAGATCCCGAGCGAATGCGCTGGCCACAATCTCTCGGTTCGCCGCATCCACATCGACGCCGTCAGGCGCGATCAACACCGCGTCTGAGGGTTTTGCCTGTTTGTAGCGGTTGAACCGATAAGAGCCGAGCCCCCAGGCAAAGGCGGCGAGCCGCGCCTCCCCCGGCGCCATAGAAGTTGCGAAGGCGTAAACGCCCGCAGGCAATTTTTCAGAAAGCGCCGCAGCGACAAGCAGGTCCGAGCCATCGCCCGCGCCAAGCAACACCCCTGCCTCGCCCGCAAGCACCATGCCGGCTTCGCCGGTGAAATTGTTCGCTGCAGCGAGGTTTTTCAGGGCGTCCGGAGCGCTTGACTGGTCCAGCGCACCCTCACGAACAACAAAGACCGGCTTTGCAGCATCGGCGGCATCCCGGTCGAATGGTTTCAAAATGGAAGGATTCATCAATGACCTGTTAATTGACGGTTTTGATTGGACATTAAGCATGAGCTTAAGCCTTTTTTGAACTCCTTGTCCCATGGTTGCGCTCGAAAGTTAATTCGATTGAGGCAGTTCCATGGTCCATCGCAATATTCCGTCCGCAGCAAAGCTGGCGAGCCTTTCGCTCGCAGCCCTCGGCATTGTCGCCTGCGGCACCACCAAATCAGCGGTTGGCGTCGGCAACGACAAGTATAAAGAAGCCATCGGCGTATACTCCGCCTCGGGCCCGGATCAGGGCATGGACCCGATTGCGGCGGCGGCGTTCTGGGGAACGCGCTACAACACCAATCAGTCTGACCCGGCGGTGGCGGTGAAATTCAGCCAGGCCCTTCGCAAAATCAATTCAACCGATGAAGCGGTCGGCGTTATGCAGAAGGCCAATTCGATTGCCCCGGGCGATGCAGATGTTAGCCTTGAATACGGCAAAGTGCTGGTTGAGTCCGGCCGTGCATTCGAAGCGGTGCGCCATTTTGAAAATGCTGTCGCAGCAAAGCCCACCGACTGGAACACGCTGTCGGCCTATGGCGTCGCTCTTGACCAGATCGGCGAACATAACGAGGCGCGTCAGAAATACGACCGCGCGCTCACCTATGCGCCGGGCGCCGTATCCGTCCTCAACAATAAGGGTCTTTCCTACGCCCTTGACGGCAATCTCTCTCAAGCACGCTTGACGCTGCGCGAAGCGGCGGGCCGCGCCGGCGGAGATGCGCGCATCCGTCAAAACCTGGCGTTGGTGCTTGCGCTTTCCGGCGACATGATCGGCGCCGAACGCCTTGCGCGCTCGGACCTGCCGCCGAAAGTCGCGGACAACAATATCGATTTCTTCCGTCAGCTGATGAATCAGCCGGCCTACTGGGGTGAATACGCCGCAAGCGATGCTGACACCCCGGACTTCGACGCCGCACCGGCGGCTCCCTTGAAACGCGAACCGCTGCCGGAATTGCGCGAAGAGCCGAAACCGGAAGAAGAAAAGCAGGAAGACGGCGCGCCAATAGCGCTGATGGGCGCTGACGCCGTCGTCAATGCTTCTGCAGAAACCGACGCCGAGGAAGAGGCGTCCGACGAAGAATAACCCGATAGGGGGACTGTTGCGTTGAAAGCCGCCGCGGGGTCATCCGCGGCGGTTTTTCTTTTGCGCCGACGCGCGATAATCTCGCGCGATGCAATGTGATTCAGATCCGTGTTGAGCCGTCTCCGCGCCATTGGGCCCGGGGCGCTCACCGCAGCGGCCTTTATCGGCCCCGGCACAGTGACGACGGCGACGGTCGCCGGCGCGCGCTATGGGTATGCGCTGGTCTGGGCGCTCATTTTCGCAACCCTTGCCGCAATTATCCTTCAGGAAATGGCGGCGCGCCTCGGGGTCGCCGGCCGGCTGGGATTAGGGGAAGCCATTACCAGGGCCGCCGGCGCCGGCGCCGTTAAATGGGCCGCGATGGCGCTCATCATCGCCGCGCTCTTCATCGGCAACGCCGCTTATGAAGGCGGCAATATCGCCGGTGCGGTTCTCGGCGTTCAGGCCGCCATACCAGACGCTTCGCGAGAGATTGTCGCGGCGACGATTGCTGCGCTTGCAGCCATAGTGTTGTTCTTCGGAGGCTACCGGATTATCGAGCGGGTGCTGATCGGCGCCGTGCTTTTAATGACTGTCGCTTTCGCTTCCGCGCTCATCATGGTTGGACCCGATTGGACCATGCTCGCCCGCGGCGCATTTCTGCCTTCCATCCCGCCGGGCGCCCTGGCGGTCGCCGTCGGCCTTATCGGCACCACCATCGTTCCCTACAATCTTTTTCTCCACGCGGCAGCCGCCCGCAAGCGCTGGGAAAGCGCCGACGGCCTAGCCGACGCCCGTTTCGACGCGCGACTTTCCATCGGTCTCGGCGGCGTTGTTTCGATCCTTGTCCTGTCGACGGCGGCGGCGAGCTTGTTCGGCGCCGGGCTTGAGATAGCGAGCGCCGCGGACATGGCGCGCCAGCTTGAACCTGCTTTCGGCGCCGGCGCCGTTTGGCTCCTGGGCGTTGGCCTCTTCGCCGCCGGATTGTCATCGGCGATCACCGCACCTCTCGCCACCGGCTTCGCCGCCGCAGAATTGTTCGGATTTGAAAGCGATCCTAAGGCGGCGAAATTTCGCATGGTCGCCGGCGCGGTGCTTTTGATCGGCGCAATTGTTGCGATTACCGGCGCAAGGCCAGTTGAAATTATTCTACTTGCGCAATTCGCTAACGGCCTTCTGTTGCCGATCGTCGCCGGATTTCTCCTCTTCGCCGCCAACCGGCGCGCGCTGCTGGGCAAATATGTCAATGGCGCTCTCGCCAATATCGCCGGCGGCATCGTATTGCTGATCACCGGGGGCCTCGGCCTGCGCGCCATCCTCCGCGCAGCGGGCGTCTTGTGATGGCTCGCACGATCGATCTCAACGCCGATATGGGCGAATACGCCGATACTCGGTCAGAACAGATCGAAGCCGATCTTATGCCGCTAATAACATCCTGCTCTGTCGCTTGCGGCGGCCACGCGGGCGACGCTGCAACCATGCGAAAAACCATTCAGCTTGCAATGGCGCATAATGTCGGCGTCGGCGCTCACCCCGCCTATCCGGACCGCGACGGCTTCGGCCGACGCAGCATCGACATCGACCCGGAAGCGCTTGAAGCATCACTTCGTGATCAGATCGATTCACTGCGAGCTGTAGCAGATGATGAAGCGACCGAGTTGCGCCATGTCAAACCACATGGCGCGCTTTACAATGATGCGGCGAAGAACAAGGCGCTGGCCAGCGCTGTCGTCAATGCGGCGTACGGCATTGCAATCGTCGGACCGCCGAATTCGGCGCTTGAAAACGAAGCGCGCAAGGCCGGATGCGCGTTCATAGCAGAAGGTTTCATCGACAGGCTTTACCAATCCGATGGATCGCTGACGCCGCGATCGCAAACCGGCGCCGTGATCGCTGATATTGCGGTCCGGGCGATCCAGGCTGTCGCCATCGCATCGGGAGCGAGGTTTCCCGCCGCAGACGGCAGGATCGCCATCGTTGCGCAAACCCTTTGCATTCACAGCGATTCGCCAGGCGCAGCAGAAACCGCAGACGCGGTGCAAAAAGCCCTCAACGCGGCAAGAATCTCCGTCGCGCAATTTTCCACCAACGGATCATGAGCGGACCGCGCGCTGAAATCGTTGCTTTTGGCGAGCGGGGCTGGTTGGCGAATCTTGCCGGTTTTGACGGCGCGGTTGCGTCCGGCGTTGCAGCAAACCTCATCGCCGACGCCGTGCGCGCGCATCCCGGCATTGACGACGCAATCGCCGGCGTCGCCAGCATCGTCATACGCTACGACCCCCAACGCATCGATCCGGACAAGGCTTGCGAATTGCTGAAAAGCGAGATTGCGCGTTCGTCTCTTTCCGCGCCGCCCGCCGGCGATCCGATCATCATTCCCGTTTGCTATGGCGGCGAGTTTGGCCCCGACCTAAAAGGTCTTTGCGGCCGCGCCGGCATGAGCGAAGACGCTTTCATCCGCGCCCATGGGGATGCGACCTATCGCGTTGCAACACTGGGGTTCGCGCCAGGCTTTGCGTATGTCGGCGAACTTGATGAATCGCTGCGGGCGCCGCGGCTTGCGAGCCCGCGTGCGCATCTGCCCGCCGGTTCGGTCGGGATTGCCGGCGCTTTTACCGGGCTCTATCCGCTTGCCTCGCCCGGCGGCTGGAATTTAATCGGCCGTACGCCGCTTGAGCTCTTTAATCCGTCCGCGGAGCAACCATTTCTTCTCGCGCCCGGCGACGCAGTCCGCTTTAAGCCGATTGACGCCGCCGCGTTTGACAGCGAGCGCAACTCATGACGGTGCTTGCAACCGCTCTTAAACCCGGCGCGGAAACGACCGTGCAAGACGCAGGACGGCCGGGCCTGCGCCATCTGGGCGTTGCCCAATCGGGCGCAGCGGATCGCCTTTCTTTCGCCCTCGCTAACGCCGCCGTGGGCAACTCATGGGATGCCCCGGCGCTTGAATGCGCGGTCGCCGGGCCAACTTTGAAAATTACGGAGAAATCGACGCTTGCTCTTGGCGGCGCCGATATGACCGCAACACTCAATGGCGCCCCTGTCGGGCTCTACACGCACATTGATGTGAAGCCGGGCGACATTTTAAAGCTCGGCGCAGCCCGGCGCGGCGTTAGATCCTATATTGCTTTCGCCGGAGGCGTTGCTGGCAAAAAGGACTTCGGCAGCTGTTCGACTTACCCGCCTGCGGGCCTCGGCGGCGTTAAAGGACGCGGCCTGATCGCCGGAGACACGATCGCCAACGCAGGATTGGCGATAACTCAACCAGTTGCATTGTCAGCGGCGCCGAGTTTTGCGGGCGATGTATTCCTGCGCACTGTAACAGGACCTGAGGCGGCGATTTTCGATCCGCATACTCAGCGTGGCTTCCTCTCCGGTCCCTACATTGCCGGCAGGAGAGGCAACCGTATGGGCGTCGAACTTGCCGGACCGTCAATCAAACCGCCCGATGGTTTTTCCATGATCTCCAGCCCGGTCTTTCCAGGTACGGTGCAATGCCCGCCCTCGGGCAAACCGTTTCTGCTACTCGCGGATGCGCAAACGGTCGGCGGTTATGCACGCATCGCGCAGGTGATCGACGCCGATTTGCATCTTGCCGGTCAGATCCGGCCTGGCAATTCGGTTTGGTTTAGCAGCGTTTCAGTTGATGAGGCGCAGGAGATCACGGCGCAGCAAATAGCCCTTCTTTCAGCTTATCTTCCCGGCTTCCGTTTCTGTTGACGGCGCCGGCTGCGCCCCGGCTCGGATCTCGTCGAGCCAGTTTATGCGTATGACAATAATTACCGCGCCCATAGCGATGAGGATCGCAAGCCCCGGCGCGCCGCCGAGATTTGAAAGCATGCGCACGCCGTCGATGCCGGTGGTCGACGTCATCACCCAGGCGACCGCACCCACAAGCGCGCCCCAGAAAATTTTTACCGGGATCGCAGTGCGCCGCTCATCGTCGCTTGTTTTCGCCGGCTTCAAACAAACCGCCGCAATTGAGTGCGTATTCGAATCCATGGCGGTGACGAAAGAGACAAAAGACAAAAGCACAAACGCTGCCGCAATCACCGCCGCCAAGGGAAATGCATCGAAAAGCGCGTAGACAACAGCATCGGGACCACGATCGTTGAGCGCCGCCGTTAAGGCGCCGCCCGCATTCGCCTCAATCGCCGCCCCGCCGAAAACGATCATCCAAAAGGCGCTGAACGCCGCTGGCGCCGCAAGATTGAACACGAGAAATTCTCGCACCGTATACCCAACGGCAATGCGCCCCAGAAAAAGCGCGGTGATCGGCGCCCAGGCAAGCCAGTTGGCGAAGTAAAAGACTGTCCAATCCCGCATCCATTGCGCACCGCCGCGTTCGCCGAGGGCGAGACTTGCGGGAACAAAATTGACAACATAATCGCCCAGCGCTTTCGCCCCAAGAGACAGGATGGCGCCGGTGGGACCGGCTACAAGCATGAAAACCACGAGTGCGAAGAAGAATTTTACATTGATGTCAGAAAGATACTTGATGCCGCGCTGAATACCGGTGATCGACGAAGCGACAAACACGCCGACTATCGCAACCGTCACAGCGAAGCGCAGCGGCGGTCCATCACTGAGAACAGTAAGGCGATCAAGCCCGCCCGCCAGGGTCATCACGCCAACTCCGAGAGAAGCGGCGACACCGGCGATAAGCGCATAAAGACCAATTGCATCAATCAGGGCGCCGCCGCGGCCCGTCGCCGCCCGGCCAAACACAATAGATAATGGTCCGCATAAAGAGTAAGGCCGTCCAAGGTTGAAATGAGCGAGAGCGAAAGCGAGCGCCGGGATTGAATAGAGCGCATAGGGCGTGATGGTCCAGTGCATGAACAAAGTGGACAGCGCGAATCGCGCCGCCCCTTCCGAATGCGGTTCTGCGCCCGCAAATTCAGGAGGGGTCGAAACATGAAAAATCGGTTCCGCTGCGCCCCAGAACAAAATGCCTATCGCAACCGTTGTGCAGAGCGTGATCGCAAACCAGTTCCAGCGGCTGAGGATCGGCTTGGCGTCTGGCCCGCCGATACGCACTGACCCGAGCGGCGAAATGGCGACCCATAAAACCAGCAAAACCGCCGCGAAGGACGCCAAAGAAAACAACCAGTCGAACCGGCTTAAAAGCCAACCATTGGCGACGGTGACAGCGGCATGGAACCCGGAATAGTCAATGACGGAAAAGACCAAAGCGGCGATTAGCAACGCCGCGGGCGGCCAGAAAACAAGCGGTCTTGTGCGTTCGCGAAGAAGAGTAAAAATCGGGCGACTCCGTCCGTCATGAGAACTAAGACGCCCGGGATAGCGCAATCGCCTGAAGACGCCAAATCGTTGAAGTGCTTGACAACGAGGCTGTGGAGCGGTCGCATGGCGTTCAGATGCGGGACCGGGGAGGATAAGACGCTCATGCGCTCGATTGTTGCAAAAACTCTTCTTGCATTGTCAGTGTCCGTCGCCGTTAGCGGATGCGCCGCAGCGACCGGCGCAGAGGCGCCGCAACGAATCGTTGCCGTCGGCGACATACACGGCGATTACGACGCGTACGAAGCAACCGTTATCGCCGCCGGCCTAGCCGATAAACGCGGCCGTTGGAAAGGCGGCGATACAGTATTCGTTCAGACCGGCGATATTCCCGACCGCGGCCCCGATTCTAGAAGAATTTTCGAACACCTTCAAAAGCTACAGAAACAGGCTGCAAAGAAAGGCGGCAAAGTCGTAACGCTGGTCGGCAATCACGAAGCCATGAACATGACCGGCGACCTGCGCTATGTGCATGCCGGCGAATATGAGGCGTTCAAGGACCGCAATTCGCGAGAGCGTCGCGCCATGGTTTTTGAATCAAACCGCGAGTCGGTCGAGTCGTTCTATTTAGAGAAGGACGCGACGCTTTCTTCCGACGCCATTCGCGAAGCCTGGTATGAAGAATGGCCGCTCGGGCGCATCGAACACCAACTTGCGTGGGATGCGGACGGCGAAATCGGCGCCTGGGTCGCCGGAAACCCTGCAGTCGCCAAGGTCGGCGATACGCTTTTTGTGCACGGAGGATTGAGCGCAGAATATAGTGTGTTCTCGATCGACGAAATCAATGCACGGGTCACCGACGCCTTAAAAACGCAGGACGCGTCACCGACATCGATCCTCGCCGACCCGCTGGGGCCCCTCTGGTACCGCGGCCTTATTCGCCGCGATCCGCCAGCGAATGCGGAAGAAGCGAGTGATGCAGCGGTTGACTCGGAAACGGTATCGCCATCTGCGCGCCCATCGATGCAAGAAGAAATCGAAATCGTGCTTTCAGCCTATGGGGCATCGCGCATCGTTGTCGGCCATACGCCAACAACTGAAGGGATCAGCGCTAGTCTTGGCGGCCGCGTTATCCAGATCGATACGGGCGCGTCGAAATATTATGGCGGTGTGGCAAGCTATCTTGAGATTCTTGGCGATGAAATCATCGCTCATAATGTTGGTACGGGCGAGCGTAGACTTCTTTCTGCAGCAGAGGAGGATGTGCAATGACGCGTTTGATTTTTATCTCGGCGCTTTTCTTCGCAATGGCGCCATCGACACTTAACGCCGGCGATCCGCACCCGTTGTTCGCGGACGATGATACAATCAAACTGACAATCACGGCGCCGTTTAAAGACCTTGTCCGCAAAGCCGAGCGGTCAACCGATCCGTTTGAGGCAAGCCTCGACTATCATGGCGCAGCACCGGAAACCCATGCGATTATGCTTTCAGCACGCGGCAATTCCCGGCGCACTCGCACACTTTGCGACTTCCCGCCATTGCGAATCGAATTTGCAGAAAAGCCGGAAGACGCTTCGTTCTTTGACGGACAAAAACGGCTGAAGCTGGTCACTCATTGCAAGCGGTCATCACGGTTTCAACAATACTACCTCATGGAATACGCCGCCTATCGGCTGCTCAACGTTATGACGCCCATGAGCCTCAAGGTGCGCATAGCGGAAATTGACTATGTGGAAGCAAAAAACGGGAAGCCAATAATCAGCCGGCTCGGCTTTCTCATCGAAGACACTGACGATGCGGCAAAGCGCAACAACATGGTCGAAATTGACACGCCAGACATCGACAAGGGACAATTGAACAACGAAGACGCCGGGCTATACGCGGTCTTCCAGTATATGATCGGCAATCTTGACTGGTCGATGCATTCCGGACCCGGAGGAAAAGATTGCTGTCACAACACAAAGCTGATCGGCGCAGACGAAACGCTGCACAATAATCTTGTCCCCGTTCCTTATGATTTTGATTACGCGGGCCTCATAAACGCGCCATACGCGGTCCCGCCGGAAAATATTCCGGTACGCAACGTACGCCAACGGCGCTATCGCGGCTTCTGCGCCCATAATGATGACGCCCGCTCCGCGGCCGCTGCATTTAGAGGCAAGGAAGAGGAATTGACTGCAGTGCTTTCAGACATTCCGGGGCTTGATGAAAAAATTCAAAGCAGCGCGACCCGTTTTCTCGCCGAATTCTTTGAGGACATCGCCGACGACGAAGCGCTCGAAAAGAACCTTTTGCGCACTTGCCGAAAATAAAACTATTTACGGCAATTCGTCGTAAACTGTGATCTGGCCGGCGCGTTTGCGCCCATTTCCCTCGTCCGCCACCAGGGCCGCGCCCGAGGCGAGCATCGCAATCCCTTCCGATTGCCTGTGCAATTCCGGAGAAAGACGGTTCTTACGGAGAAACTTCCCGCTGGTGTCGAAGGAGTAAACAATATGCGAGCGAGAGGAGACTATCATTATGGTTTCCGTATCGGCGATCCATTCAATCCCGGCCGGCCGGAACGCTTCGCGCTCTGACTTAGGTAAAAACTCTCCAAATGGAATAGAAAACTCGGGCGCTGATTCAGGGAGACGGTCCAAAACGCTCCAGCGATAAATATTGAGCCGATTATTGGATTCGCCGTCTCGGTTACGTTTGCAAAGTACAAAGAATTCGCCCGGCGACGGCGCCAGTGACAAGCCCTCGACTTCGCAAAACGCGCCAACGCCGGTGTCGTAAACATTGAACCGTTCGCGGTCACGGTGCTCACCGATAACAGCCTCGTAAATGCGTCCGGCGCTAGTGACCAGGTAGATGCGCCCGTCATAGGCGGCGACGCCCTCAAAATCGCCTTGTACCGTCGGATCGCCAAGAGCAAAGGCGCGTTTTACGGCGCCGTCCTCGACATCGACTTCGTAAACAATGGCGAACTCATCGTTGTGCGCGTATACGGAACGTTCCGACGCTGCAGCAAGACCGGACACTTCAATCAGATGATTGCTGAGCGCCCACTGGCGCGGTTTCTCAACCGACTGCGCCACCGCGCTCGCCACGAAAAATACAGAAAAAACCGCGAAGAACCATAAGTACATTTTCATTCCGCAACCTGTTCTGCAGTTTTTTTGTCGTGCCGCGCATAGGTCTTGCGCATATAGCGATGGGTCCCTTTTCGGGCGCCGTAATCAGTGATCCACAAGACGAGAAAAACGTAATTGAACGCCATTGACATGACGACCGCAATTTCCATGGCGCCGATGCCGGCGGAAAGACCGATGCCGATTGCAAGTAATATATAAAGCGCATCGCCCGAACTTTTCAGCGTATTGCGAAACCGCACGCCCGCAACAATTCCTGCAAGAGAAAAAGCGAGAGCAACGGAGTTGTTGACAATGATAACGATGCTCGTCACGGCGATCGGCAATACAATGATCGTTTCCACCAGGGACTGATCATATTCATCGCGCTTACGCACCGCCATATAGGTCCAGCTTATCGGGATTATGGTCAACAAGGCGCCGCTTATGGCGATGCACAGCCAGATGAGACTGTCGCCGAGGTTTGCCACGCGCGTTGCGCCGATCTCGATAGACTCGAATGGATCCGCGCTTGGTCCGCTCAGCAACGATTCCGCGCCGCCGATTGGCAGGAATTCCTCCAACTCAGGAAAAAGCACGACGACCGAGTAAACGACGCCGGTGACGCACATATAATAGAGCGTCAGCCTTATAAATAACCGGAATGCCCTCATGCCGCTCCCCACCGGTCTGATGATCTGGGCGAGACCTTACGCCGACGCGGAGGCGCGCGCAAAGGGTGCGCTGAAGTAGATTCGCGGTTCGCGGATTGCGGCCTCGCTAGAGGCCCAAAAGAGTTTCCTTGCCTTGCGGCGCAGCGAACCAGTTTCGCGTGCGATGCTGAGGATCGGCGGTGACGCGACCTGTGGCAAGATCGAAGTAGTAAAATCGATAGCCGAGCCGCCACAATAGCTCCATGCAAGCGCGATCGTCTGGATTGCTTTCCAAGAGCAAAACAGGCTTGTCGGTTTCGAGCGTGCGCGTCATGCCTTCAAGGACGTGAAGTTCATACCCCTCTACATCGATTTTGACGATGTCCGGATGCAGGCCGAGATCATCGAAGGCGACAATCTCGACTGTCGTTTCCTTTATGTCGGGCTTTTGACCAACCTCCTTGGCGAGGCGTTCACAATGGGCTTCAGCGGCGGCGCGGTCGAGACTTGCGCGCGTGGTGACGGGCAACGCGCCCAATTGCGGCACGTAAAGGGTCATGGCGTCGGCGGCGGGGCCGAGCCCGATTTTCCTGAAAGAAAAGCGACGTCCGATAATGCGCGCAACAAATTCAAGATCGCGCCAGAGCGCCGGATTTGGTTCAAAGGAGAGAATATCAAATTTCGGCAGCAAGAACGAAAACGCGATAGCCGACTGCCCCCCATTGGCGCCGATATCGACAACCAGGCCCTTTTCATTCCGCATTTCTTTAAACGCAGCAAAATCCGCCTCGTCAGGCTTCCTGATCGCCCATTGACCCAACAGCATCGCTCGGCGCGCCATGGAATAAATCCGTGGATGACGCAAATACCGCCGCAGAAAGTTTTTGACGAAGGTGTAATCCATAGCGCCCGTCGCCTTACGCCGCCGCCAGCGCGAGCGTTTCGCGGGCAACCCGGTCCCAGGAGTATCGTTCAGCGATGATTTCTTGCGCGCGCGCCAGAAACTGCGACCGTCCGGCCGGGGTCCACGCCATTATTTCGTTGATTTTTTCGGCCCAAGCGTCCGCATCGCCCTCTGGAACAAGAAAACCCGTCTCGCCGTCAATAACCGCGTCCGTTATGCCTTCAATACCCGACGCGACCAAAACCGACCCGTCCACGGCCGCCTCAAGCGCAGCAAGCCCGAAGCCTTCCATGTCTCCGTCATCGACGCTGCGGTTGGGCATAATGACGACAGCCGCATCACTTCTGATGCGTCGGAGCTCCTCATCATCGACGCGGCCCAAATATTCTGTATGCGGGATTAGCAATGCCTGGTCGAGCTCGGCCTTGTCCCACGCACCGCCGACAATTTTCAATGCAACGCCGTTCGGCAGCCGGCGCAGAACATTCTCCGCAAACCAGGCAAGTCCTTTGCGGGGAACGATACGGCCAACAAAGAGAACATAGCGGTGGCTGCTGCGCCCCGCAGACTTTGGCGCCTCACCCGTCGTCGCGGGCGCTTCTTCGGGGATCGAGACGCCGAGTGGAATGGCGGCGACGTTCCTGAAATTCAATTCCCGCGCAACTGTCGCCGTTGCTGATGAATTGGCGACAAAAACGTGAACAGCCCCCTGCAGCAGGCGCGCGATGGCGACGTATACTCTGTACAGGAATGGCTTCCACCCCTTTCGCCTTCCGTAGATAAGATCAAGCCCGTGCACCGTCACCATTCGGCGCGACCAGGGCGAGACGATCGCCGCCCACACGGCAAGCGGGAAGAGCACGAAGTCGCCGAAGTGAATAACGTCATAACGTCGCCCGCGCGCGACAAGCGTAAACCCTGCGCGCAGAAAAAATCTCGCAAGCGCAAGACCGGTTGGCGGGCGCCCATCATCCCGCCCCGGCAGCGCCTCGACGTCGATATCCGCATGAGCCTTCATGGCGGCGGCCAGCTCGCGGCTGTAAAGCTCCATGCCCCCTACCGCCGGCGGCCATTTCCGCGTGACAAACAAGATTTTCATAACGCCCGCACTATCGCTGATTCTCATAAGAATTGTTGAAGTTTCGGGGCGCAGCCGCCTGTGCGCCGATCGGCCCTGTTAAGGCGCAGGCGGGAAATATGGCGATCAGGCGCCGCCTTCCGCGCCAATCTCGCCGCAATTCGCGTCCATCACCGTTAACCATCGATTAGCGCTGGGGGCGCGTCTTCAAATGGCTGGGGCGCCATGGAGAAATCGATGCCAGCCTTTCCCAAAATTTGCGCGGCGCTAATTGTCGTCGTCGGAGCGCTGATCGCAACAGAGGCCGCCGCAGAACGCAGGCCCGCCTATTGCCCGCGCGATCACGATCATCGGGTGCACGACGCCAATTACTATAACTATTACGAAGCAGACCGATATTCTCGCCGCGGCGATTATCAACGGCGCCACCGATATGATCGGTACAATAGATACGATCGGTACAATAGATACGATCGCCACCGCAGCCGTCGCGGCTACAGACGCCCCCGCAGCGAAGTCGTGTTCCGGCGCCACATCAATACGCGCCGCTACGACGCCTATATTACCGTCGTTGAAGAAAACTACTGGACATATTCCGGACGCAAGCAGCGGGTTTGCTCCGTGCTCGTACGCGGCCCGGAAGCCTATCATGTGCCCCATCGCCGGCTTAAACGAGCCGCGAACCGCAATTGCTCGCGCTATGCGCGGATTCAATATCTGTAACGCGGCGTGCGTCGGCCAAAATAAAGTGAGGCGGATTGAGGTTTTGGGGGCTTGCCCTCCAAAACCTCGCCGAATGTTTTGTGCAGGGTTCGCCGTGTCGGTGACAGAGGAAGCGAGGTTGTCCCCCAGCTGCCGCCCGCACTTACTTCCCAAACGGGCCCGGCGCGTGGTGCCGCTTACGTGACTCGAACACGTGACCCCATCATTACGAATGATGTGCTCTACCAACTGAGCTAAAGCGGCCCAAATCGCGAGGATCGGAGCGCCGGGTCTTAGCGCGCGCCCGGCGTGTTCGCAAGCATCAGAGGTGGACCGGCGGCCGCCGGCGCGCGCCGGCGCCCTATGCCTGGCGCTGGGCCGGCGATTTTTCCTCGGCCGCTGGCGCTGTAGCCGGTTCCGCGGCGGCGAGCCCTTCGCCCACGGCGTCAAATCCGTCCTCGGCGGAGGAGAACTGAATGCCGTACCGATTGCCCTCCTTGCGCACGATGGTGCCGCGCATCTTGCCGATGACCACGAGGGCGTCCATTTCGAGCGCCTCTTCAGTTTCAATCGCAACGCCGGTAAGCGACATGTCGATGATGCGGACAGCAACCCGCCGATCCGCCGTCTCACAGATCACGGATTGACGCATGGCGCTAACGCGGTTTGCGAGGCGACGTTCGAGATTTAGCCGATCGATGGCGCGCCCTCGCGCGCGGGCGCGATCGAGCGTTTGGGCGAGCCGTTTGCGCTTATGCTCGCTCATCTCAAGCACGATGGCGAAACCGCCCTCAAAAATCCGCACCACGTCGCCTTCAAGGCGCGCGCCGCCATCAAGTCGGGCGACAATGTGATCGCCCATCGCGATATCGCCGTCATAGTGAAAGGCGATCCCGCCGGCGGATACATCGTATACCTGCACGGTGGCGTTGATTGCGTTGTTGATAAGAATGCTGGCTTCGATTTCCCCGTCGATCCGGGGGTGTTGGCGGCGTTCCTTGCTCACGTGTCACCTATGGTTGCTGGGTGATTGCAACCACAGGTTACGCCAATAGAGGTCAACGCGCCCTAAACGAGCCCCGATCAATAAATCTAAGGCCGTCCAGACTTTGTTAATATTGTTGATGGCCCAACTATACAAATATTGTGGAAATATAGGCTGTTGCGGTAATTAGTGGCGTAAAGTTCCGCCGGTCGCTTTTTCCACCTGTGTGACGATGCGCTTTGAGACCGCTTCAATTTCTTCGTCAGTGAGGGTTTTGTCCCGCGGTTGCAGCGTCACCTCCACCGCGAGGGATTTCTTACCTTCCGGCACGCCCTTTCCTTCGTAAACATCAAACAGGATGACGTCGCCAATGAGCGCCTTGTCTCCTGCCTTGACCGCTCGGATCAACGTTTCCGCAGCGGTGTCAGCGTCGCAGACAAACGCAAAATCGCGTTTCACCGGAAGCAGGTCCGAAGCATCGAGGGCGGCCCGTGTTTTGACCGCCTTTTTGCGCGGCGCCGGAACGGCGCCGAGATCGATTTCAAAACCGTAGAGCGGTCCGTCCACATCCATCGCCTTTAATATACGCGGATGTATTTCACCAAAAGCAGCGAGCTTCTTGCCGGGCCCAAGCCGCAGGTAGCCGGAGCGTCCGGGGTGAAAATAATCAGGACCTGGCGCTGCGGTCTGAAGACTTTGGATGGGCGCGCCCGCTGCCTCCAGCGCTGCAAGCGCATCAGCCTTGGCGAGAAACACGCCATCCTCCGCATGGGAACCAACTGACCAGTGGCGCGGCGGGTTTACGCGGCGCGCGCCGGCGGCCGCATCCTTGTGGCCTTCAGGCGCATCACTTTCATAAATCGGCGCAACTTCGAAAAGAGCAAGATCGCCGCGACCGCGATCTGCATTGCGCTGCACGGCTGCAATCAGATTGGGCAGGATCGACGGACGCATCACGCCAAGATCGGATGCGATCGGGTTGGCGAGATAAAGCCCGGCGGCCTTCAGCTCATTCGCACTGCGGAAAAGCGCCGCATGGCGCTCGTCGGTGAACGACCAGGTAACCGCCTCTAGTAATCCGCGCGCGGCAAGTGCGCGACGCACCCGCCCGCGCCGCTCCTGCGCCGGGGTGAGTTTCGGCGCCTCGACCGCGTTCGTGAGCGGCAGGGTCGCCGTCGGCAGATGGTCGAAGCCGACGACGCGGGCGATCTCTTCAACGAGATCCGCTTTGCCGTCAACATCGGGCCGCCAGCTCGGAACATCGACCTGCCACGGGTCGGACTTGCGCACCACAAAACCCAAAGCAGAAAGGATGCGCTCCTGGCCTTCCGGATCCACATCCATGCCGGTCAGACGCCGAATTTCCGTGGTTGGATAAAGCACGGTCTTTTCGAAACTCGGAACGGCGCCGGCAAGCTCAACCTCGCTTGGCTTCCCGCCGCAGAGATCCAGTACAAGGCGCGTCGCCATTTCGATCCCCGGCAGAATGAAGTTCGGATCAACGCCGCGCTCGAAACGATAACGCGCGTCAGTAACAAGGCCCGTCTTGCGGCCGGTCTTGGCTGTGCGCAGAGGATCGAAATAGGCGCACTCGATGAAGACGTTGACGGTTTCTTCCGTGCAGCCGGTTTCCTCGCCGCCGATAACGCCGCCAAAGCCTTCAGCGCCATTGTCGTCGGCGATCACGGTCATGGTTTCGTCGGCTTCATATTCCTTGCCGTCGAGAGCGAGGAATGTTTCGCCGAGTTCGGCGAGGCGGGCGTGAAGCACCCCCTTTAGCTTGTCGGCGTCGTAGACATGCAGCGGCCGCGCCCGGTCATAGGTGAGGTAATTGGTGATATCGACAAGCGCAGAGATGGGGCGCAGACCAATGGCGCGCAGACGGTCCTGCAGCCATTGCGGGCTCGGCCCGTTTTTAACGCCGCGTATATAGCGCCCGACAAAACACGGGCAGGCGTCCCTGGTTTCGTCGCTAAAACGCAATTCGACTTTTTGCGGGCTTTCAAACTCGCCTTTGATCGCCTCCGGTTCCGGCGTGATGAGCTTGCCGAGACCTGCGGCGGCGAGATCGCGGGCGACCCCGGCGACGCCGTTCGTATCCGGACGATTGGGCGTCACCTCGAAATCGATCACCGGATCGTCAACGCCGAGCCAGCCGGCGATGGGATCGCCGACTTTTGCTTCGGCCGGCGCCTCGATGATGCCGTCATGGTCATCGCCCAGTTCCATTTCCCGGGCCGAACACATCATGCCGAAGCTCTCAACACCGCGGATTTTCGCTTTTTTGAGCGTAAGATCGATGCCGGGCACATAGGCGCCCACTGGCGCATAGGCGATCTTGATGCCTTTCCGCGCGTTGGGCGCGCCGCAAACGATCTGCATTTCGCCGTCTTTTGTGGCGACCTTGCAGAGCTTCAGCTTGTCCGCATCGGGATGTTTTTCCGCTTCCAGCACCTCGCCGATGGTAAAGGCGGTAAGCCGGTCGGCAGGATTGTCGACAGATTCTACCTCCAGCCCGACGGCGATCATGGTCTCGACGATTTCGTCGAGCGATGCATCGGTTTCGAGGTGCTCTTTGAGCCAGCTTAGGGTGAATTTCATCGGCTTAATCCCACCGCAAGGTTCGGCTGGTCGAGCGGATCGAAGCCGTAATGTTCAAGCCACCGCACATCAGCGGCAAAGAAGTCGCGCAGATCGGGAATCCCGTATTTCAGCATGGCGAGGCGATCAACGCCCATGCCCCAGGCAAACCCTTGATATTCGTCGGGATCGAGACCGCAGTTTCTGAGAACATTGGGATGAACCATGCCGCAGCCGAGAATCTCCATCCAGTCGTCGCCCTGACCGATTCGGATTTCCCCCCGACCATCTGAAGAGCCGACGCGCTCATAGCCGATATCCATTTCCGCAGAGGGTTCCGTGAACGGAAAAAAGTGTGGACGAAAGCGCGTCTTGACGCTGTCGACTTCGAAAAAGGTTTTCGCAAACGCCTCTAACGTGCCTTTCAAATGGCCCATATGGGTTTCGCGATCGATGACGAGCCCTTCGACCTGATGGAACATGGGCGTGTGGGTCTGGTCCGAGTCGCAGCGAAAGGTCCGTCCCGGGATGATGATGCGGATCGGCGGCTTCTGGTTCATCATGGTGCGGATCTGCACAGGGCTCGTATGGGTCCGCAGCAACATGCGACCGCCGTCTTCCTTTTCTTCAAAGAAAAACGTGTCGTGCATTTCCCGCGCCGGGTGATCCGCGGGGAAGTTCAGTGCGGTAAAATTGTGAAAATCGTCCTCGATGTCCGGGCCTTCGGCCACATCGAAACCCATGGCGGAGAAAATCGCGACGATTTCCTCCGTGACTTGAGAAACGGGGTGGATTTTGCCCTGGGGTTCCGGCCGCACGGGAAGCGTCACATCGACTTTTTCCGTCGCGAGGCGCGCGTCTAAAGCCGCGTCTTCAAGCGCCGACTTCTTCGCCTCGATCGCATCGGCAACACGGGTCTTGAGCCCGTTAAGGGCGGGGCCCATTTCCTTGCGCTCTTCAGGGCTCATCTTGCCAAGCGTCTTCATACGCTCGGAAACGACGCCCTTCTTGCCAAGCGCCGCAACGCGTACGGCCTCAAGGGCGCCGGCATCGGCGGCGGCGCCAATTTTTGCGAGGAGATCGTTTTCCAGTGCTTCGAGATCGGACATCTTATCTGCTCTATTTCGTCGTCTGTTGACGGTTGTTCATAATCTGACGCAGCGCACCGAGCGGCAAAGCCTCAACGCGAGCGGGTTCATCTTTGTACGTATTATACCCGTCTACCGTTGTGGCCATAAAGAGCGAATTCAGGATTGCCTCTTCGGTCGCTTCAATCGTCGCCTGTGAAAGGGGTGAAAAAAGACTATTGGGAACGTCGTCGATTTGAGCCACCTTGGCTCGCCTGACAGGGGTGCGGCGCACGCCCTCCGCTGTTGAGAAGGCAATCACATAGTCGCCTGATCCATTGCTCATCGCCGCGCCCGTGCGCGCGAGACCGGCAAGAGCTCGGCGAGCAAGGCGTTCGAGGTTGCGGTCCGACAGCGGCGCGTCGGTGGCCGTGACGATCATGATGGACCCATCCGCGTCGCCCTTGTCTACATGATCGCGCAAATAATATTGATCGAGCATCTCGCCAACCGGAACGCCGTCTACGGATAAAATCCCGCCAAAATTCGACTGCACGAGAACACCGACCGTCCATCCGCCGAGACTGTCCGGCAGTTTTCGCGAGCTTGTTCCGATCCCGCCTTTCCATCCGAATGCGCGCGTTCCGCGCCCCGCCCCAATCGATCCTTCTTCAACAGAACCGCTTTGCGCCGTTTCAATCGCGCGGCGAATGAGTTTCGGCTTCAGCGCGCGTTTGCGAATGTTGTTAAGGCCGCCGTCATTGGTTTCACCGACGACCGCATTGACGGATCCAATGCGCTCATTGCCGGACTGACCCAGCGTCCACTCAATGATGGCGGCGGCCGCTTCCGGCACGTTGAGCGTATTGGTGAGCACGATGGGCGTTTCAATCTCGCCAAGCTCGGTGATCTGGGTCGACCCGGCAAGCTTGCCAAATCCGTTGCCGACAACGACGGCGGCAGGGACCTTGTCCTGATAAAGATTACCGCTGTGGGGCAGGATCGCCGTCGCGCCTGTGCGCACGTCGCTTCCTCGATCAAGCGTAACATGCCCAACTTTTACGCCACCAACGTCGGTAATCGCATTCAACGGGCCCGGCGCCAGAACGCCGGGCTTCACGCCCAGATCGCGGGCGCGCGCGCGTTCTTCAGCCGCGCCAACATTGGGCGCAAGCAACAACACCGCGGCAATTATGCTCAACCAGACTTTCATCGGTCGGTATCGCTATTTCCCCAACAAAAAAGCGCCATCCTTCGGATGACGCTTACCGGCGTTTTTCGCCATCGTCATCCGTTCAGGGGCCCCCGGTAAAGAAGCCCTCAAAGCGCATAAACGCGCGAAACGAATGAACGACGAGCGAATTCATAACCCACTCCATAAAAAAGCGGGCCCTCATTGTCGAGAGCCCGCCTTAAACGCAACCAGTGATACGCAACTCAAACGCAACAATGAATACGCAACTGATCTCGTTCAGCCTGATCGATCCGCCTGAGGCGAGCCGTCCTTGGAACCCATGGCCGTCAGAAACGCCCATGCATTCTCATGCTGCGATGCAATATCGCTAGGCCGCTTCGCTCGGCGACGACAATGAAACTTTATTAAATGTCTCGTCGTCAGCCATGCGGACCTGGCGGCGCCCGCCCTAGGGAGCCGACGCCACTAAAAAGCTTTCGGTGTCGGCTGCGTAGGCGGCGAGCGTCGGGACATCTGATTTCTCAATGAAATCAGTCACTTTGCCTTCGACGCAGGCTTCCAGGCGAAAATTGGCGAAGACGTCGCCGGCCAATTCTTCGCGGCATTGATCAATGGCGGTGTCGACGACTTCAGCGAATTCCAGACGTAGGTTCTCCGTCGCCGGCGAGTGGTTGACCGGGCCTGCGTAACTATTTGTCGGGAGCAGCAAAACGCTCAACAGAGCGAAGCCTGCCAAACTTGCGATTTTTGTCATTTGCCTTTTCTTTCAATATCTTAATACGCATGATACCGACGCCGCTTGGTGTTTTTTTGTGACGGCAAGAGCAATATAGAGGCACTTACTTTAAAAAACAATAGTAAACGGTACAGTTTAACAAAAAATTTTCAGAAAAATACGCACAACGCGTGGCGCCAAGCCGATCCCCGACCCTCCAGACATGAAAAACCCGGCGCGGAACACCGGGCCGGGTTAAATACGAAAAATCCAAAAAGGACTTACGCGAGAGCTGATTTCGCCTTTTCCGCCAACGCTTTAAAAGCCTCCGGCTCATGAACGGCAAGGTCTGCGAGAACTTTGCGGTCAACCTCGATCCCGGCCTTTGAAAGACCGTTGATGAAGCGAGCGTAGGTTAGTCCTGCATCGCGGGCCGCAGCATTGATGCGCTGAATCCAGAGCGAGCGGAAATTGCGCTTTCGGGCGCGACGGTCGCGATAGGCGTATTGGCCGGCCTTTTCCACAGCCTGATTGGCGACGGTGAAAGTGTTTTTACGCCGGCCGTAATAGCCTTTGGCGCGCTTGATGATTTTGCGGTGACGGGCGTGGGCGGCGGTGCCCCCGGTTACACGTGCCATTTGATCAGTCTCCTATCGGTCGTAGGGCATGTAGCGCTTGACCACTTGCTCATCGGCTTTCGAGAGCACTTCGGTTCCGCGCTGCTGGCGAATATATTTCGCGTTGTGACTGATAAGGCGGTGCCGCTTGCCGGCGACCCCATGCTTGATCTTTCCGCTCGCCGTCACTTTAAACCGCTTGGCGGCGGACTTTTTTGTCTTCATCTTTGGCATTTCGCTTTTCCTGTCTGATCCCTTTCGGGCGCGTAATAAGCTCGTCAAGGCATGCCTTTTTGGCCCGGCGAGCACATAAGAGCGGCGGTTTATACGTGGAAAACACCAAAGTTCAAGGGCGTCCGCGTTTACGCAGCGAGAAAATACGCGCCGACGAAAATTGCCGCGATCGAAGCCGCCCACAACAAGGCCTGAGCCGGTTTGGGCAGATTCCTCGTCCAATCGATCACGATGTCTCTCCCACTATTGTCTGTCTCTGAGATGGGCGCCCGCAAAGCCATGTTCCAGCGACCGTTTTGTGCTGCGCTGCAGCGCTCAATGCGGCCGCCGGGCTTCACAGCACGGCGAGGCGACTGGCGGGGTTGAGGCCAAGGCGGTTAGTGTTGTCCTCATAATGATGAGGACCATCAGCATCGCCTTCAGCCTGATGCTGGCCGCATGCGCCGCGACATCCGGTCAAGCGCCGATCGTCAGCGCGTCAGCGCCCATTGCCGAAATCCCGTTTCGCATAGACGACGAGGGGTGGATCATCGTCTCGGCGCAGGTGAACGGCCAGGGCCCCTACGACTTTATCGTCGATTCCGCGGCGACGCGAACAGCCGTCTACCAGCGGCTTGCCGATCAACATGATTTTCAGCAGGCGCCGCAATCGAGAATGCGCGTCGTCGGCCTCACTGAAACTCGCTATCTGCAGGCCTGGCAGATCGGAGCGATTGAAGTTGGCGGAATTGTCATGAGCGACCATGTAGGCGTGGTGCTCGAAGACTGGTCCGCGCCGCTCGTATCGCCGCACGGGGTTTTGGGTCTCGACTTTCTTGGGCGCTTCGTCGTCCATTTCGATACGGATCGCCAAATCATGGCCCTTTATGGCGGCGGCGCTTTCGGCGCCGGAAAGGACTTCACGGCTCAACCCATGCCGCTGCAGGATTTTCGGGAAGACGACGCACCACTTTTCAAGACGATAGTCACTTTCAACCGCCGCGACATCAACTGCATTGTCGACACAGGCTCGGCGTTCACAATCGTGAATGGGAGAGGATTAAACGCCATGTTTTCGGGAGTGTTCGTCGATTCATTCCCGCGCCACGGCCGGCGCATTGGATCACGCATCAATGACGTATTCGGCACAGTTGAAACCGCACAGGTTGTTGAGGTTTCTCGTATTTCGATCAGACCGGCGGAGTGGCAAAAAAAGCGCATCGTCGTTTTTTCAGCCGATATATTTCGCGAACTCGGCGTCCAGCGGCGTCCTTACTGTATTCTCGGCGCAGATCTTTTAACTGAGCAGTCCTTCATTCTGGATTTCCCCGGCGAGCGGATTATCATTGAGAGTTAGGGAGGCATAAAGCGGATATTATGTTGCGTCGGTTGCTGGAAATATTCCGGGGATATCGAACGCTGGTTATTTTACCGGCGCTTTTTGTATCGCTCACCTTGATCTTTGTTGCGGGCGCGAAGGCGCAAGAACCTGTAGCAGAGGTCCCCTACAGCTACTCCTATGATGGCTGGATCACCGTTCCGGTCATGGTCAACGGCCAGGGCCCCTATGACTTTGTCGTCGACAGCGGCGCTACGCTCTCCGTTGTGTTTGAAAACCTGGCGCGACAACAAGACTTCCCGTTTGTCGACGGAGAACCGCGCCGAATTCTCGGCCTCATTGAAGCCAATAATCTACCGCCGCGCTATATCGGCACAATTGAAATGGGCGGACAGGCTATTGAAAATGTCGTCAGCGTCGTTGTCAGTGACTGGGACGAGCCGCGCACGACGCCCCAAGGCGTTCTTGGTCTCGACTTTCTTGCGCAATACGCCGTTGATATCGATCCGACAACGCGGACCGTCAAACTATATCCAGGACGAGCGCCGGACTTTGTCGATGGCCGGGGTTGGTCCGACGTTGAACTTGAACCCACATTGTTCGGCGACGGAACGCGGCCTCTTTATGTTTTAAAGGCTCGCATTCGCGGCAGATCTTATTCGTTCATCCTTGATCTTGGCGCGTCCGGATCGATCATCAACTACGCGGCGCTCCGCCACATGCTGTCGGCGCGGACCGTGTCCGTGCGCACGACGGGAATGGCGACGCGCCTTCCCAAAGTACAGGACCTTTTTGGCAATGAACGCGAGTCAAAGCTCGTCCGCATACAGCGCATCCGGATCGGCAGGAAGTCATGGCGCAACGTAGTTGTCATTGTTTACAATTCGGAAGTCTTTAACGAGCTCGACCTCGACGACGAGCCATACGGGCTGCTTGGCGCCGATATGTTCCGCGACCGACGGATCGTACTCGATTTTCCCAACAACCGCCTGCACATCGGACGCAGAGTACAACGCGCAGCACAATTGTCGGAATAAGCACAATAGACAAGACAGGGGCCGGCATCATCATGAAAAGAATGGTATTCACAACCCTCGCCGCATTTTGCGCCTGGACATATTTTGGGTCTGCGTACGCAGCGGAGATTGCCATCATTCACGCCGGCCGCCTCCTCGCCATTCCTGGCGACGCTGCGGCATCGGAACAAACGATCATCATCCGCGACGGCGTCATCGAAAGCGTATCGCCAGGTTATATCACCGACGCCAATGCCGGGCCCGACGATACGGTCGTCATTCACGATCTCAAAAATTATTTCGTTTTGCCGGGCCTCATCGATTCTCATGTTCACATAACCAGCGAGCTCGGCCCCCGCGGAAAACTCAGCGTCGTTGAAAATTCCGACGCAGACACCGCGATTGTCGGCGCACGCTATGCGAAGAGGAACTTGCTTGCGGGCTTTACAACCGTGCGCGATGTGGGCGCCCGCGGCGACGATGCGGTCTTCGCTCTCCGCGACGGAATCGAACGCGGCGATGTTATCGGCCCACGCTTGTATTCATCCGGCCATACAATTTCGCCGACCGGCGGGCACGGCCAGCGTCATGGATATCGCAACGATGTATTTGATGTCATCAAACCGTCCGGCGTGTGCGACGGCGTCGCTGAATGCCGTAAGGCGGTGCGCGAACAAGCGCGGCGTTCGGCTGATCACATCAAGCTTGTTTCGACCGGCGGCGTTCTTTCCGAAACCGCCGCCGGCACTGGACAGCAGTTTTTTGAAGACGAATTGAAAGCCATCATGGAGACGGCGCACTCTATGGGTCGAAAAGTCACTGCGCACGCTCATGGGGCTGACGGCGTCAACGCCGCCTTGCGCGCTGGCGTTGATTCCATCGAACACGGCACTTTTTCAAATGCTGAATCATTCCGGCTCTTCAAACGCCATGACGCCTATCTGGTGCCGACCATCCTCGCCGGCGTGACGGTCGCCGAACTCGCCGACGATCCAGGCAGCTTTCTGCCGCCGCCGGTGCGCGTAAAGGCAAAACAAGTGGGCCCGCAAATGCTCGACATGGTGCGCCGGGCTCATGACGCCGGCGTCAAAATCGCCTTCGGCACCGACACCGGCGTATCCAAGCACGGGGACAATGCGCGGGAATTTTCCTTGCTGGTGGAGGCCGGCCTGACGCCAATGCAAGCGATCCGGTCCGCGACCGTCGTCGCGGCCCAGCATCTTGGGTTTTTTGAAGACTTCGGATCAATCGAACCCGGTAAGTCAGGCGACATCATCGCTGTTGACGGCGATCCGCTTATGGATGTTACCGAACTTGAAGATGTCGACTTCGTTATGAAGGAAGGCGTGGCGTACAAGGCGCCATAAATTTCGACAGACGTCACGTCAAAAAACGGAATTTCATACACACTGATCCGACATTCGACTTTGCGCATCGGCGGCAAGCCTTTCGAGCGCTTCAGATAGTTTCGCAAGTTCGCTGACGCGGTAGCCATGAAGCGTCGCCGAAAAGCGGTCCACCAGATATTTTTTGATCGAGAGCATTTTCTTCTTGCCCGTCGCCGTCGCATCCCAAAGCACGCTTCGCTTGTCATCTTTATCGGTTGCCGATTTTGTGTAGTTCTTTTCGCCCAACGCGTGGGCAATCCGGCTGGCGTTGCTCTTATGAATGCCCAAAGCCGCTGCTATCTCGGCAACAGAGAGCGGGCCCTGCTCGACGATCAGCTGCAACACATAGCATTCATTTACGCGCAGATCGAACAAGCACGCATTATTTGGGTCGCGAAATTGGTAGAGTCTTTCGTAAGCCTGAAGGACATCATAAAGCTTTTCAATCGCGGCTCTTCTTGTTTCAGCCATCAGGCGGTCGCTTCCACTTATCGTCTTTGGAAACTTGTAAGCATGTTTGAAGCGAAGTCGAGTGTGTCAGCCGAAGGCAGACGTCAGATAATTTGGGTGCCGATCAAGAAAATCTTTCAATGTGTCCTCATCGAACCGGTCATAGGGTTTCGGAATCGCTTCCTCGTCATTGCCCGCCAACCTGGCGGCAATTGTTCGAACTTGTTCGTAGCCGGCGACCAGAAAGAACGAAGAAGCCCGTCCAAAACTCCTCATGCCGACAATGTAAAAATCTTTTTCCGGATGTCGAAGCTCCACCTCTCCGTGAGAAGGAACCTCCGAGCATGCATGTTGAGCCGCTTCAACGACGGCGCTCATGCCGGCCGGACACTCAAACACCGGGTGAAATTCGAGCTGCAACTCTGAAGTCATGCTGTATTGGGGCTTATATCCAGCAGCGACAACGACCTGATCATAGACTCGGCTCTCGCCTCCAAGCCATGTCATTTCCACTTCGGTTCCCATACTCGCCATTCTCGCAAAGCGTGCGCTACATAGGACGTCGAAGTTCTCTCGATCCAACAACTGACGGGTTTTTTCGTGCAATGCCAAACGCCCGGGAAAACGATCTTTCCCTTGCACCCGCAGATATGGCTCCGGACTGTCGCCACGAACCGCCCAGTGAATTTCCCGTTCGTAATCGGCAGTTGATTGTTTGTGTCCCAATGCAACGAGACATTGCATCGCCGTATGACCGCTGCCGATGACGAGAATTCTCCGCCCCATCTGATGAATTTCGTCCCTGTTGGGACAATGATAAAGAACGCGCGGATTGTCAGGCTCTTCGCCGTCAATCGGCAGCCCGTTTGATCCAACCGGCCGCGGCGAGTGCATTAGCCCCGAAGCGTCTAACACCGCGGTTGCGAGCATTCTGCGTTGCTCGGTTCGACCCAACACAGTTTCCTCGAACGTTATTTGAAAGGGTATTTTGTCTCTATCGTTTTGCCACGACCTGTCCGCTTCATTGCGGGTAACGGCCAACACCGTTGCGCCCAGTTTTAGGTGCGGCCTGATCGAAGGAAGTGACGCCAGCGGCTCCAAATAGTCGCGGACCAGTTCATCACCGGTGGGAATGTGTTCCTGGTCCGGCGCATTCCAGGCCCTCGACTGCCGCAACATCTCGACACATGTTTCGTCCATATTGTGACGCCAAGGGCTGAACATTCGCACGTGTCCCCACTTCGAAATAGCGCTGCCCGGGCGCGCGCCAGATTCAAAAATGCTGAATGGAATTCCTTGCCGGTGCAAATGCGCGGCCGCCGCAAGTCCAATCGGGCCGGCTCCGATTATGGCGACGTGTTGATTTTTTGACGCCATGTCACGCCTTATTAGTTGCATTCCGCAACAGGTATGGTATTTAGTTGCAAAATGCAACAATACTCTTGCTTCGGCGAGATCTAATGACGGAAATGAAGATATGAAACGCTTCCATATCCATATCAGCGTCGATGACCTCAAACATTCATTGAATTTTTATAGCGCAATGTTTGGCGCCGACCCGGCAGTCAAACAACCTGACTATGTGAAATGGGTTTTGGACGATCCGTGCGTAAACTTTGCAATCTCACAGAAACCTGACCGCAAAGCCGGCCTAAACCATATCGGCATCCAGGCGGAAACTGAGGCGGAACTTGAAGGCCTTTACGCACAACTCGGCGATGCAAGCATCACAACGCTGGAGCAAGAAGGGGCAAAGTGTTGCTATGCGGAATCCGATAAACATTGGGCAATAGACCCAAGCGGCGTCGTTTGGGAGATGTTCCTTACAATGAACGAAATTGCCGTTTATGGCGATGACCGCGCCAGCGACCTCGATCCACTGGCGACGCCAGGTCTTTAGCCGCCTTTTTCAACCAGCAATAAATGGACAATTTATCATGAATTACAAAGTCACTCTGGCGGCGACTTTGTCCGTCGCCTTCGCCGCAAGCGGCATCGGTTCTGGCATTGCCAGTGACGCAAAACCCATTGTTCTTGTAACCAATGACGACGGTTATGAGGCGCCGGAGCTCGAGGCGCTGGCGTGCGCAATGAGCGAGGTCGCTCATGTTGTTTTGGCGGCGCCCAGGATCAATATGGGCGGATCCAGTTCCATGGCGCGTGAACTCGAGAACATGTCTTGGTCAAAGACAGACTTTGATTGTGTTGAAAACGCGTATTGGCTTGACGGCCCTCCGGTCGCGGTCGTTCGTTGGGGATTGTTGGAGGTCGAAGCTCTTCATGGACGAAAACCCGACCTTGTGGTTTCCGGCATTAATCCTGGTCCCAATCTTGGCGCATCTTATCTCTACAGCGGCACAATCGGGGCTGCGCGCGAAGCAGCGCATTATGGAATTAAAGCAATTGCCGTTTCGAACTGGCGCGGCGAAGGTTCGGACTTGGAAGGCGCGGCCGCGCTCACGGCAAAGTTTGCGGCGGCTTACGTTCGCGCCACGACACTCTCCGACTACGTGAACATAAATTTTCCAAAAGGGCCGCTAAGCGAAGAAACGCCGATTGTCATCACCTTCCCTCATGAATTGCCCGGTCCGCTGGAATTCGTACCGGGGGAAAACGATTTGGATGGAAACCAATCGGTCACCATGAGGCTTCGCTTAAACCGCACGACCGTAAGGGAAGGCTCGGACTTGGAAGCATTATTGGGCGGCTCCATTTCTATCACGCCGATGCAGATGGAACGGCTTGACGAACGCGTTCTGGAAGACATTGGCGCGACCTTTGGGGCTAACTCCTAACGCAACCGAAAAGGGAAGAGTTGATGCGAAAGTGTTTCCTCGGCTTTGTCTCAGGGCCGCTTTGCTTGCTCGGCTGCTCTGTCGCCGCAGAAAAATTCGAGATTGAAGCCAAAGACCGCGCTCAAATCGCATCCACAATTGAGGCGATTGGCGTGTTTGCAGATTTCCGGGAATTTGAGGCCATCTGCCAGCTCTATGCGCCCGTATCCACCTCGGATTACTCTTCGTTGTGGGGCAACGCGCCAAGATCAGGAAGCCCATCCGACAAAGCGACGGGATGGTCGGGGTTTTTGCCCGGCTTCGATGTCACTCGACATGACATCACCGTTGGGGAGATGAAGGTCTCCAAGAACTCAGCGAACGCAATTGCGCAGGTTGAGGCGGATCACTGGCTCGGGTCCGAGAGATGGCAACTCTCGGGAAGGTATCACGTTAAGCTCCGCAAGAAAGAAAATCGTTGGGTAATCTCAGACTGGACTTTCGAACTCGAAAGCGAAACCGGCGATCGAGAACTCGTGGACCGAGCTGAACAAATCGCCGTCGATCGCGTTTCCCGGCCAATCGCCTGTCCAGAGTAGATCGCTCGATCACGTTTCGCCGACTCGCGTCCGTACGGAGGATTCTTCCGGCGCAACTTCTGCAACCGGCGCTTTACCCTTCCCGCGCAATTTTCAACCGCTCAATCGACTCCGCTGACCAGTATTCCGATCGACGGTAATATTCATTCACCACCGGCACGTCATGGGAAAGCGTCACCCAGGGCTGTTTCGAGGCGGTGTAAATGTGAATGTCCGGGGTGATGAGGTCCGGATCGTCAAGAGTTCCCGCGCGCAAGAACGCAGTCTTCGGTCCGATGCCGACGTAGTGACTCCACAAAGCGACCCAGCAAGTCGGACACCGCACAATCGTCTGTCCCCTGCCGCTTTCCGAGGGCGTTTCGATCGCCGACGGTTCGCCATCGCAGACCTTGATACAGTCGGTTTCGACAATTGCATTAATGACAAAAGCAGAGCCGGTCTCTCTTTGACACCAGCGGCAATGACAACAATGAACAAACAAAGGCGTCGCCGTCAGCTCATAGCGCACTGCGCCACATGTGCAGCCGCCCGACGCCGGAAGATCTGAAGGCTTCATCTCAACCTCCATTGGCGATTTGCGTCATAAATCTAGCGGCCAAATCACGCAGGCGCCAAGATCATTGCGAAACTTCATTGCAAGAACAGCGGCCGCGTGATCGAAACCACGCCATGAGCTCAACGTCGATGCGAGAACACGATCCAACGAAACCGCCCGCGACGAGACCCCCGCGCCGGGCCGCCTTCGCCTTGCTTCTGGTTGGCGCCCTATGCGCCGGCATGGGCCAAACCATTGTTTTTTCCGTACTCCCGCCCATCGCCCGCGAGATCGGACTGAGCAATTTTCAGACAGGGATGATATTCGCCGTTTCTGCCTGTTTCTGGGTTTTGATGGGACCCATGTGGGGCCGAATGAGCGATCGCCGCGGGCGCAAGCTGTTCATCATCATCGGTTTGGGCGGCTTTGCGCTGTCGATGGCGCTCTTTGCAACCAGCATTCGCATCGGACTTATCGGCGCCGTTGCAGGGATGCCGCTTTTTGCGCTGATTGTCTTTTCCCGCAGCCTTTACGGCATGATCGGATCAGCCGGACCGCCGGCGGCGCAAGCCTATATCGCCGATCGCACCAGCGCCGCGGACCGTACGTCGGGCATGGCGGGATTTGCCGCTGCGTTCGGCCTCGGCGCTATGCTTGGGCCGGGCTTCGGCGCCGCCGCCGCCGTCTTTGGCGCCGTGGCGCCGTTTTACGCCATGGCCGGCCTCGCCGCGATCATGACAGTTTCTGTCTTCCTTTTTCTTCCCGAACACACAGCGCCGACAGAACGCGCCGCGCCGCCCAGCGTCAGGATTTTCGATCGACGTCTGACCGCAATCATGGCCTTCGCGGTGATGAACGGGCTGATGAACTCAATCCCCATGCAGACGATCGGCTTTTATTTCATCGACAAGCTTGGCTATTCGACCGCCGAGGCGCCGCAAATTGTCGGCGTCGGACTGATGGGCGGCGCCATGGCGTCGCTCTTTTCTCAGCTTGTCATTGTCCAGCGCTTCCGGCTTGAACCGCGATTGCTGATGCGCATCGCGCCGGCGCTGTTTTGCGTCGGCCATTTGATGATTTGGGCAATACCCGCCTTGGGTACAGTGATCTTCGGGCTGGTTATCGCCGGATTTGGCGCGGGCCTCGCCATGCCCGGCGTCGGCGCGGCCGCCTCACTCGCCGTGAGGAAAGACGAACAGGGCGCCGCCATCGGCCTCGTTAACGCAGCAGGCGCATCCGGTTTTATCATCTCGCCATTCATCGGCATGAACCTTTACGGGCTCGCCCCTGAGGCGCCCTACATTTTCACCACAACGCTGGCGGTTTTTGCAGGAGTTTTCGCTTTGGCGAGCCGCGCGATCGGCGACGCCCGCGCCGGGCTCCCCGACATTCCCGACGAGCGTCCAGCCTCGGCGCCTTACCGGTAGATCTTACTCGGCAGCGTTCAAAGCGGCGTCGTCATCGTCAAAAAAAAGAATGTCGCCAGGCTGGCAGTCTAGTTCTTTGCAGATCGCTTCCAGCGTCGAAAAACGGATCGCTTTCGCCTTGCCGGTTTTCAGAATCGACAAATTGGCGATGGTGACGCCGACGCGCTCGGAGAGCTCCGTCAGCGACATGCCCCGATCGAGCAACACGCGATCCAATTTGACCGAAATCGCCATCCTAAACCGTCAATTCCTGTTCTTCTTTCAGCGTTGCAGCGTCGTTGAACACCGTCGAAAGCGCGAAGGCGCAGAGAATGACAATCCATGGCGCCGGGCTGATTTCCATTATGATGCCGTCAACTGCTGCAGCGCCTGAAAGGTCAACCGCCTGAGCGATCGCCCAAATGACATAAATTGAAAGCTGAACAATGACGCCGGCATACCCCATGCGCCGCAGGCGTTCTCCGTTTTCGCGCACAAATGGGTGCCCGGCGGAAACGTTACGCAAGACACTGAGCATCTGCGTGATGATAAAAAACCCGCCGATCAAAAGCACAGTCTCAGTCGCCGATTGAGTGTAAAGCGCAGCATTCGTCATTTCTGGATCGACTGCTGAACCGATATAGGCGGTTGGCCAGCGCGCATCGGCGTCAGCCGGATCAGCGCCAATGCGCAGCGGAAAGAAAGGCGCCTGCAGGGCGGTTCCAAGAACTGTGATGAAAATAAAGACGATCGCATAGCGCGTAATCACAAGCAGCCTGATAAGCACAGACACAGCTCTTGCGCTTTCGCCGCTGGGCGCGTTCTTTGGAGCGTCGCCAGCCGTCATACGGTCAGCTCCTGTTCCTCTTTCATCCGCGCGCCTTCAAGGAAGACTTCGGAAAGAACAAAGACGGCAATGATGGCGAGCCAGGCGATCATTTCGAAATCGATGTCGAGATCAGCCCCAAAGATGAGCGCCAGAAAACTGAAAACGAATTTCGCGCCTTCGCCGATCAAAAGCGCATAGCCGACCTGGCGAAAACGGTTTGCGTTTTCTTTTACAAAGGGAGAGCCGAAGCGCAGCGTTTTTAATATTTCAAGAAGCCGCGTGACCACATAAAGCATGACCAGGACGGCAATGAAATTATACGCAACGTCGAAATAGTCGCCGCGGCTGATGGAAACGTCCCCGTCGATGTCGACATTTTCCATCCCTGCGGCCATCTCACCCACGCCCGAGGCAAGCGGCATGAAGATCATCGCCATGGCGAGGCCAAACAGCGCGACAAACAAGATCACGCGCGTAATGTGGAGCCCGACCGCCAAGATGGATGAAAGCGAACCTTTTCCGATCGCGCGCATGTGTCGTCCTCCCGAGTTCCCGCCGCCTTAAGGCCCTAGCTGATCGCGAACATGCACAAAATGGCCTGGCATGGCTGGGCCGGCGCCGAGGCGTCCGCCGCAGCGATCGGCGCGGCGAAACCGGCGAGGCAGACGGCGGCAAGGGCGATCAGCGCCAATGCCGCCGCAGCATGAGCGATTCTGGCCATTAGGCCAGCCCGGCGAAGGAGCCGACGGCCGTGACGTAGCCGGCGCCGACGAGCGTGATGGTCACCAAAACGGCGAAGCCATTGACAATGCCGCCGATTCCGCCGAAGTTATCTGTCGAGTTATTGCGTGACATGGGGTTTCTCCTTTTCTTTTCCCGTGTTGGTTTGACGCGACTCATTCTGATTTCTTAAGCGGTCGGTTCGTCCGGCCGCTTTTTTTTGCCCGGTTGGGGCTTGGCCTTCTGGGCTTAGGCAGTGCAGCGGTTGTTCCGCCGTCTTGTTGATTATCAATATACACTTATCGAAAAACGATGCAAGCCTTTTTTGTCGAAAAACGATAATTTTTTTTCGAAAAGGGATAAAAACATGGGCGAAAATGTGCGGAAACTTGGCCCGGGACGGCTAATTATCGCCACCCACAACGCTGGAAAACTCAAAGAAATCAATGAGTTGATGCGCCCCTTCGGGATTGTGGCCGCATCGGCGGGCGAGCTCGGCCTCGAGGAGCCGGAAGAGACCGGAAAAACCTTCGCGGAGAACGCTGCGATCAAGGCTCACGCCGCCGTCCGGGGGACGAACCTGCCCTCCCTGGCCGATGATTCAGGGCTTTGCATTGCGGCCCTCGACGGCGCGCCCGGGATTTATTCAGCCCGTTGGGCCGGCCCGGAGAGAGATTTCGGCGCCGCAATGACCAAAGCGCGCCGAGCCCTAAAAGACGCTGGGACCGAGGATTTTTCGGCCAAATTCGTCTGCGTTCTGTGCCTTGCCTGGCCCGACGGGCATGAGGAATTCTTTGCCGGCGAGGTTCATGGACGCCTCGATTTCCCGCCCCGGGGGCCCCATGGCTTTGGATACGACCCCATATTCGTGCCGGATGGATTTTCCGAGACTTTTGGCGAGATGGACTCTGCCAAGAAGCGGTCCTTGTCCCACCGCGCCCGCGCATTCGACAAACTCACCGCCGCGTGTTTGACAAGGGAATGACCCCGCTCGGGCTATATGTGCATTGGCCTTTTTGCGCGCGCATCTGCCCTTATTGCGATTTCAATGTTTATCGCCAACGCGGCGTTGATGTGGCGGCGTGGTCTGAGGCGCTCATCGTTGACCTCAAATATTGGGCCGCGCAGATTGAACGCCGCCCGCTTGAAAGCATCTATTTTGGCGGCGGCACGCCGTCGCTGGCGCCGCCATCCGTGATCGCCGAAACGATCGACGCCGCGGAACGACTATTCGGCTTTTCAAGCGACATCGAAATCACGCTTGAGGCCAATCCAAACGACGCCAATGAAAATACCATGGAGGCTTGGTCCGCCGCGGGCGTTAATCGCCTCTCTCTCGGCGTTCAGTCTTTTGACGATAGCGCACTTGAGTTTCTTGGCCGCGATCATGACGCGGCGACAGCAAAGCGCGCCGTAGCCTTGGCGCTCGATCGCTTTCCAAAATCGACATTCGATTTGATCTATGCGTTGCCGGAACAAAGCGATGATGCGTGGCGCAAGGCGCTGGACGAAGCGCTAGGGTTCGCGCCAAATCATTTATCCTTATACCAACTGACTATCGAACCGGGAACAGCCTTCGCTGCGCAAGTTGCTGCGAAACGCTGGGCGCCGGCGGATGAAGACATATGCGCGCGACATTATGAAATCGCGCAGGCGATGACAGCCGCCGCCGGACTTCCCGCTTATGAGGTTTCCAATCACGCCAAGCCGGGTCACCAGTCACGACACAATCTCATCTATTGGCGCTACCAGGATTACATCGGCGTCGGCCCCGGCGCCCATGGCCGGCTTACGATCGATGGAGGGCGGGTCGCGACAAAGACCCTCGACCGGCCCGACGCCTATCTCGCACGGATCAAGGAAATTGGGTCGGGCGTCGAAACCACAGAGATTCTCAGCGACGAAGCCCAGCTTATCGAGCGGCTTTCCATGGGGTTGCGGCTTACTGAAGGCGTCGCACTCTACGCCGATGACATATTTTATCGGCGCGAGGATCGGGCGGACCGGCTGGCGGGACTGATCGAGGACGGCTATCTAACGCTTGATTGCGGAACGTTGCGTGCGACCGATACTGGTCGACCCGTGCTCAATCGGCTGATTTACGAACTGATCGGATAGCAAGGAACTGGCTCATGATGGCGCTTGCGGATGTCGCGCACACCATACAACTTGCCGTGGCGCCGGTTTTTTTGCTCGCCGGCGTCGGCGCGTTCTTAAATGTCGTTACCTCGCGGCTTGGCCGCGCCGTCGATCGCGCTCGCGCGCTTGAGGCGACGCTGACCGAGATGCAGGACGGCGCCGATGAACCGCATATTCGAGACGAGTTGCAGGTGCTTGATCGGCGCATGGCGCTGGCGCAGCGGTCGATCGTGCTGTTTTCGTTTTCCGCCCTGCTTGTCTGCGTTCTCGTCGCCGCGCTTTTTCTCGCTGATTTTTCCGGCTTGCCCTTAGGGCTCGTTGTGGGATTGCTTTTTGTCGGCGCCATGATCGCGTTGATCGGCGGTCTTTCGCTGTTCCTTGTTGAGGTATCGATCGCGACCCGCGTATTGCGGGTGCGCGCCGAACTCATCATGAAAGACTAAGCCCTTAATACCCCGGCGCGAAACTGCGCGGCGCCGGATCGATCACCTGAATGCCCCCGGGTTGTATTTCAAGAATGGCGAGACCGCGTTCGACCGAACCGTCCGGGTTCAGACGAAAGAGGCCGTCTGCGCCGAAATACCCGTTGGGATCGGTGATCGCATCGGTGGAAAACCGTTTGCGCCGACGCTGGGTTGTCCCTAGGCGCGCAGACAGCAGCGTTGCGTCATACGCCAGCGAGGCAAGCCGCGGCGGCGGAGCGCCGAACGCAGCCGCATAGCGGTCTTCAAAGTTGCGCGTAATCGCCGGGTCCGGCGCTGCAAACCAGCCGCCGCGCAGCGCCGGTTCGCGAGTAAGGCGCGGATTGTTCCAGGCTGAAACGCCCAAGAGCTTCACCCGTGTAATGTCCACATTGTAATAAGGAAGGAGCGGCGCCAGCGCCCGCAGGAGCGTTCCCTGCTCCGGCATCAACACTGCCTGATACCCTTCCGTATACCCGGTCGGGCCTTCCGGCTCCGGGTTCTCGGCCGCGGCGGAGCGATCGCCTTCAAATTCATGACGCAATTCAAGCGGGACGATCTGTTCGGAATAGCGCGCGAGACGTTTGGCCGGCTCGAGCATCAACTCCGGTTCCTGCTGATAGCGTTCCTCATGAACGATAACGCCGCCGCGGGTGAACACCTGCTGCGCAAAGGCGCCGGAAACCCGCGAGCCGTATTCGGAAAGCGGCGCAAGCACGCCGAAACGGGTTATTTCCTGTCCCATCGCGTAGTCGGTGACCCGTTGAATTTCGAGTTCCGGCGGAAAGCTCAACAGAAATACGCCGTCGCCGGCGACTTTGAGGTCAGAAGAAAACGCGATCATCGGCGCGTTTGCCGCGCGCGCCACTGGCGCGGCTGCTTCTGTCGATTCAGAAAACAGAGGTCCCAGAATAATTTCGGCGCCGTCAGCAAGCGCTGACCGCGCAGCAGCAGCAGCGCCTTCCGGCCGGCCCTTGGTGTCTTTCGGGATCAGCAAGAAGCGGTCGTCGCCGGCGTCAAACGCGGCAAGCTGGGCTGCATCGAACATCGCCGCGGCGACTTTTTGAGCCGCTTCATTGGAGGCAGTGAACGGCAAGAGCAACGCGACGCGCACCGGTTCTTCATCGCCGAGATGGCGCGGCCGCACGAAGCCGCGGCGGTCATAGCGCCGCTGTTCTTCAAACTCGGGCTCAGGAAACGGCTCTATAGTCGGACGATCTTCAGGCTGGGCAATCACCGGCCCGGAGGGCCTTGTCGGCGCTGACGTTCCGCAGGCGACGAGCATGGCGGCGGCCGTCGTCAGAACGCCGGCTCTCAACAACGCCGTAAAATTCAACCCCATATCAAAATCCCTCTGTTCCGGATCTCTTGGCCCGGATCTCGTGGCCATTGACCGGCGCCCCATCCGGCGCTGTACCCGGCGGGGAAACTAGCCCGCCCTGTCCCGGCGGTAAACAAGCCCAAATGTGACGCACGGCCCCGATTTGACGCGAGCCCCGCGCCGGGCCCATCAAAGGCCCATGGAAGCGGAAACCCTATCGCTCAAACCTGGCCTTTATGTGACAGCGACGCCTATCGGCAATCTCGCCGATATCACCTACCGCGCCGTTGACGTGCTGAAAGGCGTAGACCTCATTCTGTGCGAGGACACCCGCCAGACCGCCAAACTCTGTGCTGCTTACGGGATCAAAACCCCGCGCACCGCCTATCAGGACCACAACGCCGAACGTGTGCGTCCCGATATTGTCAACAAATTGAAAAATGGCGCGGCGATCTGCCTGGTGTCCGACGCCGGCACGCCGCTGATCGCCGATCCGGGCTACAAGCTGGTGCGCGACGCCCATGAAGCCGGCGTCGCGGTATTTCCAGTACCGGGCCCGGCGGCGCTGACCGCAGCCTTGAGCGCTTCTGGCGCGCCGTCTGACCGTTTCACTTTCGGCGGCTTCCCTCCCGTCAAAAAAGGCGCGCGCCAGAAATTTTTAGAGAGTTTTGCCGATGCGCCGGGCACGCTGATTTTTTATGAAAGCGGCAACCGTATCGCCGAGAGCTTGAGCGCCATGATCGACGCCTTTGGAGACCGGGACGCTGTCGTCGCGCGCGAATTGACAAAAATTCATGAAGAGTTTCTGCGCGAGAGATTAAGCGCGCTCGCCAGCCGTTTCGCTGACAAACCGCCAAAAGGCGAAATCGTCGTTCTCGTTTTTCCGAAACCCGAAACCATTGCTTCAAATGCAGATATCGACGCCTTTCTCGAAACCGCCCTGGACGCGATGAGCGTCAAAGAAGCGGCGAGCGCGGCGGCCGAGACGCTGAACATCCCGCGGCGCGTCGCCTATGAGCGCGCGCTCGCCATCCGGAACGCCTCGTGACCGCCGGCGCGCCCAAGCAAACGATCGCACGCCGCCAGTCCGAGCGCAGCGGCCGCCGCGCCGAGTGGGCCGCCGCTTTCGTCCTCGCCATGCAAGGCTATCGCATAATCGCACGCCGTTATCGCGCCCGCAGTGGCGAGATCGACCTCATCGCACGGCGGGGAGGCATCGTCGCCTTTGTCGAAGTGAAAGCCCGCGCAAGGCTCGATGACGCCATCGGCGCCGTCAGCGCACGGGCGCGCCGGCGCATCGAGCGAGCGGCCGATCTGTATGTGGCGCAGCACCCGCACCTTGCCGATTGCGCCATGCGTTACGATATCGTCGCGATTGCGCCTTGGAGGTTCCGGCACCTTGCCGGCGCCTGGCGGTTTGGCGAATAGCCAGATGATTTTGAACCAGCGCAAACGGTGCAAGCCGTTTCACAATGCAAACGATCGAGGCCTCAGATGATGTCGCAGAAATTCATTCGCACCGCGCTCGCCGCCGTCGCCGTCGTCTTCCTCTCGGCCTGCGCATCGAGCCGCTCCCTCGACGACAGCTTTTCAGATATCGGCGGCAACGCCGACCTGAAAGGCATTCTCTTTACCGACCGCACCCATGATTACTCAGACGTCGACATCACGTTGTTCGAAGGCCGCCTGATGCTGACCGGAACCATGCGCACTGAAGCCGGCCATACCCGGCTGATCGAAAACGCCTGGAAGGCGGATGGCGTCAATCAGATCATTGATGAGGTCTTGATCGCCGAAAAAACGTCGTTTGGCCAAGGGCTCGCCGATACGCGCATTGATCAGACGCTGAAGGCAAAGCTAATCGCCGACGGCGACGTGGTTTCCAGCCGCTACAAGGTCGCGGTTTCAGGCGGCGTTGTTTATCTCATCGGCGCAGCCAGAAGCGAAACCGAACGCGAAGACGCCCTATCGCTGGCCCGCGATATTGGCGGCGTTGACAGAGTCGTCAGCCATGTGGCGCTGCGTGCGCCCGGCGACGCGCAATAGCCCCTATCAATCCCGAAATCACGGAGCGCCCGACCGATGCTGAAAATCGCCATCCAGATGGACCCGATTGAACATGTCGACGTCAATGCTGACACATCCTTTGACATGGCCCTTGAAGCGTTCGGGCGCGGCCATGAAATATTCGTCTACGGACCCGATACTCTTCAACTGCAGAACGGCGCAGTGCACGCCCGTGCTCAGCGCGTTGACGCGATTAAACGCAAACAGGGCGAACATGTTAACCTTTCCTCGCCGGCGCTTGTCGATCTTCGCGAGGTGGATGTTGTCTTCATTCGGCAGGATCCGCCCTTCAACATGGCGTATATCACGGCGGCTCAAATTCTTGAGAGGTTACAACCGGAAACCCTCGTTCTTAACGATCCGCGCGCCATTCGCGACGCGCCCGAGAAACTTTTCGTAACAGAATTTGAAAGCCTTACGCCGCCGACGCTGATCACCCGTGATATGAACGCCATACGGAATTTCCGGCGTGATCACGGCGACATCATCTTAAAGCCTCTTTACGGCAATGGCGGCGAAGGGGTGTTTCGGGTGAAGCCCGACGACGGGAATTTTAACGCCCTGTTAGAACTCTTTGTACTGACCTATCACGAACCGATGATTGCGCAGAAATTCATCCCGGCGGTGTCGAGTGGCGACAAACGCATCATCCTTCTTGACGGAGAAGCGGTGGGCGCCATCAACCGCGTGCCGGCAAAAGGCGAGACCCGCTCCAACATGCATGTGGGCGGGCGCGCCGAGGCTGTCGCCATGAATGCGCGCGATCAGGAAATCTGCGACAAAATCGGCCCGGCGTTGAAGGAACGCGGCCTGGTCTTTGCCGGCATCGACGTCATCGGCGACTATCTCACCGAAATCAACGTCACCTCACCGACGGGCGTTCAGGAAGTCCGACGGTTTGGCGGCGCCGACATCTCCGCCCTGTTCTGGGACTGGGTGGAAGGACGGCTGGAAAAATGACGCAGCGCGACGCCACGGACAAGCTGCGCGTCGCGCTGTTTTCCGGCAATTACAATTACGTGATGGACGGGCCGGTGCGCGCGCTAAACAAGCTCGTCGCGCATCTGGAAAAACGCGGCCGTGAAGTTCTGGTTTTCGCGCCGACATCGAAGACGAGCTATCTCGATCACGCCGGCGAACTGGTTTCCTTGCCGTCCTGCCCTGCGCCGCGGCGGCCTGAATACCGCATCGGCGTCGGTCTTTTCGGCGCAGCGAAAAAACGCCTGAAAGATTTTGCACCGAACCTCATTCATGTATCTGCGCCAGATCTCGGCGGCCTTGGCGCACTAAACTACGGGCGCAAAAACAAGATCCCGGTCGTTGCGTCGTTTCACACGCGTTTTGACACATATCCGCGCTATTACGGCGCCGGGTGGGCGGAAAAATATCTGACGAATTACATGCGGTATTTCTACAGCCGCTGCGAACATGTTTACCCGCCTTCGCAATCCATGGCTGACGAACTTCTACGCGACGGCATTGGCCGCGAGATGCGGTTGTGGACCCGCGGCGTCGACAGCGCGCTGTTCAATCCGGAAAAGCGCGACATGGCATGGCGCCGTTCCGTTGGCATTGCGGACGATGAAATCGCCGTACTCTTTGTCGGCCGGCTCGTTCTAGAAAAAGGCATCGATCATTTTGCCAAATCCGTCGCCGCTGTAAGCAAAACGCATCCCAAGGTCCGGGCGCTGATTGCCGGCGGCGGTCCTGAGCTCGACTACTTCAAGAAGAATTGTCCGACCGGCGTCTTTCTCGGCCATCAGGGCGGGGAAGACCTCGCTCGCGCCTATGCAGGCGGCGACATATTCTTCAACCCGTCGATCACTGAAACATTCGGTCAGGTAACGCTCGAGGCCATGGCCTCGGGCTTGCCGGCGCTCTGCGCAAATGCAGCCGGCAGCCTGTCGCTGGTCGATGACGGCGCGACCGGCTTCATCGCCAGCCCCGACGTCGCGGCGTTTGCCGAAAAGCTCAATCTGCTGGTTGGCGACGCGGCGTCGCGTACGAGAATGGGCGCAGCCGGGCGGCAAAAGGCTCTAACCTTTTCATGGGATGCGGTGCTCGACGATCTCATCGCAAATTATCATGACGCGATGGCGTCATATCACGGCGAAAACAAAGCAAGCGGGCGCGGCGCAGACCGCGTCATACCAGAAGCGGCGTAACGATTATGAAACGGCTGCGGCGGAACGAGGGCGATCAATGATGCGGATAGCTGATATCTGCGAATTCTACAGCGAGCATGGCGGCGGGGTGAAAACCTATATCGACCAAAAGCTCGACGCCGCCGCGCGTCTAGGACAGTGGGTTTCCATCATCGCCCCGGGTCCGGAGGATCGTCGCGAAGCGCGCCATGGCGGCGAAGTCATCTGGGTGAAATCGCCAACGCTGGCGCCCGATCCGCGCTATCATATATTTTGGCGGTCCGCGCCGGTGCATCAGGTGCTGGACGAGCTCCGTCCCGATCTTGTGGAAGCATCTTCGACCTGGCGCGGCGCCTGGATCGCCGCCGACTGGCAAAACACTGCGCCGCGCACATTGTTCGCGCATCAGGACCCTGTCGCGGTCTACCCGCAAACATTCCTCACGCCGTTCCTTTCCGCGGGCATGGTCGACAAACTTTGTTTCTGGTTCTGGGCTTATCTGCGCCGACTGACTGATAAATTCGATTCCGTCATCGTCGGCGGCGACTGGCTTGCAGACCGGCTTGAAAGCTACGGCGTCAAACGCCCCATCCACGCGCCCATGGGCGTCGATAAATCGCTGTTTTCCTACAAGCTGCGCAGCGAAGCGGCGCGCAATGAAATGCTTCTCGCCTGCGGCGTGCGCGACCCGGATGCGACATTGTTCGTCGCCGTTAGCCGGCACCATCCGGAAAAGCGCATCGGCACTCTTATTCGCGGCTTTGAAGCCTTCGCTAAAGAGCATCCCGCTGGACTTTATCTTATCGGAGATGGTCCATCACGCGGCGCGGTTGAAAAACGCGCAGCGGGCGCGCCGGGCGTTCACATCGCCGGCCCCGTTCGGGACCGCCAGCGTTTGGCAAAATTACTGGCGAGCGGCGACTTTTTCCTCCATGGCGGGGCGGCCGAGACATTCGGCCTTGTGGTTGCAGAAGCCCTTGCCTCCGGCCTGCCGCTGATTGCCCCCGACATGGGCGGGGCTGCAGAACTCACCCACCCGACTTATGCAGAAACCTATCGCGCCGGCGACGCCGGCGCGCTCTATGCGGCGATGAAGCGGTTGAGAGATCGCGATTGGCGCACCCTGTCGCTTGCGGCGCGCGCCGGCGCCAAGCGTATTAATACGCCGACAGACCATTTTGAAATCCTGTTCAACCACTACGCGAAACTGGCGGAAGAAAAGAAATTCGCGCGCGTCGCCGCTTAGCCTGCTGCACCTTCTTCCCAATCCCTGTCGCGAAGGTTTGAGTTGAAGAACTTCCGTTCTTTGAGCCGCGGCTCCAGAAACTTGTAAAAGAACCAGTCGCGGGCAAAGGCAGGCGTAAAATTGTACATCAGCCTTTCCGGCAAGGTCCAATCGATCCGCCCACGGTCTTTCCGTCGGGACGAGGTGAGGCACCAATGATTGTGGTCATATGAGATGCGCCCATGTTTGGCGACGCGATGAGAGAGTTCGTGGTCGGCGACCGTGTAGGGCCAGATCGCCTGGGCGTAACCGCCGGTCTCTTTCATGACGGACATACGAAAACACTGCCCGTACCCGCCCGTATGACCCTGATTGCGCAGAAGAAAAGCAACCGCGGCGCCTTTGGCTCTGGTGAACCAGGCCTGAAAGGGGCCGGCCTCGGAATAAACGCCAAACGCAAAGGCCGCGACCACGTCTTTCCCGCGATCGAACAGCGTTTCAGCGCGGGAGAGATATTGAGGCGGGTAGATCGTGTCAGCGTCGCACAGGGCGACGAGTTCGGTTTCGGCAGCGGCGATGCCGGTCTCCAGCGCCTGGATGCGGCCCGGACGATCGTCGGACAGAATGCGGATGAGGCGGTCAGGATGGTCCGCGACGGCCTTTTCCATCAGCGCTCGAGTGCCGTCGGTCGACTTGTTGTCGACGAGGATGATTTCCGCATCGTCGACGGTCTGTCCGAGCAATGATTGAAGCGTCGCCAGGAGGTAGTCTTCCTCATTATAGGCGGGAATTACGACGCTCCAGCGCGGCCCCGCCCGTCCGGCGCGATCCGACGTTGCTCCTTCAGTCTCGGTCTTGTAGGCATGCATGCTTGGTCGCGCCCGGCTCAGTTTATCCACTCACTCGTTCCGGGCCGCTTCTAATTGATCAGACAGTGAAAAGAAACGGCGCATGGCATTGATCAACTGGGCGGCGATCGGCTCGGGACTTAGCAGACGCTGGGCCGCCCTGCGCGAGCGCGACGATGTGCAGCGCGCGCTCAAAATAATCCGCTACACGATCTTCGCCGGCGTCGTCGCCTATTTGGTCTACCGCCTCACCAATGTCGGATGGGGCGAGGTGCTCGACAATTTACCGCAATCGCCATGGTTCTACCTGTTTTTTGTTTTGCGCTTCTTGGCGCTGCCGGTTTCCGAACTCGCGATTTATGAAATCGTCTGGCAGACGCCGCTGCTCCGACACTTCTTCGTTTTCATCCGCAAGCGCGTTTATAACTTTGCCGTCATGGGGTATTCCGGCGAAGCGTTTCTAACGCTTTGGGCGCGACGCCGGCTCAATCTTTCCGACAAGACCATCATTGTCGGCGTTAAAGACAACAATCTTCTTTCCGCCTTTACATCAAACAGCGCGACTGTGTTTTTGATTTTTTTCCTTGCGGCGACCGATGGCTTGCGCGCGGGGCTCGAAGCGTTTCCGGGCGCAGGCCTGTTGTTCGCGCTCGCGTTCTTAAGTGCATCGACCCTCGCCATCCTGGTAATGATTTTCCGCCGGAAACTGATCGCGCTGCCGCCCGGAGTTATGCCGGCGCTCTTGACCGTTCACGGCGTGCGGCAGATTCTGATTATCGGCCTTCATGCAGCGATGTATGCAGCCGCTCTGCCCGGCGCGCCGCTGCAGGCATGGTTGGTGTTCATCGCCATGCAACTCGTGCTTTCGCGCATCCCGTTCCTCCCCAATCAGGATGTCGTTTACCTCACCGCAGCGTTGACCCTCTCGCCCATTGTCGGCATGCCCGAGGCGGCCGTCGCCGGGATGCTTGTCGCCGAAGCGGGCCTATCCCAGCTATTTAACGTAATTTTGTTCGCCGTTACGGTCCCGCTCGCCCGGTCAACGCCCACGCGTTAAGGAAACAAACGCCTCTGCCGCTTCCGCAATGGCCCGGAATTCGCTACAGACGCTGAGCGCTCGCTGTCAAAATCCAAGGCGGGCGGCCCGTATTCACTGCTTGACCCGAGCTCCCGCGCTTTCATGAGCCTGATCGACCGCTACATCCTCCGCGCCGTTATGACGCCGCTCATTTTGGCGCTCTGCGTGGCCGGTGCGCTTCTCTTATTGGAACAGATGTTGCGGCTTTTTGATTTCGTGCTCGCCGAACAGGGACCAGTGAGCGTCGTCTGGCGGATGCTGGCGAACCTCCTGCCGCATTATCTGGGGCTCGCTCTGCCCCTGGGGGCCTTTCTCGGCGTCATGCTCGCCTTCCGCAATCTGTCCATGTCGAGCGAGCTCGATGCGCTGAGTTCGAGCGGCGCCTCCTTCGGACGCATGATGCGCCCCGTCTACATGTTAATGCTCTTGTTGATGGTGTTTGACTTTTTGCTCGTCTCCTACATTCAGCCCTACGCGCGATATGAATACCGGCAGATCCGATTTGACGTCACCAGCGGCGCGTTGGGCATCAAAATACCCGCCGGCGAATTCGTTGAAATCTCCGACCGCGTCACCATCCGCCTCGGCGCTATCAACAAGGAAACCCGAAACGCCGAGGAAATATTCCTCGAACGGCGCACCATCGATGGCGGCAAGACGACCATCACCGCAGAATCGGGCGCCATTTCAACCACGCCGGACATCTCGACCTTGTTGTTGAAACTCGAAAAAGGACGCACCCTGATCATCAGCCCCGACGGCGCGTCGATTGAACGATCCGAGTTCGATTCCTTCGATCTTGAGGTGGCGCTGCCTACCATTGCGGTTTTTCCAGAACGCGGGGGCGACGAGCGCGAGGCAACCTTTAACGAGATCCTGTCGCTGCTGACGCGCCCCGACGCTCAAAGCTCGCCGCTGTTTCATGATTATCGCGCCGGTTTTCACTGGCGCATAATTCACCCCCTGACATTTCTCGTCATGCCTATCCTCGCCATCGCCACGGGCGTTACCGGACGGCGGCGATCGTCAACTTTAAAACCGGTGATCGGCGTCGCCATACTGATCGTCTATCATGAACTGCTCGAAGAATGGGCGACCGTGGTCGCGCGAAACGGCGAGGTTTCGCCCTATATTTCCATGTGGGGCATCTTCGCGGTTTTCCTGATGGTGTCGCTCTCGCTATACGCTGGATCGATCGACCAGGCGCGCGCTGCGAAGGTCGCTGCCCGCGGCCAGAAACAGACATTGCGGGTCGCTGGCGCGGAAAGTCCGGCGCCCAAAAAAGTGCAGCCGAGGGCCGCGGAATAGAGATGGAACGCGTTTTCACCCTATATGCGGGACGCATGTTCCTGGTCCGATTTGCCGGACTCCTCATCTTTTTCGTGATCATTCTTCAGATGCTCGACCTTTTGAACAAGTCGAGCGACATTCTTGAAGTTGACGGCGCCGGCGGCGCGGAATTGTGGCGCTATATCCGCCTGCGCGCGCCCCAGATCGCCAGCCAGTTTACGCCTTTTGCCGCGCTCCTGGCTGTGGTCCTCACCCTCGCGGGGCTCAGTCACACCAGCGAAATCACGGTGATGCGCGCCGCCGGGATGTCGGTTAATCGCGTCCTCAAACCCTTCGGCGTCATGTGCGCTGTCATCGTTGCGGCGCATTTTATCTTCCACGAGACCGTAACCGTAAAATCATTTGAGGCGCTCGATTATTGGGAGGCGAACGACTTTGCTCTTGATCTTCCCGAAGACCAGGAAACGCGCACCAATATTCGCGTCAAATTTGACGGCGAATTCATCAATGCCGAAAGCGCGGTAAAAACCGGCGATCTCGTATTGATGCGGGATCTGACGATTTACAGGGTGGACGAAAAGGGCGTCGCCGAAGGAGGCTTTGAAGCGCGCTCGGCGCGATATGAGAACGGCGTATGGCGCTTGTTCAACGTGCGGTCGTTTGAATCCGATACACTTGCCGTCGCCCAATCGGATGAAGCGGTCTGGACCAACAGTCTTGATCCTGAATTCCTTTTCGCCCTCGCCCTCAAACCGGAGCAAACAACACTCGGCGAGTTGACGCGCAAGATCCGGCAGTTGCGCGAGGATCGCGCCGACGCGCGCGACGCCATGACGTCCTTCCTCAGCCGGTTTTCAAAACCCATGGCGACCCTCGTGATGCCGCTCCTGGGCGCCATCGCCGGGTTCGGCATCCACCGGCAGGGGGTTCTTCTGATGCGGGCGGTTGCGGGCTCGGCCCTCGGCTTTACTTATTTCGTTGCCGAAAACCTCGCCCTGGCGCTTGGAAAGCTCGGCGTCCTGCCGGCGATCATCGGCGCATTTTTCCCGCTGGCGCTGTTTCTTGTGGTTGGTTTTTCCATCGTTCTCGCCATGGAAAACTAAAGCAACAAGCCGGCGACACGGGACGTGGGACGTCATCGGCTTCTACTTTTGGTTGCATTTCACTCAATTTAAGGTTGTAATGTTCTTGTGGCGGCTATTTTCCGCGGCAGGCATGAGGACCCATTCATGGCCGGACTGATACTAAAATTACGCCCCTTCGAACAATTGATGATCAACGGCGTGATGGTCGAAAACGGCGACCGCAAAACCAAGATCCGCGTGTGTACGGAAGGCGCTCATATCTTGCGCATGCGCGACGCACTGCGGCCGGAAGACGCCACGACGCCTTTAAAAAAGGCCTATTACGCGGCGCAAATGGCGGTCGCGGGCGAGCTGACGGCGCCGCAGGCGGAAATCCTGATCGAACAAGAGCTTGCTGACTATCGGGGCGGCCAGGAGTTCCGGAACGATGTCATCGCTTTTGCGACGGCGGGTGAATTTTACAAAGCGATGCGACTGATCCGGGAAGCGCCGGAACCGGTATTGCCGACGGCGGCGCGAGAACGGGCCGGCATCGCCTCCGCATGACGCTATTCCAGTTGGCATATGCGCCGCGGCTTGTACGGCCGGGCGCTTTGCCCCACATAGGCGCGCATTATGACCGCTGCGCCAAAAATCATTACCCATGGCTGCCGCCTCAACGCGCTGGAAAGCGCGGCGATGGGCCGGATTGCGGGCGAAGCCGGCGTTTCCGACGCCGTCATCGTCAACACCTGTGCGGTCACCAACGAAGCGGTGCGCCACTCGCGCCAATCGGTGCGGCGGGCGCGGCGAGAAAATCCCGGCGCCCGGGTGATTGTCACCGGATGCGCCGCGCAAACAGCGCCGGAAATGTTCGGAGCAATGCCTGAAGCTGACCTCGTAATCGGCAATCGTGAAAAACTCGACCCGGCCGAATGGCGCCAGCTTCGCGGCGATGACGAAAACGGTCCCATTCGCGTCAACGACATCATGGCGGTGCGCGATGCGTCGGAACATCTGATCGATTCCTACGGCGAACGGGCCCGCGCTTTTCTTCAGGTGCAGACCGGCTGCGATCACCGCTGCACCTTCTGCATAATTCCATACGGGCGCGGCAATTCCTGCTCCACCCCGGTCACCCGCGTCGTCGCTGAAGCACGCCGGCTGGTCGACTCAGGCGCGCGCGAACTGGTCATGACCGGCGTTGACATCACCTCTTACGGCGCCGATCTCGATCCGCCGCAGAGTCTTGGAACATTGGTCGCCGCCGTCCTCGACGAGGTTCCCGATCTCTTCCGTCTGCGCCTGTCATCAATCGACGGGGCAGAAATTGACGCCGCCCTCATGGAGCGCGTATGCGGCGACGAACGGGTGGCGCCTCATCTTCACCTTTCGCTACAGGCCGGCGACGATTTGATTTTGAAGCGCATGAAACGCCGACACAGCCGCGCTCAGGCGATCGACCTCTGCCAAACGATCCGCGATCGACGACCCGATATCGCCTTCGGCGCCGACATCATCGCCGGTTTTCCCACGGAAACTGAAGAGATGTTCCAGCGCAGCCTCGATCTCGTCGATGAGGCCGGCCTCAACTATGTGCACGTCTTTCCGTTTTCGCCCCGGGAAGGAACGCCCGCCGCGCGCATGCCGCAACTCCCGCGCGAAGTGATCAAGGAACGGGCGGGCCGATTGCGCGCAAAGTCGGAGACTGCGCTGCATGGGTTTTTGGAAGCCCTCGAGGGCCGTACCGAAATCGCAATCATCGAAAGCGGCGGTCGGGCGCGCCTCGGCAATTTTGCGCTGGCGGCGATCGACAGCGCCGCCAAAACCGCGGGCGACACTGCGCGCATCAAGATCGGCGCGCGCTGCGGCGGCATGGTCAAAGCTCAAATACTGTGACGGGGCGAGGCAACAATTCGACCGACGGCGAAACTACGCCGTGTGGGAATGGTTCAAGGGTCGACTAGAACGTGGCGAAAAATTTCTTAACCGGCCTGTTCGGCCGCAAGGACAAGAAAGAAGGTCCGGTCGAAGACGGCGCGGAAGCGCCCGCATCGAACGCGCCCTCAACGAACGAAGAAGAGGCGCCGCCGCCGGAATCTTCAGCGCCCGCCGCCGGCGACGTTCCTCCGGCCCCGACTGAAATCGCGGCGGAAGCCGATCCTGCACAAGCCCCTGAAGAACCCCCGCGAGAGGAAGAAAAGATAAACTGGTTCTCGCGCCTCGCGGACGGTCTTTCCAAGTCTTCCTCGCGACTTGGCGACGGCGTCGCGAGCATTTTCACCAAGAAAAAGCTCGACAGCGAAACCCTTGAAGAGCTGGAAGAACTGCTCATTACCGCTGACCTCGGCGTTGCGGCGGCTGAACGCATCACCGACGCCCTCGCCCAGGACAGGTTCGACAAAGAGATCACCGATGACGAAGTGCGCACCGCGCTTTCAGAAGAGATTTCCGATGCTTTGCGCCCGCTCGAAAAACCCCTTGTGGCGACGGCGGAGAACAAACCCCACATCATCCTCATGATTGGCGTCAACGGCGCCGGCAAGACAACAACCATCGGCAAGCTGGCGCGCAAGTTCCAGGACGACGGCAAGTCGGTCATGCTTGCCGCCGGAGATACGTTCCGAGCTGCTGCGATCGAACAACTCACTGCCTGGGGACAGCGCACCGGCGCGCCGGTCATTGCTCGAGACGTTGGGGCAGACGCCGCAGGGCTTGCCTTCGACGCAGTGAAAGAGGCCCGGGATAGCGGCGCCGACGTTCTCATGATCGATACGGCCGGCCGGTTGCAGAACAAATCGGCGCTCATGGACGAGCTTGCGAAGATCGTACGGGTTCTGAAAAAGCTGGATGAGACTGCTCCTCACGATGTGGTGCTCGTCCTCGACGCGACGGTCGGACAGAACGCCATCAGCCAGGCCGAGGCGTTCTCCAGTATCGCCGGCGTGACCGGACTGATCATGACCAAACTCGACGGCACCGCCCGCGGCGGCGTGCTTGTGGCGCTGGCCGAAAAATTCAAATTGCCTATCCACTTTGTCGGCGTCGGTGAAAGCGTCGCCGACCTTCAACCCTTCCGCGCTGAAGCCTTCGCGAAGGCATTGACCGGCGTTACGGCGGAATAATCTCTGTACAATCAGGAAAATCCACCTTGGCCAACCAAACTTCCGAACGACGACTCTCCGGCGGCGCCAAGTTCGCCGTCGATTTCGCGCCTCTGCTGATTTTCATGGCGGCCTACTTCTTTGGCCGCCGTCTTGTCGGTCTCGCCGGCAATGTCGTCGGGGCCGAATGGTGTCTGCGCGAAGGGGCGGAAATGTACCTCGCTGTTGCTGCATTTATGCCGGCTTTTGCGATCGCATTCGTCTACAGCGTATGGAAGGAGCGACGCGTTGCTCCCATGCTGCTCGTCAGCGGGGTGATTATCGGCGTTCTCGGCACGCTGACCCTGGTGCTTCAAAACAAGACTTTTTTCTACATGAAGCCGACCATCGTCTATCTCTTGTTTGGCGGAACCTTGTTCGCTGGTCTGATGACGCAACGCAATTTTCTGAAAATCGTATTTGACGGCGCGTTGCATCTGCCTGACGACGCCTGGCGCATTTTGACGACCCGGTATGCGGTTTTTTTCATGTCCCTCGCGTTCATTAATGAGATCGCCTGGCGTTGGTTGACGCGCGATTGCCCGCCGGAGCCCGCGGCGGTTGCCGGCGCCGGCGCCTGGGCGTGGCTTCTCGGTGAATGCGGCGTCGAAACCGTGCGCTGCGCTGGAGAAGGGGACTGGGTAAAGCTCAAAGCCTTCGGATTCACGATCTTAAGTCTGGTGTTTACGGCAACCCAGGCGCCGCTGATCGCCAAGCATATGCGCGAGGCGCCGGACAGCGAGGGATAAGAATTATCCACAGGGGGCGTTACCGACGAAACGCAACAGTTTTTCGTCTCGCCTCGCGACGACACAATATCGTCCGCTCAAGGTCTAATCTCATAGAATCGTGATTCAGCATCATTTTTTCTCGATGACGCAGCATTTAGTTGACAATATTGTTGGCGGCGGCGCAAATATAACCCGCGTCAAATACATTACAGACGACGGCGCCATTACAATTTTTCAGCCTTCAGAGTTGCATGGCCCGCGGATAATATGTACACGGCGTTCTGGTTTCTTGACGACCTCAAAGCCCCACACGGAAAAGCCCCACACGGAGAAAACTATACATGGCTTACTCGCTGAAAAAGTCGCCCGGCCACCTGCTGCGGCGCGCCCAGCAATATTCGCACGATCTGTATTCGAAAGACGTCGGATCGAGCGGGCCGACGCCGCGCCAGTTTGAGGTGCTGCATGTGGTCGCGCAAAATGCGGGGCTCAGCCAGACCGATCTCGTACGGCACACCGGCATCGACCGTTCGACCCTCGCCGACATGATCGCCCGCATGATGAAAAAGGGTCTGCTGTCGCGCAAACGAACGAAAGAAGACGCCCGCGCCAACGCCGTCAGCATCACCGCTTCGGGCCGCCGCATCCTGAAATCCGCCGAATCGAAGGTGAACAAGTCCGACAAAGCGGTGCTCGCCGCGCTGCCAAAAACGCAACAGGCTGCGTTCATGAAAGCGCTCACTGCCTATGCGGACGCCCTGGATAAGATGGACGCCTCTGCAGCGGCTCCAACCAAACGCAAAGCGACCAAACGGAAAACGACGGCCAAGCGCAAAACAACGAAGAAAAAAGCAAAGCGCCGCACCAAGCGCCGTTAGTCGGGCTAGGCTCACGAAAACAAAACAAAACGCCGCCAGAAACGGCGGCGTTTTTTTATTGTGATTGTTTCACTTCGCGCCATGTTTCCACCGGCGGCGGACCGCCGGCGGCGACCGGGCGGGGCGCAAACCCGCCAAACGAAAGCACCCGGTCATACATGATGATCGCTGCAGCGACGGAAAGATTGACGCAAAACTTGGTCGGTATTTGAACCATGTAATCGCAGAGCCCCCGCGCCTCGCCGGAGAGGTCGCCCTTTTCAGGCCCGAGAATATAAGCGGCGTTCAGCGGGTGACGAAAACTCGGCAGAGCAGCGGCCTCGTCGGTGAGTTCCACGCCCACAAGCGCGCATCCCTTGGGCAGGCGCATGGCCGCAAGGTCGGGCCATTCATAGTAGGGAACCTCGGCGGCGCTCTTGGCCGTATCGGAACCAAGAACGTCACGCGTGCGGTGATGGGCGCCGATGGAAAACAAAAAACTCGCCCCGAAGGCGTGTCCCGTACGCAGGACAGCGCCGAGATTCATCGGTTTTGAAATCCGCTCCGCCCCGATGCCGAAATATCCGCGCATGCGCACCCTTTTTGCCCGCATTTGGCCTAGCGGGGGGCGCTTGCGTCCGTCAAGGCGACGGGAAAGGAGGGCAAGATCGAAAGTGGACGGAGGGGCGCCTTTCAGGGCATTGTCCGGCCCGCCATGACCGACGCTCCCGCCGACGCAGCACCGCCGCGCATCAAATTCCTCGTCGTCGCCTCAGATTGCGACGAAGCCCGCCGCGCCGCCTTTTTCGCAGGCCGGCGTGCGCGCAATTCAAACGCTCTCGTCACGCTTCTACATGTGATGGAGCCGCCGGAGTTCGGCCATTGGGCGAGCGTTGCGGAGACCATGCGCGCGGAAACCGAGGAAGAGGCCGAGGCGCTGCTCCATGAATTCGCCGCGGAAGTAAAAGCACAATCGGGCGAGGATCCCGAAACCGTTATGCGCGAGGGCGATACGGCCGATGAAATCCGTCAGTTGATCAGCGAGGATTCTGATATTGCCTTTATCTTTCTTGGCGCCTCGAAAGAGGCAAGCGGACCAGGACCGCTCGTTTCCGCAGTCGCCAAGGATCCTGGTTATCTCGCTACTCGGCCGATCCCCGTTGTGATTGTGCCGGGATCAGCCAGTCGCGACGAGCTAAGACGCCTTGCGGGATAAAGATGGATCGAGACCTCTTTCATCTGCCGGGACAGCACTATTTTCTGTCACACTCAGTCGGCGCGCAGCCGAAGAACTGGGCCGCCTCCGTCAGCGCGGGGTTTGCCGATCCTTGGCGTACGGACGGGTTTGAGGTTTGGACGCCCTGGTTTGAAACCATCGACCGGTTCAAGGCCGGCCTTGCGGGCCTGGTCGGCGCCCGCGCCAACGACATTTGCCCCATGCCGAACGTGTCGGCGGGCGTTGCGCGCGTTCTTTTTTCGCTCCCTGAACGGGCGCGGCGCACCAAAATCGTTCTCACCGAAGACGATTTTCCGACGGTCGGCTTCGCCCTCGCGCAAGGGCGACGCATGGGATATGAGCTCGTGTTCCTGCCCGGGGGCGAACGGCTCGCGGACCCCGACGCCTGGGCGCCGGCGTTTCATGATGACGTTCAGCTGGTCGTCGCGACACAGGTCTATTCGAACACTTCGGTCCTGGCGCCGTGTGCCGAAATCTGCCGACGGGCGCGCGAACGGGGCGTCTTTTCGCTGATCGACGCCGCCCAGGCAGCGGGAACGGTTCCGGTGCGTCTTGATGCGTGGGGTGCGGATTTCGCTGTCGGCACGTCGCTTAAATATCTCTGCGGCGGCACCGGCGCTGCCTGGCTCTGGGCGAACAACGATGCGGCAGGACGCGCTGCGCCTATGGATGTCGGCTGGTTCTCCCACGCAGACCCGTTTGAATTCGACATCCACCATTTTGAATACGCCGACGGCGCGGCGCGCTTTACCGGCGGCACGCCCTCTGTGGCGCCGCTGGCCGGCGCATGCTCTGCCCATGAAATTCTCTCAGCCCGCGGCGTCAATGAAATATACGCCTACAATCAGGAACTTCTCGACCGATTGTTCGCGGGCCTTCCAACGGAGTCGATTCTATCAACGACGCGCAAGGGCGCGCGCGGTTCGGCCGCGCTCATAGCCGTGCGCGACTATGATGCGGCGGCAAGGGACCTCAAAGAAGCTGGCGTTACACACGACACCCGCAAGGGCGCTGTCAGGATTTCAATCCATCTTTATAATGACGAAGACGATATCGACGCCTTAATCGGCGTCCTGTCACGCCATGTGGTCGCATCGGGTTAACCGTCGCGATCCGATTGGCCGACAAAGATCATAATCAACGCGATCATTCCGCCATACCGAAATGCCCCTTCGGCGGCCTTTAGGTGTTCAGGATGACGAAACATCGCGTAGAGCGTTTCGCCAATGATCGAGAAGCCGCCAAATAGCATCGCCACCGCAAGCGCACATCCGACCAGCCCGTAGCGTTTGGCATGCTGAAAGGCTGCGCTGTCGGCTTTCCGGTTTTTGAACATCGAATAGGTTCCGATACCGCAGAGTATGGCCGCCGCTAGTTTTCCGGACACAATCAGCGCGACGCCCAACCAGACGACGACCGCATTTTCCGTTCGCCATGGCGGCGCCGCCTCCGCCGGGAACGTTGGCATCAAGGTGACGCTACGCACGGCGTCATAGGCGGTATTAAGATGGGAAAAGTTCCCCGCTGCGCCGATGACCCCCCAAAGCGCGACCAGAGCAATCAACAAGGTTTTGGCAAGACGGACCATTCCTGCCTCCTATAATGCGAGTTTCAGCGTCACCGGGGCGTGGTCGGAAGGACGCTCCCAACCGCGCGCATCTTCGTGAATGTTGAAGCTTTCTCGTCCCCCGGCGAGCGCCGCCTTTTTCAGCGACGGGCTCACCCAGATGTGGTCAAGACGGCGACCGCGATTGGACGCTTTCCAGTCGCGCGCCCGATAAGACCACCATGTGTATAGTTTTTCCGGTTCCGGAACGACTTCGCGGGCCACATCAACAAAGCCGTGCGAATCGATCACGCGGCCGAGCTTTTCCACTTCCACCGGCGTATGGGAAACGACTTTGAGAAGCTGCTTGTGCGACCACACGTCGTGCTCGCGCGGCGCCACATTGAGATCACCGACCACAATTGCTTTCGCGCGCGATCCGAGTTCTGAAAACCAGGAGGTCATTTCGTCCATGAAGGCGAGTTTATGTGCGAACTTGTCGTTCTTTTTCGGGTCGGGTTCGTCGCCGCCGGCCGGCACGTAAAAATTGTGAAGCCTGACGCCGCCGGGCAAACTCGCTGCGACATGTCGGCTGTCCCCCTTGCCGCAAAACTCCCGTTTCTCAATTTTCTTTAGGGGCAGTTTGGAAACAATGGCGACGCCGTGATAACCGGCCTGACCGGACACCGCGTGATGGCCATACCCGGCTTTTTCAAGCGCTTTGAAGGGAAAGTTGTCTTCCAGGCATTTGATTTCCTGAAGACATAAGACGTCGGGCTTTTCCTCCGCCAGAAAACGCGTCACCAGATCGATGCGCAGACGGACGGAATTGATGTTCCAGGTCGATATTTTCATGAATGCGCGCGTAATGCCCAAACAGCGGACGGGGCTTGCGAGTTAGGGCCGCGCGGCTGTGTGGTCAAGCGCAAGAATATCGCGCCCGCGGCGAACGCGCCGTCCGGTCATATTGCCTATCTCTGCGACGAGCCCTACCCGCTCATTATGGAAATTGCGCAATTCCTACCCGAAGCCGTTCCGGTCTGGGCGGCCATACTTGCGGTCCTCGCCGCCTTCCTGGCGGCGGCTTTGACCGCAGCGTTCGGTCTAGGGGGCGGCCTTGCGCTGCTTGCGGTGATGAGCGCTGTATTCCCCGCGCCCGCCGTCATTCCTGTTCACGGCGTCGCTCAGCTCGGTTCAAATGCTGGACGTTTTTTCCTGCACCTTAAAGACACCATCTGGCCGATCGTGTTGTGGTTTTCCGCCGGCGGCGTCATCGGCGCGGTTCTTGGCGGACGCGTGGCGATGGAATTGCCGGTCTGGGCGCTGCGGGGCGGCGTCGGTCTGTTTATTCTCTACACGGTCTGGGGGCCGCGCCCCGCCGGGTTTTCACCGGGGCCGGTCAGTTTCTTTTCAACCGGCGCAGTCGGATCGTTCCTGACCATGTTTTTTGGGGCGACGGGCCCCATCGCGGCAACCATGCTATCGGCGACAAAGCTCGGGCGGCTCAATATTGTCGCCACCCACGCCGCCTGCCTCGTCGCCCAACATGGGCTCAAAATCCTCGTCTTCGGCGTTCTCGGCTTCGCTTACGCCGACTGGGTCTGGTTGATCGTCGCCATCCTCGTTTTCGGATTTGCAGGCACCTATCTCGGCACCCACTATCTGAGGCGCATGCCCGAAGCGGTTTTTCAGCGAGGCTTCAAACTGGCGCTCACCATTATCGCCGTCTATCTGCTGATCGCCGCGGTTTCCGATTTCTACGCCGCTTAAAAGAGATTGAACGACGATCCGGTGATCGCCACGGGCCAGCGGCCGAATTCAAACAGCTGGAACTTGGCGGCGAATGGGTGAGTTTCATTTTCGAACGCAGGGTCCTGACTGGCGAGCAATACCAGCGCCGCGCCGTGCGCCGCCTGCACAGCAGCGCCGACAGCGAGGGTCCGCGAGGCTTCGTCATCGGCGTCAAAGATCACTGCCGCCTGCTCCATCCCTTCCCGCGCGTGGTCCGTGACCTTGCCGGCAATGAGCGTCATGCCGATCTGGAGTGCTTCCTCTGACAGCGTCTCCAGCGCGCGCGCCGTCAGGTCAGACCGCAAGAGCTCCTCGGCCTCCCACCAGTCGCTTTGCCAGTCGAGACTTTCCGCCGCCGCCGCGGCGTCCTCCCAGTCCACCAGAATGGCGATATCCGCATGCGGAAACCCTAATCCTTCAGCATAGGCCGTCGCCGCCGCGCGCGCTCCAGGCGAGAGTGGCTCACCCAGGTTGGCGAACCAGGGAATGCGCTCCAGGCTGCGGGCGAACCGGGTGAGCGCCTGAAGGGCGGGCAATTCCCGCTCTAGCGCGTCGAGATCAGCATCATCCATTAACGGTCCTACCTTTGTTCCGTGGCGAATAGCTTTGGCCATACCTAGGCGCCGAAGGACAAGAAAAAAGGCGTCCGATCCTTTCAGATCGGACGCCAAGCTGCGCTGTTGCGCCTACGCCGGGAGGGGATATTCCGGCGACGCGACAGACTGATGGGCCTGCAAGCGGGGGGGCAACGCCGGCCCACATGATCGCCTATCGCGTTGTGTTACATTAACGCATCACTCAGGAGTTTTTCAATAGGGTTTGCAAAGATTTTGCTTGATTGTGACCCCGTAACACGCGCCAGAGGCCTGATTCGGCGCGCTGTTGCTAATTTTTAAGGAACTGGCCGCCAGCGTCGGGCGCCCGGAACAGGCGATTGGCAAGACGCTCCCCGGCCGCAACGTTTGCGAGGGTCACCACGGTAATACCGTTTTGCAGATCCCGAACGATCCACCGCTCAAGGCTCATTTCCGGCGCTGAGACGATAATCGACAGTTCGCCTTCGGTCTCTTCGTCTTTCGAGGCGAGAGTGACCGCAACGGTGTCGACGCCGCGGTCAACGGCGATGACCTCAGCACTGTCGAGATCAAGTTTTTTGGCGAGGAGAAATTTGAGCGGCGTACGCCCGACGGGATAGGAATCAGTCGTTTCAAGCTCATCGTCCCGGACATAAACCAGGCCGCTATTGGCGACGATCAGTAGCGGTGTCGGCGGGTCATACTCAAACCGCAACAAGCCTGGCCGGCGCAGAAAAAACCGACCGGTCGATACGGCGCCTGAGGGCGCAATCTGGGTGAAATCGCCTTTCAGCGTATCAACGCCTTCAAGATAGGCGACCAGGCGCTCGACGATAGCGTCATCGCTTTCGCCCTCAAACGCCAGCGGGCCGGCGAATTGTTCTTCATCCAAAATGAGATTGTCGTCTGTGTTGCTGACAGGCGCGGCGGCGACGTCCTCAACGGGCGGCGTGATGAGATCTTCGCCGGGGCTCGCTGCCGCGGCGTCTGTTTCCTGCGCCTCTTCTGCAGCTGCCGGCGCCTGAACCGCAGCGACGACGGCCGGTGAGCCAAATGTCGCCGCTTCGACGCAGACTGCGGATATGGCGGCGAATGTCGCAATCGAAATCATGTCTTTTTCCCTTTGCGGCGCGAGCGCCGGCCGCGCCTTCCATGGCGCGGCGCCATGTTCCTAGCTAGGTTCCGGCGGTGACGAAACCATGGCGCCCCTTGGGCGCGAGCGCGGCGCCGGGCTGACATTCCCGTGAGCGCCGCTCAGGGTCAAATCACCATCAAGCGTAGGCGTATGGTCCGCCTTTTTCGAGGGCGCGCGCATATGCGGGGCGATCGTGGATGCGTTTCAGGAAGCCGCCGATCGCCTTTGAAGATTTCGCCGCCTCAATGCGGGTCATAGCCGCCTCCAGGGGAAAACTCATAATGATGTCGGCGGCCGAGAAATTATCTCCGGTGAGCCACGGACGCGCTGAAAGCTCTGCATCCACATATTCGAAAAGCGCCTTCACCGTGTGGTCGAGATAGCCGTCGCGAACCCCTTTCACGAGCCGGCGCGCAAGCGGCTTAACAAAAAACGGCATCGGCGCCGTCTCCATGCGGTTTAACAATAACGCCAGCACAAGCGGCGGCATGTAAGAACCCTCCGCCGCATGCAGCCAGTATTTATAGCGGTGAAATTCATCCGTATCCGGATCAGGCTTCAGCCGTCCGCCGCCATGGGCATCGATAATGTGCTCGACGATAGCGCCAGTTTCGGCGATGACGGCGCCATTGTCATCGATGACCGGAGACTTGCCGAGCGGATGAACACGTCTGAGCTCAGGCGGCGCCAGGTTGGTCGTCTTGTCGCGTTCATAGCGTTCTATCTGATAGGGGAGTTCAAGCTCCTCCAGCAGCCATAACACGCGCTGCGAACGGGAATTGTTGAGATGATGAACGGTAATCATTGGCGCACCCGCCTTTCCTAATAGAGTGTCCCAAGCGCTTCCTTGGTAAACGTCATCAGTTCGTCATTGCGCCCGTCCCGGACTTTTTTCACCCAGTCGGGATCTTGCAGCAGCGCCCGTCCGACAGCGATGAGATCGAACTCATTACGCGCCATCATGTCGATCAGATGATCGAGGGAGGCGGGCGTCGACGCTTCGCCTGCATAAGCGGCGGTGAATTCGCCGGATAGCCCCACCGAACCGACGGAAATCGCCGGCAGGCCCGTGAGCTTTTTCGCCCAGCCGGCGACGTTTAGGTCCGATCCATCAAACGCTGGCTCCCAGAAACGCCGCTGCGAGCAATGAAAGGCGTCAACGCCAGCGTCCTTGAGGAAGCCCAGCCAGGTCGCAAACTCTTCCGGCGTCCGCGCCGCGCGCGCACCAAAATCCTGTTGCTTCCATTGAGAGATGCGGATGATCAGCGGGTATTCGTCGCCGACACGCTCCCGCGTACGCCGAATAATCTCACAAGCAATCCGTGTACGCCCTTCCCAGTCGCCGCCCCATTGGTCGTCACGCAGATTAGTCTCGCTCCAGAAAAAGCTATCGAGCAAATAAGAATGGGCGCCGTGAAACTCGACGCAATCAAAACCGATTTCTTTGGCGGCGACGGCCGCATCGACGAACTCCGTAATCGCCTGTTCGATTTCGGCCTCGCTCATGGGCTCCCACAGAACCTTGCCGGGAACCTTAACCCCGGACGCCGACCACGAGGGAATGTCGGGATGCGCCGTCTTCGTTGGGTTTCGATACGGCCCTTCATGCCAGAGCTGAACGCCGATCAGGCCGCCGGCGCCGTGAACCCCTTGAACGACTTTTTCCCAGCCGGCTTTCGCCTCATCCGTATAAATGTTGGGAACATTCGGCGTTCCGGTGGCGGTCGTATCATTGGGGGAAACGCCTTCGGTCAGAATGAGGCCCACCCCGCCTTCGGCGCGGCGACGGTAATAGGCGGCGACATCCTCCCCCGGAATATTTTCCGGCGAAAAACTCCGCGTCATCGGCGCCATCAAAATGCGGTTCGGGATGGTCATTCCGTTCAAGGCGAACGGTTCAAACAGGACGTCGATCTGCGGCATTCGATACTCCGGCTTCGTGGCTATCGGCGCACCATAGGCGCCATGGCGCGCCGGCGCATCAATTGTTTGCACCAGACGCATGGCGCCGCCGGCCCCGCACGCTATAACCGGCCTCATGAAATTCCTTGATCGGGCAAAAATCTATGTGGAGTCGGGCGCCGGCGGCAGAGGCTGCGTGTCGTTCAGGCGGGAAAAGTTCATCGAATATGGCGGCCCCAATGGCGGCGATGGCGGCCGCGGCGGTCATGTCTGGATTGAGGCCGTGGACAATCTCAACACCCTGATCGACTTCCGCTATCAACAGCATTACCGCGCCAAGAACGGCCGGCCGGGCGAAGGGTCCAACCGCACCGGCGCGGACGGCGCCGACCTAGTCGTCAAGGCGCCGACGGGAACGCAGATCTTCGAAGAAGATGAAGAGACCTTGATCGCCGATCTCGACGAGCCCGGTGACCGCGTGCTGCTCGCCAAGGGCGGCAATGGCGGCTTCGGTAATGCGCGCTTTAAGTCGTCCACCAACCAGGCCCCACGAAACGCCAATCCCGGTCAGCCGAGCGAAAAAAGAACGCTGTGGCTGCGTCTCAAACTGATTGCCGATATTGGTCTTGTCGGTCTGCCGAACGCAGGCAAGTCAACATTTCTGGCGGCGGTGACCGCGGCGAAACCCAAAATCGCCGATTATCCGTTTACGACCCTTTATCCCGGCCTCGGCGTGGTCCGCGTCGGCGAAGGACAGAGTTTCGTGCTTGCTGATATTCCAGGTCTCATCGAGGGCGCTCATGAAGGCGCCGGGATCGGAGACCGTTTTCTCGGTCATGTGGAGCGCTGCGCGGCCCTCCTCCACCTTGTCGACGGAACCGAAGACGACGTCGTCGCCGCATATAAAACTGTGCGCGGCGAACTCGACGCATATGGCGCTGACCTCGCTGACAAGGCCGAAATTGTCGCGCTCAACAAAATCGATGCGCTTGACGCCGAGGCGGCGAATGAAAAAGCCCGGGCGCTTGAAAAGGCGGCAGGCGGCCCGATAATGCGGATTTCCGGCGCAACCGGTGAGGGCGTAAAAACGCTGCTTTACAAACTTGCAGCGCTCGCCGACGGGACCGGAGCGGACGCGCCAGCGGAAAATCAGGAAGCATGGTCGCCATAAGGTAGATTCCCGCGCGCCAGCCCTTATGTTTAGGCGCGAGCGACAACAAAGAAACCTTTGGCCCTCACTGAAGACACAAATAAACGCCGCATCGGCTTGCTTGGCGGATCGTTCAATCCGGCACACGCAGGCCATCGCGAGATATCCTTGATGGCTCTTGAACGGCTGCGTCTGGACGCCGTCTGGTGGCTGGTGTCGCCAGGCAATCCGCTTAAAGATCCAGACATCTACGCCGCCTATGATGAACGCATGCATCGCGCGCGCGCCGTTGCCGACCATCCGGACATTGTCGTCAGTGATTTTGAACGTCGGCGGAACCTTCAGTATACGGTCGATACGCTTGATCAGGTCATCAACGCCAATCCCGGCGCTGATTTTATCTGGCTGATGGGAGCTGACAGCCTCGCGGGGTTTCATCGTTGGAAGGACTGGCGGCGCATCGCTGAACTGGCGCCGATAGCGGTCTTCAATCGACCCGGTTATGGCGACGCGGCGCTCGCAAGCGAGGCCGCGGAAAACCTCGCGCCTTTTCGCGTCGAAGCCGAGGAGGGCGATCTTCTCGCGCACGAGCCGCCGGCGTGGATATTTTTCGCCGACGCTGACAACCCTCTGTCATCGACTGCGCTTAGAAACGAGCAACCATAAACTATTGGAGAAGTCGACATCTCAGATGAAAACGCCCGCCCCGACCTGATCGCGCCGATGGGGCCGCTCGCCTTTTTTCTCGATCTGCATCCTGCTCTAGGAGATTTTCGCACCGATGTTGTTGAAGGTCTGTCGCGGGACCAGAAATACATCAGCCCGAAATATTTCTATGACGAGCGCGGCTCTGAAATTTTCAGGCAGATCACGGAAGTCCCGGAATACTATCCGACGCTGACCGAAAAGAAGATCCTGCTCGACAACGCGGCGGAGATCACCGCAACACCCGGCGCCAACGCCGCCGTTTTCGAATACGGCTCCGGCGCCAGTGAAAAGATCGAGTGGCTTCTGAACGGTCTTGATCGTCCCGCCGCCTATGTAGCGATGGACATTTCAAAGGACTTCTTGATCGACGCAGCATCGCAAATCGCGCAGCAATGTCATTTGCCAGTGGCCGCCATTTGCGCGGATTTTCACGGCCATGTGCATATCCCGCCTGATATCCTGCCCGAGCCGGCGCGCTGGCTCGGCTATTTCCCGGGATCGACGATCGGCAATATGGCGCCGGAATATGCAGCGCGGTTCTTGCGCCGGGCCGGCGAAACATTGGGTCCGGGCGCTCAATTCCTGTTAGGGGTCGACCTTGAAAAAGAAACGGGCGTTTTGAACGCCGCTTATGATGATGCGGCGGGCGTCACGGCCAGATTCAATCTAAACCTTCTCACCCGCATGCAACGCGAACTGGGGGCGGAAATCCGTCTCGACGACTTCGAGCACCATGCGTTCTACAATGAAACAAAGTGCCGGATTGAAATGCATCTGCGCGCGAAAAGGCGCACAGAGATCACCCTTGACGGCGAGAGTTTCGCCTTTCAAGCCGGCGAGACCCTGCATACAGAGAACTCCTATAAATATTCCATTAACCGTCTAAAGGCGTTGTTCGCAGAGACGCCCTGGCGGCTCGAGACGGTCTGGAACGATGAGCGCCAGTGGTTTGCGGCGTGCCTTTTAAGCAACAATTAATTTTTGCCGCCCGCTTGGAGGAGGCCCTGAACAGGCCTATATTTTCATGGCGGGCGGGTTTCCCCGCGATGCTTATGGAGGACGAAGCTGAGTTCCATGAACGGCGTACCGGCGGCCGCCGACAAGGCCGCTGTTAAGTTGGTCGCCAACAACGGCGACACGGTTGCGCAAAAACTGGCCGGGGGCGCTGATGCGGATCGGCTGGCCGGTTTAAGTCCCGAGGCGTACAGCCGGGAATTGCTTGCGATCATTCTCTCAGAACTTGAAGACGACAAGGCCGAGGACGTGGTCTCGATACCGCTTGCCGGAAAGTCGGACATCGCCGATCACATGGTGATCGCGTCCGGTCGCTCGCAGCGGCATGTAAGCGCCATGGCCGACAAAATCGTCCGTCGTCTGAAAGATTCTGGTCTCGCCCGCGCACAAATCGAAGGGGCAAACGCCGCAGACTGGGTGCTGATCGACGCTGGCGATGTCATCGTCCATATCTTCCGTCCGGAAGTGCGCTCTTTCTACAATCTTGAACGGGTCTGGTCTGAAGCTGCCCATGCGCCGGTCAAAGCGGACGCTTGAGGGCCTGAACGGAACCGATGCGCATTTCGGTGGCGGCGATCGGGAAAATGAGCGGCGATGAAGCCGCCCTTACGGAAGATTATCTAAAGCGCGCCCGCGATCTTGGGCGACGCCTGGGTTTTGCCGGTCCCGAACTCTCTGAATATGAGGCGCCGCGAGGGCTCGCCGGCCCCGCCCGGACGGCGAAAGAAGGCGACTGGTTGAGCGCTGCAGCCGAGGGCGGCGCGGCCATCGTTCTTGACGAGCGGGGGAAAAACCTCTCAAGCGAGGCGTTTGCCGCGATGCTCGCCGATTTGCGCGACACCGGGACGAAGACGGCGACCTTCCTTATCGGCGGCGCTGACGGGCATGACAAAAAAATCACCGCGTCTGCGCGTCAAACCATCGCATTCGGGGCCGCTACATGGCCACACATGCTTGTCAGAACGATGCTGGCGGAGCAACTATACCGGGCCATGACAATTCTGGCCGGCCACCCTTACCATCGCTCGTGACCCGTACGCTTGTCCTTACTGTTCTAGGCCTTTTTGCAACCGGCGCCGTCGCGCCGGCGGCGTCGCAAGAGAACGCGGATGATCTCGCCGAAGTTGAGCGCGCTCTAAAAGATCGGGCAGAGGACGAAAAACGCTTGAGGCGGGAGGCTGAGGCGCGAGAAAAGGAAGTCGCCGCCTTGCGTCACCGCATGATCGAAACAGCCAATTCGATCCAGGAATCCGAGCGCCGCATCACCGAGCTCGAAGACTCGATCGCCGAGCTTGAGGTGGAGAAATCCGCTGCGCAAAACGCCCTCAACGTCGAAAGCCGAAATCTGAGCGACGTGCTCGCCGCGCTTCAATCGCTGGAACTATCGCGTCCGCCGGCGCTGCTGGTTTCGCCGGACGACGCCAATAAAGCCGCCCGCGCCGCCATGCTGCTCTCGGACGCGGCGCCGGAAGTCGAGGCGCGGGCTGCACGCCTGCGCGCGGCGATCGGCCGCCTCAACACCCTCACCGAGCGTCTCGACAGCGAACGGACAGCGTTCGCCGCCACCAACAGGGAACTTTCAGCCCGGCGGGACGTTTTGGCGGAACTCATGGCGGAAAAGGAAAAAGAGCGAGACGTCGCCGCAAGCCTTGCCCGCGCCGCGCAACGGGAAACAGCGCGCCTGGCCGTCAAGGCGACGTCGCTCCGGGACGTCCTGCGGCGGCTGGAACGACTCGCCCACACGGTGACGCCGCGGATCAAGCCGCCCCGGCCGCGCGAAGCCGAACCGTTAATCGCCGCGCCCGCCCCGCCCACCATCAAGGAGGCCGCGCCAATTCCCTTTCAGGGTCTGCGCTCTTTCAACGAGGCCCGGGGCATCTTGCGCGCGCCGGTGGCCGGAAGGTTAATAGGAAGTTACGGCAAGCCTCGGCCCGAAGGCGGCTATTTTGAAGGCATGCGTTTTGCTGCGCGCAGTAACGCCATCGTTACGGCGCCGTTTGAGGGCAAGGTCGTGGTGGCCCGGGATTGGCAGCCTGTTGGCAATCTTGTGATTCTGGACGTCGGCGGCGGCTACCATATACTGTTGCTGGGCGTCGGCGACATCCTGGTGGAGGAAAACCAACGGATTTCCGCCGGCGAACCGTTGGCTCAAATGGCTGAAGGGGACGGAGAACTGGATCTCGAGATCCGAAAAAACGGCGAGCCTGTTAACCCCGCGTTCTGGCTCTCCGGGAAAGATAGGAGCGGGCTCGCCCTGTAGACGGTGGCGCAGGTCCGGATAACAAGGTGTATCGAATGAGAAAATCGAAACTTTCGTCCCTGAAACCTCGCCGCGGCCAGCCGCGGCATGGATATTCCGCCGGCGCTCTCGTCGCGGCCGCTTGCGGCGGCGCATTGGTTTTTGGCGCCCTTTCAAGCGCCGTCTTCGCGCGCGCGTCGATTTCCGCCGACACCTTCCGGCAACTCGACCTCTTCGGCGAAGTCTTCGAGCAAGTGCACGAAAACTATGTTGAATCGCCGGAAGATTCCGATCTCATCAAGGGCGCCATCGACGGCATGTTGTCTACGCTCGACCCGCATTCAAATTATCTGACTGCGGAAGATTTCCAGACGATGCAGGAACAAACCCGCGGCACCTTCGCCGGTCTCGGCATCCAGATCGTGATGGACGATGACGGCCCTGACAAAGGCCTCGTCAAGATTGTCGCCCCCATTGACGACACACCGGCCGACCGCGCCGGCATGAAGACCAATGACCTGATCGTCGAGATTGACGGCAAAGAGGTGCTTGGCATGTCAATCGACGAAGCAATTTCTCACCTCAAAGGCGAGAAAGGCACCAAAGTCACGATCATGGTCGTGCGCGACCGAGAACAGGAACCGTTTTCGCTAACGCTGGTGCGCGATATCGTCACCGTAGAATCAGTGGCCCATCGGCGCGAAGGCGATTTTGGCTACGTTCGCATTCGATCTTTTTCCGAACAAACCGACGACGGCCTCAAGAAAGCGATCCGAGAGCTGAACAAGGAAATTCCGGGCGGCATGAAGGGCCTTGTTCTTGATTTGCGCACAAACCCGGGCGGCCTTCTCGATCAGGCGGTCTCGGTATCGGATATGTTCCTTGAAGGCGGCGAGATCGTTTCAACTCGCGGCCGACGCCCTCGCGACACGCTGCGCGAAATGGGAACGCCGGGCGACAAATTGAACGGCAAGCCGATCATTGTCCTGATCAATGGCGGATCCGCTTCGGCGTCGGAAATTGTCGCGGGCGCATTGCAGGATCGCAACCGGGCGCTTCTGCTCGGCACGCAATCTTTCGGCAAAGGGTCGGTGCAAACGGTCATTCCCTTGCAGAACGGATTGCAGGGCGCTCTGCGCCTGACAACCTCGCGCTATTATACGCCGTCGGGACGATCCATTCAGGCCCAGGGCATTTTGCCGGACATCGACATGCCGGTCATCTATCCCGGTCAGGACGCCGAAACCCCGTCGGCGCGCCCAACCGAAGCCGACCTTCCGAACGCGCTCGACGTCGCCGCGACGGAGGCGGCGGAGGAAACGGCTGAAGATGCGGATGAGAACGCAGAGAGTGATGGCCCGGAGCCGATCCAATGCGGCTATGAAGAGGACGGCGAGACATTCAATGATTGCCAACTCGAACGGGCGCTCGAAATCCTTGCTGACCGGACCGCGTACCGGCAGTTTCTTGCAGACGCAGGCACTGCACGCGCGCAATAGGCGCTTCCGAAAAACGAAACGGCGGCGAAACGTTTGAAATGGGCCCTGCGATAAGCGGGGCCCATTTTCATTTGGTTAACCCTATTGGCTGAAAACTTGGGGCCCCGAGCAACAAATCGCCATGGTCCTAAAGTACGACGCAGGCGAAGAGTTTCGATGACCACTATGCTGCGACGCAAATTCAGACGCCCAGTTTTATCCAGGCTGACAATTGCCTGGAGCAGCGCGCTGTTCGCGGCGGCGGCCATTACGGGCGCGGTTCTGGCGCCGAGCCTGATCGGCGCCGGCGATGCGCGAATCTCGCTGCCCGTGGACGGGATTGAATTGATGGCGCGGCCCGTCGAGCCGCAACCTGAGACCGATGAGACAACCGGCGGACTGCGCCTTGCCGCACCGGGATTTAAAGAACCGCCGACGCTTACCGTCGGCGGCCCCGATGAAAGCGAGGACATTGCCGACATTCTCGCTTACCCGGATGAGTTTCCCGGCGACCCCGATCTCGGCGAACCGCTCAATCCCAATGATATTGTCATCACCATCGCGGGCGGCAATCGACCGGCAACGACGCCAAGCGCCGCATCGTTGACCGCCGCGCCGCGCTTTCGGCCCGTACCTAATCCGGACCCGGATCTTTTGCGCGATACGCCATTTGGCAAGATACCAAAGCCGGCGGGCGACGGCCGGGTCGCGATGCACTACTACCGCAATGGTTTTGACGGCGGCGACGGCGCGCCAACAGTATCGCTTATTGTCGGCGGCCTTGGTCTCAACAAGGCGCTAACCGAACGGGCGATAGACGATTTGCCGCCGGAAGTGTCTCTCGCCTTTGCGCCCTACGCCAAGGATCTCGACTTCTGGACAGAAAAAGCGCGCAAGAGTGGGCACGAAGTGCTGATCGAATTGCCCATGGAAACCTATAGCGGCGATCCTTCAGCGCTCGGCGCGGCGGGACTATTGACCTCACGCTCGGCGTCAGAAAACTTGCAGCGACTTGATTGGTTGATGTCACGCTTTGGCGGATATTTCGCCGCGACCAACTATCTTGGCGGCAAGTTCGCCGCCGACGATACGGCGATGGCGCCGATCCTTTCACGGCTTACCGAAGCCGGCGTCGGATATGTGGACGATACGGGCCGGGCAAGCGCGCTTTCTAAACGCACCGGCGCTGCAGTCGCTTCCGTCACCCGCATCTTGCCGCCGGCGCCGGACGATTCAGCGCGCCTGCGCATAAAGAGGGAGCTTGCCAATCTCGAAACGCTGGCAAAGCGCGACGGCGCAATCCTCGCCAAGGCGTATGCATTTCCCGCAACGATCGACGAAATCGCCGCATGGGCTGAGGCGCTTGAAAAAAAGGAAGTTCTGCTGGCGCCGGCCTCATCAGCCTTGCCTCACCGCCGTGCATCCCGTTAAGGCGGGGCGTTGACAAGACGCGATCTCTAAAGGCGATCCATGGACGACCGTGCATTTCTAAATAAATACAGGCCCAATGTGGGCGTTGCCCTATTCAACCACGACGGGCGAGTGTTTTTCGGCCATCGCGCGGTCCTGTCGTCGAGCGTCGCAGCAGACAAAAACCGGACCAACGAGTGGCGGTGGCAAATGCCGCAAGGAGGCGTCGACGAAGGCGAGGACATTGTCGAGGCGGCTTATCGCGAGTTGAAAGAGGAAACCGGCGTGACGTCGGCGCGTCTGTTAACGCTCACGCCGGGCTGGCTTGCCTATAAATTTCCCGAAGGATACCGCAAGCGAAACTGGATCGGCCAACGCCAGAAATGGGCGGCGATGCTGTTTGTGGGCGAAGAAAGCGAAATCGATCTCAACGCCGACGATCATCAGGAATTCGACGACTGGCGCTGGGGCGAGCTGGAAGAGGCCCCGTCGCTGATCGTACCGTTCAAGCGCAATGTTTATGAAGAATTGATGGCGGCGTTCGTTCCCTTGCGCGACTTTATCCGCGCCGGCGCGCCCTTACGCCGCTAGCGGGAAGGCGCGAAGGAAAGTCGACACGGCTTTGCGCGCATGGTCTTCAATAACCTGCTCGTCGACGCGCGATTCAGCTGTAAATACCATCTTATGATAAAGCCCGCCGCGACATAATGCGAAGAACTGTGCGCTGACGTCGACGTAACTCACGCCGTCAGGAATGGTTATATTCGTCTGATGTTCAAGAACCTGCGCGAACCGATTCGTACCGTCCTCTATTCGCAACCGGAATTGGTCTGCAATTTCGGAACGCCGCCCGACAAAACTCACCGCGAAGCGGTATTGCTCCATCGCATCGCGCGTTAGAAGGTTTGTTATGTAGTTTTGCGCGTAAAGTCGAAGAAACGACTCGGTATCGACGTCGCCCGGAGCGACATCAAATATTGAATCAAGCAGATCGTGGGTGAACCTCTCAACAACGAGTTTGAAAAGCTCTTCTTTCGTTGAAAACGCATCCCCGATTAGCGACAGGGGTTGTCCGGCGCCGTGCACGACTTCTTCCAGCGTGATTTTCGCAAAACCGCCGGATACGACAAGCGACTTGCCGTAATCAACGACAGCTTTAAGACTTTCCTCGTCCTTGGCCGGTTGCACCACGCCCATGATCCGCCTCGTTTCGAATACTCACAGTCGCATTTTCCGGAACCTTGGTGAATATTTCGTAATTACAATGACTTCGGAGGATATAAGTGGCGTTCTTATCGCACGATAAAAATTTTCTGCTGAGCCGCGTCCTCCACCGCGACGGGCTAATGCTCGTCATCGACAAGCCCGCGGGGCTGCCGGTGCATCCGAAACCGGGAACGCGCGGCCGCGAAGGCGGGGAGAGCCTTGAAGACTATTTTGACGCCTTGCGTTTTGGCCTGCCGAGAAAGCCCGCGCTCGCCCACCGGCTTGACCGCGACACGACCGGGTGCCTGATCCTCGGCCGCCACCCCAAAGCGCTCAGAAAGCTGCACAAGCTCTTCTTCGAGGGCAAAGTCGAAAAGACATACTGGGCCGTCTGTCGAGGGACGCCGGAAAAACTGTCCGGGAGCATCGACGCGCCGCTGATGAAGGGAAAACAAAAGCGCAACTGGCGCATGGAAATTGCTGACTTGGGCGATGAAACCGCCCTCACTGCGCGCACCACTTATCGCGTGCTGGGTCAGAAAGACGGCCTAACTTTCATCGAAGCAAAACCAAAAACAGGCCGCACGCACCAGATCCGAGTTCACCTTGCCTCAATCGGCGCGCCGTTAATTGGTGATCCTCTTTATGGAAACCTTTCGGATTTCGAACGTGAAGGACCGCTCTTGCTGCATGCGCGACGGGTGGTCGTGCCGCTGGCGAAGTTGAAACCCGCAATTACAGTTGAGGCGGACGCGCCCGAAGCGATGGCGGAGCATCTTGGCAGCCTTGCCCCCGACAGGGTCGGGCCGGACTAAATTCACACGCAGAAATTGTCCGCGTTCCGGCGCTGAGAACGCCTCGCAATCTCGGTCGTCGCCGGCGCTTTTGTATAAACGCCCTATCCATGCTGTGTTGGCTAAAATCCTTGATGGGGCTAGGATTTATGAAATTCGGTTTTGACGGTCGGCGCCAATTTTGACCGTTGTCTGGAGAAAACGATGGGCGACACTGATCCGGAGCGCACAACGCCGCAAGAAGACGCTGCAGACAAGAACACGGCGAACGAGGGCGCGGCAAACGGTTCCGGCCAACCGAACGGCGCCGACGAAGCAGGGGGAACGGAAAGCCCTGCTGAAAAGACCGGCGCTGTTTTGCATGCGCTCGCTGAGATGCGTCATGACCAGGAAGCAATTCGTCATGCGTTCGAAAGCGGTCATTATCCCTATCGCCGCAAAATTTCGCGCAGGGTCTATGAGCGACACAAAGCTGAGCTTCAGGTTGAATTGCTGAAGGTGCAGCGCTGGGTCGAAGAGACCGAACAGCGGATCATCATTCTGTTTGAGGGCCGTGACGCCGCCGGCAAGGGCGGGACCATCAAACGCTTCATGGAGCACCTTAATCCGCGGACTGCGCGCGTTGTCGCCCTTCCCAAACCAACCGAACGCGAGCGCAAACAATGGTTCTTCCAGCGCTATATCAAGCATTTCCCCACCGGCGGTGAAATCGTTCTGTTTGACCGCTCATGGTATAACCGCGCGGGCGTTGAGCGGGTGATGGGATTTTGTTCGCCTAATGAATATCTGGAGTTCATGCGCGAAGCGCCCGCATTGGAGCGCATGCTTGTTAACAGCGGCATCACTCTGTTCAAATACTGGTTTTCCGTCACACAGGATGAACAGTTGAGACGGTTTAAGGCGCGCGAAAAGGATCCTCTGAAGCAGTGGAAGCTTTCGCCGGTGGACAAAGCCTCGCTCGACAAGTGGGACGACTATACGGAAGCCAAGGAAGCAAAGTTCTTCTATACCGATACGGCCGCGGCCCCGTGGGTAATCGTGAAGTCCAATGACAAAAAACGCGCGCGCCTTAATTGCATGCAGCATTTCCTGTCTTCGCTGCCGTATCCCGACAGAGACAAACGTGTCGTGCGCGGACCTGATCCGCTTATTGTCGGATCAGCCAGCCATGTCGTCCATCGCGACGAACATATTCTCGGCAAGAGCCTGCATCCGGATCTGCGCCGGACGCGGTAACGCTGCTGGCCTTAAAGCGCCGCCTGCAGCTCTTTGAGGTGCCGCAGTTGCTGCTCGGCGTGTCGGCGTGTTTCCGGCAGCGTGTCCTCGTCGGACAGGTCTTCTTCGCAATCCTTGATGCGCCGAGCGATTTCGCTCGCATCAAGATCCTTCACCATGGTCGCTTCTTCGGCGAGCACCGTGAGGCCGCCCGGCGAGATTTCCGCAAAGCCGCCGCCGACAAAGATGCGGGTTTCCTCCCCGCCGTCGACCATGCGCACGACGCCCGGCGCAAGGATTGTCATGGTTGGCGCATGATGGGCGAGCACGCCCATGATGCCTTCCGTGCCCGGAATATCGACCTGATCGACATCGCGCGCCATGAGTTCGCGTTCGGGTGAAACGAGGGTGAATTGGAGTTTGTCAGCCATGTTGAATGAGGGAGTAGGGTCTTGGGATTAGGGATGAGTGAGACCTCAAAATCCTAATCCCTATTCCCTCATCCCGAATCCCTTTCTTAAGCCGCTTCCGCCGCCAGTTTCGCAGCCTTTTCCGTTGCGTCATCGATCGAGCCGACCATGTAGAACGCCGCTTCCGGCAGGTGGTCGTATTCGCCTTCGATGAGGCCCTTGAACGAACGGACCGTGTCTTCGACGGGCACCTGAATGCCCGGGAAACCGGTAAAGACCTGGGCGACGTCAAACGGCTGCGACAGGAAGCGTTCCACTTTCCGCGCCCGCGCGACGACGAGTTTGTCCTCTTCCGAGAGCTCGTCCATGCCGAGAATGGCGATGATGTCCTGCAGCGCCTTATAGCGTTGCAGAATACCCTGCACGCCGCGAGCGACTTCGTAATGTTCCTCGCCGACAATGCGCGGATCGAGAATACGCGACGTCGAATCGAGCGGGTCGACAGCCGGGTAAATGCCTTTTTCTGAAATCGCGCGGTTCAGAACCGTCGTCGCATCAAGGTGCGAGAACGACGTCGCCGGCGCCGGGTCGGTCAAGTCGTCGGCAGGCACGTAAATCGCCTGCACCGAGGTGATGGAGCCTTTGGTCGTCGTCGTAATGCGCTCCTGCATGGCGCCCATGTCGGTCGCCAGGGTCGGCTGATAGCCAACCGCTGAAGGAATGCGGCCCAAGAGCGCCGAAACTTCCGAACCGGCCTGGGTAAAGCGGAAAATGTTGTCGACGAAGAAGAGAACGTCCTGGCCCTGATCGCGGAAGTGTTCCGCAACGGTGAGACCGGACAGCGCGACCCGGGCGCGGGCGCCCGGCGGCTCGTTCATTTGGCCGTAGATCAGCGAGCATTTGGAACCCGCCGCCGACCCGTCATTTTCGGACGGGTTTTTGTTCACGCCGGATTCGATCATTTCCCAGTAAAGGTCATTGCCTTCCCGCGTGCGCTCGCCAACGCCGGCGAAAACGGAATAGCCGCCATGCACCTTGGCGATGTTGTTGATCAGTTCCTGAATGAGAACCGTCTTGCCGACGCCCGCGCCGCCGAAGAGCCCGATCTTGCCGCCCTTCGCATAAGGACAAAGAAGGTCGACAACCTTGATGCCGGTCGCGAGCATTTCTGCTTCCGTCGACTGCTCGACAAAGGGCGGGGCTTCCTGGTGGATACCGCGTTTGGCGGTGGCGGTAATCGGCCCGGCCTCGTCCACCGGCTCGCCGATCACGTTCATGATGCGCCCCAGGGTTTCGTCGCCAACAGGCACCGCGATCGCCTCGCCCGTGTCCGTCACCTTGTCGCCGCGCACGAGCCCTTCGGTTGAGTCCATGGCGATGGTGCGCACCGCGTTCTGGCCGAGATGCTGGGCCACCTCGAGCACCAGCCGGTTGCCCTGATTGGTGGTTTCGAGCGCATTCAAAATCGCCGGCAGATGGTCGTCGAACTCAACATCGACGACAGCGCCAATAACCTGTGAAATGCGGCCTTCCTTGCTCATTTCCGTCTTCCTTCGCGTTAATCCGTCTAAAGCGCCGCTCTAAAGAGCCTCAGCGCCCGAGATAATCTCGATCAGTTCCTTGGTGATTTGCGCCTGGCGGGCGCGGTTGTATTGCAGCGTCAGCTTGTCGATCATTTCGCCGGCGTTGCGGGTTGCATTGTCCATGGCGGTCATGGATGCGGCCTGTTCGGACGCCACGTTTTCCAATAGCGCCCGGAAAATCTGAACCGATACATATCGCGGCAGAAGCTCGCGCAGGATATCGGCTTCGTCCGGCTCGTATTCGTAGACTGCGCCTTTGAGATCCGGCGGCTCAACGCCTTCCGGGGCTTCGGCGGGAATAATCTGCTGCGCCGTCGGCACCTGGCTGACGACGTTTTTGAACTTGCCGTAAAACAGGGTGGCGACGTCGAATTCTTCTGCATCGAAGCGCTTCAGCACCTCTTCAGCAATGTTGTGAGCCTCGCCGAAACCGATCTGGCGGACTTCCATAAAATTCGTCTTCCAGATGATGAGGTCGCCATAAAGGCGCCGCAGCATGTCGTCAGCCTTGCGGCCCACGGCGACGATTTTGATCGTTTTGCCCTCGCCCTGAAGCTTCGCAATGCGCTCGCGCGCGAGGCGCACGATGGAGGAGTTGAAGCCGCCGCAAAGCCCCTTGTCGGCCGTTGCAACGATCAAGAGGTGGGTTTCGTCCTTGCCCGTGCCGGCGAGCAGGCGCGGCGCATTTGGATTGTCCTTGACCGACGAGGCAAGATTGGCGAGCACCGCCTCCATACGCTCCGTATAGGGACGGGCTTCCTTGGCGCGCTCTTCGGCCCGGCGCAGCTTCGCGGCCGCGACCATCTGTTTGGCCTTGGTAATTTTCTGCGTCGACTTGACCGAAGAAATCCGGTTTTTGAGGTCTTTTAACGATGGCATAGGACGATGCGTTGCAGGTGCGAGAAGGCACGCCTGAATGCCCGGGAAACCCGCAATTGTAAAGGCCGATCGAGGCGCGGTTCGGCTCGCTGCACCCGCCTTTCTTGCGGCAAAACGCCGCTTCGTCGCTTGTCCCTTTACGGCCCATTTGATAGGTCTGAAGGCGGTAATGCGTAAGGGTGGGGGACGCCGTGAAATCGGTCATTTTATTCGAAGCCAACGAGGTGCCGACGCGCCTCGTTGACGATCATCTACGCCGCCGGCCGGACGGCGCGATAGCCAAGATCGCGCGCGAGGGACGCTTCCTGAAGACCCGCTGCGAAGATGAGATCGAACTTGATCCCTGGATTTCCTGGCCGACCCTTCACCGCGGCGTAAAAGACACCGCTCACCGCATCCTGCATCTCGGCCAATCTCTCGACTGGGCCGACGAAACCTACCCGCCGATCTGGCGGCTGCTTCACAGGGCGGGGGTGCGGGTCGGTGTATTCGGCTCGCTGCACTCGTCACACCGCCCCGATGACGCGCGCGATTATGAATTCTACGTCCCGGACTTTTTCGCCGCCGAAGCTTTTGCCCATCCACAATCCCTGTTGTCGTTTCAGAAATTCAATTTGCTGATGACGCGCCGGTCAGCGCGCAACATCGATCCCGGCGTGCCGGTCCGGGAAGCGGCCGAGTTCGGCGCCAGTGCAATTGGCGCCGGCTTATCCGTAAGCTCTGTAGCGAAAATTGGCGCTCAGCTTGTGGATGAACGGGTTAACCCCACAAGAAAAATCAGACGGCGCAACATTCAGGGCATTATCGGCGCAGACTTGTTCTTGTCGCTCCTGCGCGAGCATCAGCCGCAATTTGCAACCTTCTACACAAACCACGTTGCAGCGGCGATGCACCGTTACTGGGGCGCCCATTTCCAGGACGACTATGGCGATGAAAACCCCATGGGCGCAGAATGGATCGAGAAATATAGCGGCGAAGTTCCCCATGCCATGGACGTTCTCGACGACATGCTCACCAAGATCACAGCTTATGTGGAAAGCCGACGCGATACGGTATTGATGCTGGTGTCGAGCCTTGGCCAGGCGGCCATTCAGGAAGCGCGGCCAACTGACGGGTTCACAACTATTGTCGATGTTGAAAAGCTGATGGGCTTCCTTGGCTTTGAGCCCGATCAATACAGCACCGCTAACGCCATGGCGCCGTGCATATCGATCGATCTCGATCCGGATATTGTTCAGGATTTTGAAGAAAAGCTGCAGCGCACGACGCTCATGGGTGCGACGCCCATTCGGGAAGAAAGGGAAATCGCGCCGCTAAGTTTTGACATCAAGAACGGCCGTTCGGCGCATTTGTACTTTTATTTCGAAGGTCAGCGTCCGGAAGGTGAGATCCGCACCGGCAATCGAACCGCTTCGTTGGAAGAAGCAGGCATCGGGTTTTTCATCCACGAAGACAATGTCGCCTGCTCCGCGCACCACATCGCAGAAGGCATACTCGGTATTTACGATCCGTCTTCGGATGGTTCGAAGATGAATAGCGACGACGCCATCTCCACCCTCGATATCGCCCCGGCGCTTCTTAAAAACTTCGGCGCGCCGGCGCCGGCTTACATGAGCGCGGCGCCAAAACTGGTGATCTAACCGCCTGATTAACGAGCGGCTAAAATCAGAAAACGCGCGCTAGGCGAACGCCTTGGTGAACGCATCAAGCGCGTCTTTGAGCTTTTTCTCCGTATCCTCATCTAGTTTGCCGCTGTCGCGGATCGTCGTGAGAATATCGGCGTGGTCAGCGTGAAGCTTTCTGAGCCATTCACGCTCGTAATGACCGACTTGCTCCTTGGGGACGCCGTCGAGATAGCCTTGCGTGCCCGCATAGATGACACAAACCTGTTCTTCGACCTGAAGCGGTGAGTACTGTCCCTGCTTCATCAACTCGGTGAGGCGGTCGCCGCGGTTCAAGATCCGTTGCGTCGTCGCATCGAGGTCCGAGCCGAACTGGGCGAAGGCGGCAAGTTCCCGGTACTGAGCAAGCTCCCCTTTGATCTTACCGGCGACCTGTTTCATCGCTTTTACCTGCGCCGCGGAGCCAACCCGCGACACCGAGAGGCCCACATTCACCGCCGGGCGAATGCCCTGGAAGAAAAGGTCGGTCTCTAGGAAGATCTGACCGTCGGTGATCGAGATCACATTGGTCGGGATATAGGCTGAAACGTCGTTCGCCTGCGTCTCAATGATCGGCAGGGCCGTGAGCGAGCCGGCGCCGTTGTCTTCGTTGAGTTTCGCAGCGCGCTCAAGCAGGCGCGAGTGGAGATAAAACACGTCGCCCGGATAGGCTTCGCGCCCCGGCGGACGACGAAGCAAGAGCGACATCTGACGATAGGCGACGGCTTGCTTGGAAAGATCATCATAGATGATCAGTGAGTGCATGCCATTGTCGCGGAAATATTCGCCCATGGCGCAGCCGGCGAAAGGCGCCAGGAATTGCAGCGGGGCCGGCTCCGAGGCCGTCGCGGCGACGACGATGGAATATTCCATGGCGCCGTTGTCTTCGAGCGTCTTCACAATCTGCGCAACGGTCGAGCGCTTCTGACCGATGGCGACATAGACGCAGTAAAGTTTCTTCGATTCGTCCCCTGATGCGTTGACGTCTTTCTGGTTCAAAATCGTGTCGACGCAAATTGCGGTCTTGCCGGTTTGGCGGTCGCCAATGACCAACTCGCGCTGTCCCCGGCCGATGGGGATCATGGCGTCAATGGCCTTGATGCCCGTCTGCATCGGTTCGTGCACTGATTTCCGCGGCAGAATGCCCGGCGCCTTCACATCCACAACCCGGCGCTCGGCCGCATCGATGGGACCTTTGCCGTCGATCGGTTCGCCCAGCGGGTTGACGACGCGGCCAAGAAGCCCCTTGCCCACCGGCACGTCGACGATGGCTTGCGTACGCTTGACCGTATCGCCTTCCTTGATCTCCCGGTCTTCGCCGAAGATCACGACGCCGACATTGTCGGCTTCAAGGTTCAGCGCCATGCCTTTCACGCCATTGGCGAACTCAACCATCTCGCCGGCCTGGCAATTATCGAGGCCGTAAATGCGCGCGATGCCGTCGCCGACGGAGAGAACCTGGCCGATCTCGGAAACTTCGGCGTCCTTGCCGAAATCCTTGATCTGCTGCTTTAAGATGGAGGAAATTTCCGACGCATTGAGGTCCATTGCTTTAAGCCTCTTTCATCACGGTTTTGAGTTTGTTGAGTTTGGTTCGGAGCGATGAATCGATCATCTTCGATCCGACTTTTACGATCAGCCCGCCCAGGAGGTCGGGATCGACGCGCGTTTCGAGATTAACAGCCTTGCCAACCATGGATTCAATTTCCATACGGAGGGATTTTACCTGCTCATCGCTCATGGAAGCTGCAGACGTCGCGCTGGCGGATATTTCCCCGCGCGCGGCGGCGGCCTGAGCGAGGAAGGCGGCGATCGTTGCTTCAAGTGCAAAGAGGCGCCGGTTTGAAGCGACAAGCTTCAGAAAATTCTGCGTAATTGGTGAAAATCCGGCGCGTTCGGCAATTGCGCTGATTGCAGCGAGTTGATCATCGCGGTCATAGACCGGGCTTTTTAAAAACGCTTTCAGATCGGGCGCATCGTTGATGGTCGCGCGCAAGGCTTTCAGTTCAGCCTCGACTGCGTCCGCATGGCCTTCCTCGCGCGCCAAAGCGAACAACGCCTCGGCGTAGCGGCCGGCGACGCCGGTGGTCGATACGAAGTCGCCTGTGGCGTTTTCGCTGGACACGGGGGGAGCAGCTCCTCGTTCTTTGTCGAACACAACGCCGCCATGCGGGCGGGCGTCTAAACTGTTGAATTCACTAGCTAATTTCGGCGAGCAGATGTGCGACGCCGGCCCTCGGCGCGAGAGCGCCGCGAGCGGTAGCACGGCGCACTAGGCGACGCAATAATGCTGCGGTGCGGCGGAATGGCTAATTGTACGCAAGCAAGGCGGCTAGAACTCGAGGCCGAGCCGGACGCCGAGATTGTCGAGCCCCTCATTGGTATCGCAGAGATTGGCGTTCGAAAGATGCGACCAGTAAAGGGACGCGTTGAGACGCTCAGTGATCCGGACGCCGGCGTTTGCGTTCAGCCGGAAGAGCGCCCGGCAACCGAGAAAGGTGGTGTGTCCCTGGCGGCCGGTGTCAATCACCGGGTCAAATGGGCTCGTTTCGCCATTATGAATGGCGCCGCCGACCCCGCCGGTGACGAAAAACCGTTCGCTGAGATCGAAGCGCCAGTCGAGCCCCGCATAGATTTGGCTGGTCGCGTCTGAATCAAAGGCGATCGTCGCCCCGAGCACTGGCCTTGGCGCGAGGATGACTGACAGAAACTCAGGGGAGCGGAAGACAATTTCACCATTCAGGGCCGCGCCCTGCTCTTTATCGACGCCCTGACCGCCGAACCCTTGCGCCGCAATGCCGCCGCGCAGTTCCTGGACAAGTCCCTGGCTGTGAGCAGGCGCGCTAAAGGCCAGCACCGCCAAAACCGTCAGAATGACGCGCATCCAAACGCTCCCCGCCGCCTCTTTACCTCGCCAACATAACGATCTTAGGCCGCAAGGGTTACGGTAGTCTGATTTCAGTAAATGAACAGAGATCGGCGCCGGCCGGGCGCCTTTAATGTCGTAGCCTGGGACCAAGCACGACCTGTTCAGAGCCCGCTTAAATTCTCCTCAACCGGGGTCCCGTCCTGTTTGTAGATCACGCCGCCTTTCATGACGAAATCGACCCGCTGAAAGAGTGCAGGATACTTCGCCGCGTCGCCCTTAATCGCGATAATATCCGCATAGCGGCCGGGCTGGAGCGTTCCCCACTGATTTTCAACGCCCATCATCTTGGAAGGCCAGTAGGTCGCCGCCTGCAACGTCTCCATAAATGGAATGCCCATCACCCGCGTCCACACGTCAATTTCGTTCCAGGTCGACTGGCAATGAAATTTCATCGGAATGCCGCTGTCGGTGCCGATGAGCAGTACGACGCCTGCTTCGCGCAATTGCGCAATTTTTCGTTTGAGGGTTGGTTTGCGTTTTGGCGTTAGCTGAAAATAGTCAAGCCGATGCGGGTGTCGGATCGACGCCTTGATATCCTCTATCGTGTCGGGCTCCAGGCCGCGATGCCAGCAATCCGTATCGAGATCTTCAGGATTGTCCCGTGTCTCTTCATAGTTCCAGAGCCCTTCCACCGTCGGCGTCCAATAAAGCGGGCCGCCGGCAATCCGTCCTTTGGCAGTCCGTTCTTTCAGCATGCGCATTATATCTTCAGGATACTCCGGGGCTGTCGTCAGGCCGGTGTGCTCAAAATTATCGATCCCGATTTCGAGCCCGATGCGAATTTCATCGGGCTTATGGGAATGGCCGACCACTTTGAGGCCATGCTTGTGCGCCTCATCAACAACCGCCTTCGCTTCCGCGCGGGTCATGAGATCATGATCAATCAGCTTGATGACGTCGACGCCAGCATCGACAAGACGGCGCACTTTAGCGCGCGCGTCGCCCGGCGAGTTGACGCCCCAGCGGTAATTCTCCGTCCCCGGATACGCTTCATCCTGAATAAAGGGTCCGGAAACAAAAAGGCGCGGTCCCGGGATGTCGCCGTTTTCGATCTTACGTTTTACCTCGACCGATGCGTCGAGCGGCGCGCCGAGATCGCGCGCCGTGGTGACGCCGGCGAGCAAAAGCTGCACAGCGGACGCCGGCATGATCTCGCTTGCAAAACGCGACGGATATGTGTGTTGCCAATGAGGATAGTTGCTATGACCGTTGAGCATGAGATGCGCGTGCATCTCCCACAGGCCGGGCATAACCGTCATCGCTTCGGTAGAGATCACTTCATAATCGTCGGGAACGGCGAGCACGCCCTGTGCGCCGACATCAACGATCTTTTCGCCTTCAACCAGCACCACGCTGTCATAGATGGGCGCACCGCCAAGCCCATCGTAAAGCGTGCCGCCGACCAGCGCTTTTTTGTCCTGCGCAACAGCAGGGACAGCAATAAGCGCTGCCGCAAGAAACAAGAGAAATCTCATAAGTCCGCCCCATCACAACAAGATCCAGTCTTATAAGATCGCAAACTCCTTGACGCTATTGCGCCATCGCCATCGCGCCTTCACAAAAACGAATATGGATCGATATCGACCACGCGGCGCACGGAACTGTGCATTTTGACCCTCGGCAGCCAGTCATCGAGATAGGCCTGCAGGTTCACATCGCGGCGCGCCTTTACCAGAAACCGCATCCGCGCCTCGCCCCGCAACCGATAGATGGGGGCCCGGGCGGGACCAAGCACATCAACGCCGTCGCCGACGGGCGCAGCAGCGCTGAGGGCCTTTGCGGCCTCCTGCAGCGCGATTTCGTTTCGTCCCCTCAACAGCACTGCCGCCAAACGGCCGTAGGGGGGAAATCCCCCTCTCTCCCGATTGCCAGCCTCGGCGGCGAGAAAGGCGTCACGATCCCCCTGTTCAAGCGCCTGAAAGACAGCCGCGTCCGGCTGGTATGACTGGAGCAACGCCCGGCCCGGTTTGCCGCCCCGTCCGGCCCGGCCTGTGACCTGAGCGAGCAACTGGTAGGTGCGCTCTGCTGCTCGCAAATCGCCGCCAGCGAGCCCGAGATCAGCGTCAACAACGCCAACGAGGGTCAACTCTGGAAAGTGATGGCCTTTGGCTGCGATTTGCGTCGCAATCAGAATGTCGATCTCGCCCCCATGCATGGCCGCTAGCAATTCGCGCACAGCCTTTGGTCCAGGCGTTGCGTCTGACGACAGAACGCCGATGGCCGCGTCGGGCCAGCGCTCGGCGGCTTCTTCTGCAATCCGTTCAACCCCCGGACCGCATGGGCTGAGAGACCTTACCGCCTTGCATTTGGGACAGACGTCGGGTTTCGGCATTGAAAACCCCGTATGATGACAGACGAGCCGGTTCTCAAAGCGATGTTCGACCAGCATGGTGTCGGAATCGGGCGCCGTCATCTTGTGCCCGCAGCGTCGACATAAAGTGAGCGGCGCGTATCCGCGTCGGTTGAGAAACAAGAGAGATTGTTCGCTTACGGATAGATTAGCGTCGACTTCCGCGACTAAGCGCGGCGACAACCAGGCGCCGGCCTCGGGCCCCTCCTTTCGCATGTCGATGAGGTGAATGTCAGGCAGAGCCGCATCGGCAAAGCGCGATGGAAGGCCGACCGCCCCGTAGCGGCCCTCATCCACATTAACGACGGTTTCAAGGGACGGCGTCGCCGATGCCAGAATGACAGGAAAGCCTCCTCTCGCGCCACGCGCCACAGCAAGGTCGCGAGCGTGATAGATGACGCCGTCTTCTTGCTTATAGGCGTTGTCGTGCTCTTCATCGACGACGATGAGCTGGAGATTGCTAAAGGGAAGGAACAGCGCCGACCGGGCGCCGACAACCAGTCGCGCCTGGCCCTCGGCGACCCGCCGCCAGGTGCGCCGGCGCGCCGCCGCCGTCATATCCGAATGCCACGGGGCGGGAGCTGCGTTAAAACGCTGTTCAATCCGCTCAAGAAACGGCGCTGTGAGGGCGATTTCCGGCAACAGGACCAGGGCTTGCGCGGTTTCATCGCGCCTGAGCGCCGCCGCGACGGCTTCAAGATAAACCTCCGTTTTGCCCGACCCGGTGACGCCGTCGACAAGCATCGTCTCGTGCCGCCCGTCATGAACTGGCGCCGACAGTTTTTCGGCAGCGTATTGCTGGTCCTCGGAAAGCGCGGGACCTGCTGCGCTGAAATCAGGCTGATCAAACGGCGGATCGGGATCAATTGGCGCGGTCTTTAGCGCGCCGGCTTTTGCAAGACCGCGCACAACGGCGTCGCTGACGCCGGCTCTTGCGGCTAGCGCGGCCGCTGTGGCCGGCTCGGCGCCCGCCGCCTCGAGAACTCTTTTCCGCTGCGGCGTCAGGCGCGGCGGCGGCGCATCGCTCGCCGCGTAACCGGTTTGCGCCTTGGGCGCGGCGATCGCATCCCCGGACCGCATGCACATGCGCAGCACAGATCCCAGCGGAAACATGGTGTAGCGCGCCGTCCAGCTCAGAAAATCCAGCAGGTCCGTCGTCAGCGGCGGCGCCTCGATAATTTCGACAATCGTCTTAATTTTGTTGTCAGGGACCGCGGGATCGGCGGGTTCAGGCCAGACAACGCCCATCGCCTCTCGCGGCCCGAACGGCGCAATCACGAATGTTCCGGGCGCAAGCGCCACACCGGCCGGCGCCAGATAATCATACGCTTTGAAAAGCGGCAGCGGAAACAACACCTTGACCCGCGCTGGCGACGCAGACGCGTCGATCTCCAATTTCATTTGCGAATTCATGCGCGCGCGCTTGATCCCATGGGCCGTTTCGAGTGAATTACGCGCCATGTTTTGATCAGCCGCTGGTGCAATCGCAATGCGTTTATTCCTGTTTTTCGCCATTTTCGCCATTTCTGCGGTTCTCAGCGTCGGAACGGCCGAGGCGAAATACAGCCTTTGCAACAAGTCGAGCTACGCCCTCTCCGCCGCGATCGGCTATGTGGACGGCGACCGGCTGGCGACCCGCGGCTGGTGGCGGCTTCGCCCCGGGCAATGCAAAGTCGTCCTGACCGAACGAACCAACCCGGGACGCTATTTCGTATACGCCGAAGCCATTCCCGGCCATCGCGGGGCCATGCGCACCTGGTCTGGCGAAACGCCTCTATGCGTTGAAAATTATGGTTTTTTCAACCTGCGCAATCAGGAAGTCTGCCGCGGCGATCCGTTGAGTCAGCGCAGCTTCTTCGACGTCGACGTCACAGAAGCAGCGGGCGGCAACTGGCAGACAGATTTTACCGAAGCCGGTAATTTCACCGTCTATTCGGCCGAGGTCGCCGGCGTGCAACGCCTGTTGCGCGATGTGGGCAAGGAGCTTTCTCGCATTGACGGCGCCATGGGCCGCTCGACGCAGCGCGCGCTTTCCTCTTATCGCCGTGAGAAAGGCCTGACGGCGTCAAACAACATCGACGACGAATTGATCGATGCGCTCATCGAAGACGCCAACGCCCGCGAAGCCAAGCTCGGCTTTTTCTATTGCAACAAGACGAATGATTCCGTCTGGGCGGCGATCGCCCAGCCCCAGGAAGACGACCGCTACCTTTCCAAGGGCTGGTGGAAACTGGAGCCTGGCGGGTGTTCGAAAATCCTCAAAGGCGAACTAGAGCACGATCATTACTTCGTATACGGCGCAATTGAAGCTGGCGCCATCGAAAAACGCCTGATCGGCGGCGACAAATCCTTCTGCGTCAAAGCGGTCATGTTTAGCGCCGAAAATGAACTTGCCTGTTCCGAGCAAGATCTTGACGAAGCCCTGTTCCGCCGCGTCGATGTGGGCGGCGCGCCGTCAGCGACGTTTGAATTCACGCCGGACATGTTCGCTGATCCGCCGACACAGTAAGTTATCGCAGGAAACGCGTTCCCTTGACCGACCTTCGCCATATCGATTGTTGGGTCTTCGACCTCGACAACACCCTCTACGCCGCCGAATGCCGTCTGTTCGAAGAAATTGACGCGCGCATGACGACGTATATTCGCGAACGCCTCGCCATTGCGCATGGGGACGCGCGCAAACTCCAGAAAGACTATTACGTTCGCTATGGCACGACCATGGCGGGGCTTATGCGCGAACATGACGTCGAGCCCGACCATTTCCTTGATTATGTTCACGACATTGATCTGGAAAAAATCAAGGAAACGCCCGCTCTCGCACAAGCGCTCGACGCTCTACCGGGCCGGAAATACATCTATACGAACGGATCGGTCGCCCACGCGGAAAACGTCGCGGGGGCGTTAGGGATATTCCATCTTTTTGATGACGTCTTCGACATCAAGGCCGCCGCCTATACGCCGAAGCCCCACCCCGAGCCCTATGAAACATTCACGCGTCGCTTCGATATCAAGCCTTCGCGTGCAGTCATGTTCGAAGATCTCCAGCAGAATCTAAAAACGCCTCACGCGATGGGCATGACCACGGTTCTGGTCTGTTCGGACGCAGCCTGGCTCGACGACGAACCTCATGAGAAAAGGCCAGCCCGCATCGGGGAGACCGCGCCCCATGTTCATCACGCCACCAACGATCTCACCGGTTTTCTGAAAAACGCACGCACCGCAAACGCGGCTTAAAAAAATCTAGAAAGATAAAAATGACAGAGTCCGACCACCTTTCCCGCCTGATCGACGATGCTTGGGAGCGCCGCGCCGACATAAACGCGACGACGCAAGGAGAAACCCGAGAAGCCGTCGCCGCCGCGCTTGAAATGCTCGACAGCGGCGCCGCCCGGGTCGCAGAGCCTAGAAAGTCAAACGGCAATGTCACTGAATGGATCGTCAATCAGTGGCTTAAAAAAGCGGTGCTGCTTTCTTTTCGGCTGAACCCCAATGCGCTGATCGCCGGCGGTCCCGGCGCGGGAAACTGGTGGGACAAAGTGCCTTCGAAATTCGACGGATGGCGCGAAGCAGATTTTGAGCGCGCCGGCTTTCGAGCCGTGCCGGACGCTACCGTGCGTCGCGGCTCATTCATCGCATCGAATGCGGTGTTGATGCCGTCATTCGTCAATATCGGGGCTTATGTGGGCGAAGGAGCGATGATCGACACCTGGGCGACGGTGGGCTCCTGCGCCCAGATCGGCGCCAACTGTCACATTTCCGGCGGCACCGGAATCGGCGGCGTGCTCGAACCCTTGCAGGCAAACCCCGTCATCATTGAAGACAATTGCTTTGTCGGCGCCCGCTCGGAGGTCGCCGAAGGCGTTATCGTTCGCGAAGGCTCGGTGCTTTCCATGGGCGTTTATCTCGGCGCGTCCACCAAGATCGTCAATCGGGAAACCGGCGCGGTGACCTATGGCGAGGTGCCGCCCTATTCTGTCGTCGTTTCCGGGAGCATGCCGTCAGCGAAAGGCGGGCCGAACCTCTACTGCGCGGTTATCGTCAAACAGGTCGATGAAAAGACACGCTCTAAAACATCAGTAAACGAACTACTTCGGGACTAGGCGGCCGAAGAGCCGTCGCTACCAATCGCGCGCGGGCTCGCCTAAGATACCTCCATGACCTCTATCGATCCCGTCGAACTTTCCCGTGACCTGATACGCCGCCCATCGGTGACGCCAGCGGACGAAGGCGCCCTCGATGTACTGCAGGAGGCGCTTGAGCGACTTGGTTTTGCCTGCACGCGGCTCAAATTCGAAGACGTCGACAATCTTTTCGCCCGCTACGGCGAGACCGCGCCGCATTTCTGTTTCGCCGGTCACACCGACGTTGTCCCTCCAGGAGACGAATCGGGCTGGTCGCGCCCGCCCTTCGACGCAAGCATTGAGAAGGGCCGGCTTTGGGGACGCGGGGCCGCCGACATGAAATGCGCCATCGCCGCCTTCGCAGGCGCCGCCGCCCGGGCAATCGAAACGGGCAAGGTCAAAGGCTCGCTTTCTTTCCTCATCACCGGTGATGAAGAAGGTCCCGCCGTCAACGGCACCCGCAAGGTCCTTGAATGGCTGCGCGAGCAAGAAATCGACATCGATCACTGTCTCGTTGGCGAGCCGTCAAATCCGGAAGAAATCGGCGACATGATTAAGGTCGGCCGCCGCGGCTCCATCAATTGCTGGCTTACGGTGCAGGGCCGTCAGGGCCACGTCGCTTATCCCCACCGGGCGCAGAATCCCATTCCCGCCTTAATGCGTAAACTGCTGCGGCTATCCGAGACACCGCTCGATGAAGGCTATGAGCGTTTCCAGCCCTCTAGTCTTCAGGTTACGGACATTCATATCGGCAATCCCGCCCATAACGTTATCCCGGAAAAGGCGACGGCGCGCTTTAATGTGCGCTTCAATCCTAACTGGACCGGCGCCGCGATCGAGACATGGGCGCGCGAACGCGCGGAGGAAGTCGCCAAAGAAGCGGGCGTTCCCTACAGTCTCGAAACGATTGTTTCCGGCGAAGCATTTTTGACCACCGACATGGATTTTCTGCATCTGTTACAGAATGCGGTCGAAGAAAAGACCGGGCGCCGGCCGGAACTGTCAACTTCAGGGGGCACTTCCGACGCCCGCTTCATCAAGGACATGGCCCCGGTCGCCGAATTCGGCATGGTGGGCGCGACCATGCACCAGACCGATGAGAACGTCGCCGTCGCCGACATCACGCTGCTCACTGATATTTATACGCTGATCATCGAGCGCTATTTCGACCGGTTTGCGCCGTGATCAGCTTTGACTATGCGGCCCGCCATTTGCGCGGCGTCTGGCGACTAGCAGCCGGCGACGAAGACTGGCGAGAGGAAATGGACATCTCAACCGAGGGCGTTTTTTCGTCGCTCTGGGCGATTGCCTTGTCGGCGCCATTTGCTGTTCTCGGCGTGATTACGGAAACCAATATTGCGAAATCGGCGCCCGCTTATCAGGCTTCGGCCTATGCGAGGGCGCCGCTCGCGCTTATTCTGCCTGCGGAGCTTCTTTCATCGTTGGTCGCGTGGCTTTTGACCCTTGCCGCTCTCGCATTTGCGGCGCGGCGGCTCGGCGCAACACGCGATGCGGCGCCGCTGATCATATCCTACAATTGGAGCCAGCTACTGGCGTTTTTGACAACGCTCGCGCCCGCTATCGCCGTCGTTCTCACCGGCAGCGCACAGATCGGCGCCATGCTTTTCCTCGGCGTCCTATTTTTCAGCATTTATCTGTTCTGGGTGGTGTTGCGGCGAAACCTGCCGATTGACGTCGGTGTCGCCATCGCGCTGATCGCAGGACTGACCGCCGTCGTCTTCGGCGTCTATACCATCATTACCAACGCTGCCCTGCGGCTTTATCAATTCTTTTCATAAGTTGCGCGAAGAAAGTAGAGCCCGTCAGGCGGCGCCACTGGCCCGCAAGCGTCGCGGCTTCGCGCATCGAGGGCAGCTTTAAAGTCTGCGCTGCGCCATTTCCCGCGGCCCACCTCAACGAGAGAGCCGACGATCGACCGCACCTGGTGATGCAGAAACGATCGCGCAGCGCAGCGCAAAACAATTGTATCGCTAAAACGCGAAACAGAGATTTCGTTGAGCGTTTTAACCGGCGTCTCCGCCTGACACTGAGCAGCGCGAAAAGTCGAAAAATCGTGACGGCCCACAAGGCATTGAGCCGCCTCGTCCATAACCGCCGCATCGAGCGGCGCCGAAACGCGCCAGGCCCGTCCGCGCTCCAGCGTCAGCGGTGAGCGACGATTGACGATGCGATATTCGTAAGCACGCCCAATGCACGAAAATCGCGCATGGAATTCATCGCTGACGGTTTCCGCCGAAAGGATCGCTATTGGCGCAGGCTTCAGGTGCTGATTAAGGCCGTCCCGGATGACATCCTCTCGAAACGGTTTTTCAACATCTACATGTGCGACCATTGCGAGGGCGTGAACGCCAGCGTCAGTGCGGCCGGCAGCGAATAGCGTCGCCGTTTCGCCTGAGAGCGCCGTTACGGCTTCTTCAAGCGCTTGCTGCACAGACGGCCCGTTGTCCTGGCGCTGCCAGCCGACAAATGGTCCGCCATCATATTCAACAATCAGCTTGTATCGGGCCATGGGATCAATTGAGCCCTTGGCCGCGCGCGAGGGAAAAACCGCGCAAGAACTCCTCCGCCGCTTGCGCTCGTTTGCCTGCGCGCTGCAATGTCTTCAATGCGACGGCGCCGTCGCCGCAGGCAACGCTGATTTTTCCATCCGTGTCGAGAATTTCTCCGGGCGCGCCGGCGCCTGGGGCGACCGACGACATCAGCGCCTTAACGCGGGCGCCATCCGCCTCGAACCACGCGCCGGGAAAGGGCGCAAGGCCGCGAATATGGCAATCCACTTCGTTGGCCGGGCGCGCCCAGTCGATCATGGCTTCTTCCGGCGATATTTTGTGGGCGTAGGTGACACCCTCTTCGCTTTGCGGCGTCTCCACGAGCGCCCCTCGCTCCAAAGCCGCAAGCGCCCGGGGAGCGAGGCCCGCGGCCACAGGCAACAGCTTGTCATGGAGCGTCCCCGCCGTCTCATCGGGCGCGATTTCGACTGTTTCAGAGAGTAAGACGGGTCCCGTATCGAGGCCGGCCTCCATGCGCATTACCTGAACGCCGGTGACGGCGTCGCCGGCCATGATCGCGCGCTGGATCGGCGCTGCGCCGCGCCAGCGCGGCAATAGCGACGCATGCAGATTAAGACAGCCATGCCGCGGCGCATCGAGTACAGTTTGCGGCAAGATCAACCCGTAGGCGACGACAATCGCTACATCGAGCTCAAGCGCGCGGAACGCTTCGACGGTTTCCTCGGATTTGAAATTTTTTGGCGTACGGACTTCAAGACCGAGATCTTCGGCCAACCGATGCACGGGCGACGGCGTCAGCTTGTGGCCGCGGCCCGAGGGCTGCGGCGCGCGGGTATAAACCGCGGCGACGTCATGTCCGGCGGCAACAAGTTCCGACAGAACCGGCGCCGCGAAGGCCGGCGTTCCCATGAATGCGAGACGCATCACGATTTCCCCGTAGGTCGCGCGCTTATTCAGCAGCGGCGAGGCGCTGTTCTTTTTTCAGTTTCCTAATCACGCGATCCCGCTTGAGACGCGACAAGTGATCAATGAAAAGGACGCCTTCAAGATGATCCATCTCATGTTGAATACAGGTGGCGAGCAATCCCTCCGCATCAAGAATCTGCTCTTTGCCGTCATAGTCGAGAAACTTGACCCTGCATTTCGCCGGCCGTTCGACATCGTCAAAAAACTCCGGAACCGAAAGACATCCCTCTTCGTAAACGGCCGTTTCTTCCGAAGGATTGAGGATTTCCGGATTGACGAAATAGCGCGGCGCTGGCTCTTCCTCTTCCCCGGCCAGGTCCATCACAATGATGCGCAGCGGAACGCCCACCTGAATAGCGGCAAGGCCAATACCGGGCGCGTCATACATCGTCTCCAGCATGTCATCCATGAGCGCGCGCAACTCGTCATCCACCCGCTCAACGGGTTTGGAGACTTCGCGCAGGCGCGGGTCCGGCGCGGTCAGGATTTTGCGGATCGCCATGTGGCTTCAGTTATGAGCGCGCATTGCCTGCGTCAAGATCGTCAAGCGCCCGGACCGCGTTTATGGTTAACGCCAAACCCTCGCATTTTAACGATTTTTCACCTATGGTGCCGTCTCGTGGCGTAGAGTTTCGGGTGGATTAGACAAATGGGGACGCTGACGCCTTTCAGCATCGCCTATGCGCGCCAGGACGGCGCAAGCGAGGCCGGTGCGGAGACGCTGACTGAGGCTTCCGGCGAGCCGCTTGTGACTGGCGCCGACCAGGCCCTTTGGGTCGGCTTTGGCGCGTTCATTCTCGTCTTTCTGGTTGTGATGATCGCGATTATTCGCGCGCGGGTTATTAAGCCGGCGGAGCGGGCCGCCCGCGATACGCAGTTTTTCGAACCGGCCGGCGCCGATGCTGAGATTACCTTCGACCAGCCAGCGAAATCCGGCGTTGAGGTTACGAAACGCGGCAAGAAGAATCGCAAGAAAAAATCTGCCGAACGCAAGGGGCTCGACCAGAGCGCGCCAACGGATGTCGCGCCGGAAGATGACATTACAAGCACAACCGAGGCGGACAAACCCGACGGACAAGAAGCCAGCGCCGACAAATCTGAACCCGACCCCGCAGAGGAAGAGAAAAACAAAGCAACCTCCACTGGCGTGTTCGCCGGCATTTTCGATCGTCCGAAGCCTGAACCGGAAGAAAGTGAAGAAAAACCGCATGCGGAGGAATTAACGCTGACGCCGGAGGATGCGCTCGAGCCCCATGCGCTGGAAACGGAGCCAACCGACGTACGCCTCGACCACTTGCCCGAAGTGGATCGCGATTATTGGAACACCGAACGCGACAAGCAGGCTGCGGAAGACAATACGCGCGCCGAGGATGAGCGGCGCATGGCGCTGGAAGAGGCCGAACGGGCGCGGAATGCAGCAGCAGAAGCAGAAGCGGCCCGCGCAAGGCGCGATGAAGAATATCGGGAATCCGAGGTCGAACGCCGCCAGGCTGAAACCGCCCTTAATCAGAGTATGGAAGCCGTCGCCGGCATGCAGGAAAAGCTCGACGTCATGGCGGGACGGCTGAACGCCGACGCCGCCGATGCGCAGACCCGCATGGGCGCTTCACTGGACGAGAAATTTCAGTCCCTGAGCGACGAACTTGAGCAGCGGCTTGCGGCGAGCGCAGCGGACGCAAGCCTGCGCAGCGAGGAAACGCAGAGCGCGATTGCGGCCAGCAGCAGCGAAGCGACGTTCGAAAAGATCTCCGCCTATATCGGAAGGCTCGAACAGTCGACCGAAGAAGCGCTGGCGCGCCTGTCAGGCCGCATCGACGCCTTGGGCGTTGTCGTCGGGCCCGGGGCGGAGCGACCTGAAGAGCTGGACCGGCTCAACCAATTACTTGCAGAGCGCGCCGCCCCCGCGGTCGCCGGCGTCTTGCAACTCAATGAAATTGTTCGCTCAGCCCTGCCGGCGGATCGCTATGAACTGGACCGCGACCTCAAAACCGGGGTCAAGGCCGATTGCGTCATCCTGCGGCCGGGCGCGCCGGAATTCGTTATCGATGCGCGCTATCCCGCCGACGCTTATGACAGGTACGCCCGCGCCGACGACAAATCTCGTGAACACGCGGCGACCGCCTATCGCCGCGCCATTCTGCGCCACATGATTTTTGTGGCGGAAAAGCTGATCATTCCGGACGAGACGGAAGACTTCGCCATTTTGTTCGTGCCGAACGACGCGATCTTCAATGATCTGCACCGGAATTTTGCCGACATTGTCCAGGACAGCTATCGCGCCCGCATCTGGTTGGTTTCGCCCACATCGCTGATGGCGACGCTGCATGTGATGAGCGCAGCCTCACGCCTGGGCGCGGAAACGCGCACCCCCGCCGAACAGGCGCTCGAAGCTGCTGTCGGCAGTCTGACTTCGCGCATCAACATGATCGAGGAAGAATTGGCTAAGGTCGCACAACGCGCGCTGGATGCTGAAGCGAGTGAAGTTCGTACGACCGATGCGCAACCGGAAACGGTCTCAGTCGACGCAGATTTTGAAGAAGCGGAAGTTGAAATCCTCGGCCCTGAGGATGAGGCGAGCGACGACCCGCAAACGCCGATTCCGCTTCGCTAATGCTTAAGCGTCGTCGGCATCGGCCTTATAAATGAACTTACGGTCGCAATAACCGCACACGGCTTCGCCGTCTTCCAGCGAATACCAGACAAGCGGATGTCCGAGCGCGCCGCCGCCCCCGTCGCATGAAACACGACGCTTGTTGACGTAAATCACTTCCGGATCGAGGGTGGTGGTTTCGCTGGCCATTTCGCACATTCCGTTTGTTTCGACATGCCGCGCGGCGCGCGTCTCGTCAAGAAGACAACGCCCTATTCAAGGGCCCTTTTCAAGCTCGGATGAAGGCGTATTGTTGCGCCGTGCAAAAATTTCTGATCATCGCCGGGGTCGTTCTTGTCGCCATCGGCCTGCTTTGGCCGGTGCTGTCAAAGCTCGGGATCGGACGGCTGCCCGGCGACATACTCATTCGGCGCGAAGGTTTCACGCTCTATTTCCCGCTGACGACGATGATTATCGTCTCAATCATCCTGACGCTGATCTTCAGGTTTTGGGGCGGGAAGTAGCTAGACCCCTGTCGAGCCAAACCCGCCGGCGCCGCGTTCGGTGTCATCGAGTTCATCGGTCTCAACAAACTGCGCCTGCCAGACCGGAGCGATCACCATCTGTCCGATGCGGTCGCCCCGATTGATCGTGAAATCTTCGCTCCCGTGATTGATCAGAATGACCTTCAGTTCGCCGCGATAATCGGCGTCGATCGTGCCGGGCGAATTGACACAAGAGATGCCGTGTTTGGCGGCAAGCCCGGAGCGCGGCCGCATCTGTGCCTCCCAGCCCGGGGGCAGGGCGATCGCAATGCCGGTCGGAACCATGAAGCGCTCGCCGGGACGCAGCACAAAAGGTTTTACAATCGCTGCGCGCACATCGGCGCCGGCCGCAAGTGCTGTTTCATAGCGCGGAAGATCGAGCCCTTCCCCGTGAGCCAGGCGCTTTATGCGCACTGTTGGCGGCGACAGGATATCTGTGCGCTCGTTTGTTGTTTCCTCTTTCAGCGCTGTCGCGGACATGGCTTGCCTTTCAACGATACATAAGCCGTCATTATCAACCGACTCGGAAACGCCAGGAAAAAAATTTTCCCCGTGATTTGCCCGAATTATTCCCCGGGCTGCAATACCACAGCGATAAGAGAGTGATCATCGCTCACCGCGATACGCGATACAGCGCCCGCATCGCTCGCGTCATAAGCGACGGCCCACCCATCGCCCGCATCGGGCAGCGCGCGATATAGAAGCCTGTCGCCATCGGCGGCAAATACCCCGGACGGCTCTCCATCGGCGCCAAAAACCAAGCGGTAATCCTCTCCCGCTCCCGGCATCTCGACTACTGGTTCGGGGGCGGCGCTGTCGGATTTTGCTTGATAGAGCTGGTTCGCACCGTTTGCGCTTGAGGTGAAAAAGAGGACGCCGCCCGAGGGCGCGGCCTGAAGCCCCCTACCGATAGCCGATGCGACCGTTCGGTTTTCCCCAGTTTCCACCTCGACAAGATGGAGTTCTGGCGGCTCGCTTCGATAAAAAACGCCAAGCTGTGCGCCTGCATCAAGCCACTCATAGTATCCGAGAGGCTGCAGCGCGATCGCCGGCGCGCCATTGCGAAAGACGCGGGTTACGTCGCCTTCCGGATTTTCCTGAATGTAGGAAATCCCGCCCTGTGGCGCGGGCTTGGGGGAAAACTCGCTGCGGTCGGGACTGTCGGTGACGGCGGTAACCGCACCGGAGGCGATCTCGTAACGCCAGATGTCGGTCTTGCCGCCCGCGCCTTCCCGGACGAACAGAAAGGAAGCGCCGCCGGGCTCAAACATCGGTTGGTTCGCGTAGCCGGGCCCTGCGACGACAGCGCGAAGATTTTCGATGCGGGCGCCGCTGTCATCGATGCTCAGATTGCCAAGATATATATCCGTATCCGGAAGGTCTGCCGTGGCCGCGGCGAGCCCCCCTTCATCAGGCGCAGAAACCGGCGGATCGCTCTCGGCGCTGCATGCCGATATCAGCGCGAAAAGAACAACGCAGCAAAACGCTCTCACCCTTTTTTCCCCTCAATCCACCGATTGATTTTCGCTTCCAAAACGCCAAGGGGCGCTGCGCCAGTATCGAGAACTTCGGTGTGATATTCTTTGATGTCGAAAGCCTCGCCGAGCTCGGCTTCCGCATGCGCCCTCAGGGCCTCCATTTTCAGCATACCAAGTTTATAGGCGCAGGCCTGGCCGGGCACGGCGGCGTAGCGTTCAATTTCACGCGTAACGGATGCGCGAGCTTCGCCAGTCGCCGCGACCATGTAGTCAATCGCCTCTTCGCGGGTCCAGCGTTTCGCATGAAGCCCTGAATCCACAACAAGGCGAGCGGCACGAAATATTTCCGCCTGCAGGCGACCGAGATCCTCCTCGGGCCGGCCCTCATAAACACCCATCTCCTTGGCGAGCTTTTCCGCATAAAGCGCCCAGCCCTCGGCATATTCAGAATAAGACAGCATGTTGCGCAGGAGCGGCATGCCTTCTTTTTCCTGAGCGATGGAAATCTGGAAATGGTGGCCCGGCACCGCTTCGTGATGCGTGAGCGTGCGCAAGGAATGAATCGGATTGTCGCCCGTGTCCTTCAGATTGATCCAATAGATGCCAGGACGCGATCCATCGAGCGGCGCGCTTGAATAATATCCGCCGGCAGATGAATCCTGCTCGTAAACGGGAATACGCCGCACGTCGAGTTCGGCCTTTGGCAATCGGCCGAACCAATCGGGGCTCAAAGCAAATATTTCGTCGACTTGTTCTCTCAGCAGTGCGAGCAGCGCCTCGCGCCCTTCATCCGTATTCGGAAAGCGATTGCTCTCACGCGCCGCCAACTGTTGCATGCGCTCGCCGACCGATCCCTGCACAAGGCCGATCGACTGCAACAGCCCATCCATTTCGGCGGTGATGCGCGCAACTTCGGCAAGACCCAACTCATGGATTTCATCGCCATTCATGCCGCCGCCGCCATAGGCGTCGAGCGCGAACTGATAGTAGGCCTCGCCTTCCTCCCCAAGACGCCAGACGCCCGCGTCAGAGCCTGCCTGGTCGACCAGCGCTTCAAGCGACGCGGCAAGGCGCGCATAGGCGGGATAAACAACGGCCTCTACCCGTTCCGCGGCGGCGGTCGCATACTGGCCACGCTCATCAGCCGAGAGCGTTTCAATATTTTCCATCTTCTCTTTCAGCGTTTGCACTAACGGATGGTCCGCCGGCGCCGGCGCCGTCAGCGAGCGAATCGCATTCACCGCCCCCTCGATGACGAATACCGGCGGCGTCACGCCCAGTGCGGCATCGGCGCCGATGGTTTCAATCACTTCATCAAAAGCGCGACCAAAAGCTTCAAGGCGGGCGACATACGCTTCCACATCAGCGCGGGTCTCGAGCGGATGCTCCGTCTGCAGCATGCGCGGCAAATAAAGATGCGGGCCGGTCAGCTGTGTCACCATATAGGGGACGACCGCCCAGGCATCGCCCGAGTTGGGCCGGCCTGCGCCAAACTCCACGGCGCCGCCGAAGCCGAACTGATTGCGCCGCGCCGCGACGCGATACGCATCGTACAAAATTTCGTAAGTGACGAGCGCATCGCCTGACAGCGCGTTTTTATCAAGCGACCGCAGCTCCTGCAGGAAGCGCTCGTTCATTTCCACCGCACGCTGGTTCGCCTCAAACCCATAACCGCCGAGACGGGAGAGATAACCCTCTCCGGCGATGTTTTCGTCAATGCCGAGCGATGTCGACAATTCCGGCGACACGGCCAGCATATCCTGCGCGTGACGCGCGGCCATCGCGGAAAGAGCCTCGGCGGGGGCGAGAGCGACTTCACGTTCTGCCGGTTCTGCGGTTTCAGATATGGGGGGCGTTGCGGCATCATCGCCGCAGGCGACGAGCGCGAAGCCGGCAGCCGCCAGCAAGGCGCAGGACAATAAATGGCGACCAGGTCTGCTGATAGGTCTCATGGCGGATCCCCCTGAAGGATGCATGCTATGACGAGACCTAGCTTAGACGCAGAGGCAATACAAAAACAGCGGGCCGGGAAAATTTGAACAGCCGCGATATCCACAACGAAAAAAGGGCCCGGCAACGCCGAGCCCTTTGAAAACTGCAACAAAGACAAAAGCTTTACTCAGCTTTTTCCTTGCGCGGTATTTCCTTGCCAGTCTCCTGGTCGACCACTTTCATCGACAGACGCACCTTGCCGCGATCGTCGAAGCCGAGAAGTTTGACGAACACCTCGTCTCCTTCGTTGACGACGTCAGTGGTTTTTTCCGGCCGGCCGTCGTTCAGCTGCGAAATGTGAACAAGACCGTCCCTGGCGCCAAAGAAGTTCACAAAGGCGCCGAAATCCATGGTCTTGACGACCTTGCCTTTGTAGACCTCGCCGACTTCCGGTTCAGCAACGATAGAATGGATCCATTTATACGCCGCATCGATTTCTTCCTTGGAGCTCGATGCGATTTTAATCAGTCCCTCATCATCAATATTGATCTTGGCGCCCGTCTCCTCAACGATCTGACGGATGACTTTGCCGCCGGACCCGATGACGTCGCGAATTTTGTCTTTCGCGATTTGCATGGTTTCGATGCGCGGCGCGTGTTCGCCAAGATCATCGCGGGCGTGGTCGAGGGCTTTGCCCATCTCACCAAGAATATGCATCCGTCCGTCCTTGGCCTGACCGAGGGCGGTCTTCATGATTTCCTCCGTGATGCCGGCAATTTTGATGTCCATCTGCAACGAGGTGATGCCCTCGTCGGTGCCGGCGACCTTAAAGTCCATGTCGCCGAGATGATCTTCATCTCCGAGAATGTCGGAGAGGACCGCAAACTTTTCGCCTTCGAGGATGAGACCCATGGCAATGCCCGCCACCGGGCGTTTCACCGGCACGCCGGCGTCCATCATGGCGAGCGAAGACCCGCAGACCGTCGCCATCGAAGACGAACCGTTCGACTCGGTGATTTCCGAGACCAGGCGGATGACGTAGGGAAACTCTTCCTGAGACGGAAGAACAGTTTTCAGCGCGCGCCAGGCGAGCTTGCCGTGACCGATTTCGCGGCGGCCGGTAAAGCCCATGCGGCCGACCTCGCCGACCGAATAGGGCGGGAAGTTGTAGTGCAGCAGGAAGTGTTCCTTACGCGTGCCTTCCAGCGCATCGATAAATTGCTCGTCCTCGCCCGTGCCAAGCGTCGCCACAACCAGCGCCTGTGTTTCACCACGGGTAAATAGGGCGCTGCCATGGGTCCGGGGCAGAACGCCCACTTGCGATTCAATCGAACGCACCGTTTTTGTATCGCGACCGTCAATGCGTTCGCCTGTGTCAAGAATGCCGCCGCGAACAATGCCGGACTCAATTGCTTTGAAGACGTTGCCGACAACCGATTTCGACGGCGCATCTTCATTTTCGTCGTCACAAAGCGCTTCAACCGCCTTGTCTTTTGCAGCGGCGATCGCCGCCTGTCGGTCCTGTTTGACGACAATCTTGTAGGCTTCGCGGACGTCGCTTTCGACGATTTCGCGCACCTGGGCTTCAACCGCAGAATGATCCGGGGCTGTGAATTCCCAGGGTTCTTTCGCACATTCCTCAGCAAAATCGATAATCAGGTTGATGGCTTCTTTCGCCGCCTTATGACCTTCAATCACCGCGCCGAGCATGACGTCTTCGGACAGCTCGGCGGCTTCTGATTCCACCATCATCACGGCGTCGGCGGTGCCGGCCATGACGAGATCAAGTTTCGTTTCCGGCATTTCATCGATCTGCGGATTAACGACATACTTGCCGTCAATGTACCCGACGCGCGCAGCGGCGATGGGCCCCAAAAACGGCACGCCGGAAATGGTCAGCGCTGCGGACGCCGCAATCATGGCGATGACATCGGGATCGTTCTCAAGGTCGTGGCTCAGAACCTGTGCGACGACGAGGACTTCATTCTTGAAGCCTTTGGCAAAAAGCGGGCGGATCGGCCGGTCAATGAGGCGCGACGTCAGCGTTTCTTTTTCTGTCGGCCTTCCTTCGCGTTTGAAATAACCGCCGGGAACGCGTCCCGCCGCATAATATTTTTCCTGGTAATGCACCGTGAGCGGAAAGAAATCGAAAGCGGGGTTCGGCTCCTTTGCAGCAGTGACGGCGGCGAGGACCGTTGTCTCTCCGTAGGTCGCGAGCACCGCGCCGTCGGCTTGCCGCGCAACGCGGCCGGTTTCGAGCGTCAGCGTGCGGCCGGCCCATTCAATCGATTTTTTGGTGATGTTGAACATGTTCGTTTCTTCTTTCTTCGTACGTGTCAAACGGCTGGCGCGTATCGCCTGGCCGCCGGGGTATGAAACCGAGAATGCGAAAACGCCGCCTGAGAAAAAGTTCGCCCGCCTTTGCGGGCGGGCTGTGCGGCGTACTGCTTATCTCGGCTGCATTCTAATGGCTCCATCGAGCCGAATGGTTTCGCCGTTCAAATAAGAGTTACGGCAGATTTCGAGCGCCATTGAGGCGTATTCTTCCGGGCTCCCAAGACGTTTGGGAAACGGCACCATGGAGGCAAGCGCATCCTGCACTTTCTGGTCCATGCCCGCCATCATTGGCGTCCAGAATATGCCCGGCGCAATCGTATTTACGCGCACGCCGATTGACATAAGGTCGCGCGCAATGGGGAGCGTCATGCCGGCCACGCCGGCTTTCGAGGCCGAGTAAGCCGCTTGACCGATCTGGCCGTCAAACGCGGCGACCGACGCGGTGTTGATAATTACACCACGTTCGCCATCCGCCTGCGGATCATTTTTTTCCATTTCAGTCGCCACAAGACGAATGCAATTGAATGTGCCGAAGAGATTGACGGTTACGGTGCGTTTGAAATTGTCGAGATTGTGGGCGCCGTTTTTGCCGAAGGTTTTTTCGGCGGTCGCGATGCCGGCGCAATTAACGAGGATTGAAGGCGTTCCGTGGGCCGCCACGGTTTCCTTCATCGCCGCAGCAACGCTTTCTTCGGACGTAACGTCCACTTTGCAAAAAACGCCGCCAAGTTTTTCGGCGTGGGCCATGCCCTTTTCTTCCTGCAGATCCCAGATCGCAGTTTTAACGCCGGCGCCGGCGAGCGCTGACGCTGTCGCGCCGCCGAGACCGGAAGCGCCGCCAGTGACAATGGCCGAGGTTCCCTGAAGATTCATGGTTCAGAGCCCTTAGCGGCGCAGGCCAAGTTCTTCGATCAGCTTTTTGTACCGGCTCTCGTCCTTGCGTTTGACATAGTCGAGGAGGCGGCGGCGCTGGGAGACCATTTTCAGGAGCCCGCGACGGGAGTGATTGTCTTTTTTGTGGCCCTTAAAGTGCTCGGTGAGGTTGGCGATGCGCTCTGACAGGATCGCGACCTGTACCTCGGGCGATCCGGTGTCGCCGTCTTTTTGAGCGAATTTCTTGATGAGTTCGGCCTTGCGGCCCGCCTCGATAGACATTGGCTTTCTCCGCGGCGTCCCCTGAAAATGACGGCCCCGCCGGGACGCCGTCCAGCAGGGTCGGTATTTGAGCGGCGGCTTATGGGGGAAATGCCTAGGATTGGCAAGGGGCGGCCCCCGAGGCGGGGGTCAAGAAAAGCCCATTATGTCGCGTTAAATACCCGGCCAGGCTGCAATTTCAGTCCGTCGAGCGTGCAGACGGCGACTGCCTCATCATGAAGCACGGCAAGAACGTTTTCGACCGCGCCGGCCGCCTCTCCGCGCACGCCCTTCGCCACCGGCGGGGCGATCACTGCGGCTTGCCCGCGCCGCAGCCTGTCGGCCTGGGGACCGTCGACGGACGCCTGGGGCAATCCCGACAAGGCAAAGGCTATGGGTTGCAACGCGGCATCGCGCGCTTCCGGCGTTTCATATGCTTCAAGCTCTGCGACCGTCACCGCATCTTCAGCGCGAAACGGGCCGACCGCGGTTCGGCGCAGCGCCGATACATGCCCCTCGGTTCCAAGGGCTCTCGCCATATCCCGCACCAGCGCGCGCACATAGGCGCCCTTGCCGGTAACCGCTTCGAAAATAGTTTCATCAGCAGACGGTGTTTCGACTGCACGAAGCTCATGGATCGAAATCGTTCGCGCATCGAGTTTCACTTCCTCGCCGTCACGGGCAATGTCGTAAGCGCGCTCGCCGGCGACCTTTACCGCCGAGAATTGCGGCGGGACTTGTTCGATATCGCCGGTGAACTGATCAAGCACGGCTTCTATTTGCGCGCGGGACGGACGTGTGTCCGATCGCGCGATAACCTCGCCTTCGCCGTCGTCTGTGGTCGTCGCTGCGCCCCACTTAGCTGTGAAGCGATAGGTCTTTTCGGCATCCATGATAAAAGGCACGGTCTTGGTCGCTTCGCCAAGCGCAATCGGCAGAACGCCGGTCGCGAGCGGATCAAGCGTTCCCGCATGGCCGGCCTTTTGGGCCTGGAACAGCCATTTCACTTTGCCGACCGCTTGCGTCGATCCCGTCTCGAGCGCTTTGTCGAGAATGAGCCAGCCCGATACGGGCCGCCCCTTTTTGCGCCGTCTGCCCATGGGCGAGGCTCCTGATTGATACTTTTTGCAACACGGGGGCGCTCCATCGCCGGTTCGAACGGGACGAAGCGCGCCGCTATCAATCAGGCGCGGCCGCGCCCGTCAAGGCTTTCGGAAAAGATAGACGAAACGATCCGTCTTGCCGCGCCTTTCATCGCCAAACACCGAATCATTGAGCGGGTCATCGGCATTTTTGAGCGCATCGGACTCACCGGCGAGCTCGAACCCGGCGGCCAGGACCTCCGGCTTCACGACGCCCGGAACCATCCGGTGCAGTTCCTGCGTTACAGCGTCGTCAGCGTCGGCCGCTGCATTATGGTCGATGACGAGATAAACTCCGCCCGGTTTCAAAGCATCGAAGATCGCCTTGTTCATGGCCGATCGGTCGACCTCGGTCCAGACCGTGTCGTGATAATAAAGGCCCATCACCACCGCATCGAGCGGCTCGCCAAAGCCAAGCTCGTCAAATTTCTGTACGGAATAATCCACGTTGCTGCGTGGATCTTTTTCAATATAGGACGGAAAGGTTTTCGCTGCATTCGGAAAGGCGTCAAAAATCCGCGTCGGATCGACCGCGTAGACCTTGCCGGCATCGCCGACGAGACGGCTTAACAGCGCCGTATAGTAACCGGAACCCGCGGCGAGGTCGGCGACCTTGTCGCCGTCCTCGATGCCGGCAAATGTCAGGATCGTTTGGGGCTTGCGCGCTTCATCGCGCGCTTTGTGATCGTCAAGACGTGTTGCATCGCCAACCGCTTCTGCGATCCCGGCCCACGCGCCGTTAATCGACAGTGCGGCAAAGACAACCAATGCGACCAGAATTCGTTTCATCGTTCCCTCCATGGCAAGTTTATGAGACAGGGAAACGACGCGTTCGCCTCAAGAAAATCGACCTGCTGCGCACTCCGCTGGTCGCAGGCGCTCCTCTACTCGTCGCTTAAATCGCGGGCGACGTCCGGTCTGGCGAGGAGGCGGTCAATTTTTTGCGCTTCAGCGAAAGTATCATCTGAAAGAAACTTGAGGCGCGGCGTGAACTTCATGTTGATCTTTTTTCCGAGCAGGCCGCGAATATGAGCCGATGCGTGGTTGAGCGCGTCGATGACTTCTTCTTGATGGTCGCCGCCGAGCGGCGATGCAAAAACGGACGCATTTTTAAGGTCCGGCGACACCCGCACCTCGGAGACGGTCACCGATACGCCTGCAAGCGCCGGCTCGCGAAAGCCCTCGCGCTGGAGGATTTCAACGAGCGCATGACGGATTAACTCGCCGGCGCGAAGCTGGCGCTGGGTCGGACCTTTGGATGAGGAGAAGCGTTTGGACATAGCGAAAGATGTAGGCGCTTGCCGACCTTGCGAAAACCCCGGAGAAAACGGTCGGCCGGCGCCATTGATTTAAAGCGACCGCGTCACCTTCTCGACACGGAAGCATTCGATGACATCGCCGACTTTCATGTCTTCGTAATTGGCGAAGCTCATGCCGCATTCCTGGCCGCCCGGCACTTCGTTGACGTCGTCCTTGAAGCGCTTGAGCTGGGACAGCTCGCCTTCGTGAATGACGACATTGTCGCGGATAAGCCGGACTTTTGCGCCACGCTCGACCTTGCCTTCGGTGACCCGGCAGCCGGCGACCTTGCCGTGTTTGGAAATCGAGAAAACCTCGAGAATTTCCGCATTGCCAAGAAACGTCTCGCGCAATTCCGGATCGAGAAGGCCGGAGAGCGTACCTTTGATGTCGTCAATGAGGTCGTAGATAACCGAGTAATAGCGGATCTCGACGCCCGCGCGTTCGGCTTCCTCGCGCGCCTGCTTGTTGGCGCGTACATTGAAACCGATAACTGGCGCGCTTGAGGCCTGCGCCAAAATAACGTCGCTCTCAGAAACGGCGCCGACGCCCGTATGAAGAATGCGCACGCGCACTTCATCGGTGGACATTTTCTCGAGCGATCCGACAATCGCCTCGACCGACCCTTGCACATCGCCTTTGATGACAATGGGCAGTTCCTTGATTTCAGAATCCTGAAGCTGGGCCATCATCTGTTCAAGCGACGTGCCGGAAGACTTCGCCGCTTCTTTTTCCCGGCGCTGGCGCTGACGGAATTCGGCGACTTCGCGGGCGCGCGCTTCGGACTCAACGACATAGAATTTTTCGCCGGGTTCCGGCACGCCATTAAGGCCCAGAACCTCCACCGGATAGGCGGGGCCGGCCTCTTTGACCTGCGCACCCTTGTCGTCGGCCATGGCGCGCACCTTGCCCCATTCCGACCCGACAACGACGATATCGGAGCGTTTCAGCGTGCCGCGCTCGACAAGGAATGTCGCCACAGCACCGCGACCTTTGTCGAGGCGCGCTTCGACCACAGCGCCTTCCGCGGCGCGGTCGGGATTCGCCTTGAGCTCCAACAATTCCGACTGCAACAGGATCGCATCCTGAAGACCGTCGAGGTTTGTTTTCTTAAGCGCAGACACTTCGACGTCCTGCACTTCGCCGCCCATGCTCTCGACCTGGATTTCGTGCTGCAACAGATCCGTGCGCACTTTGTCGGGATTGGCTTCGGGCTTGTCGACCTTGTTGATGGCGACAATGATCGGCACGCCCGCCGCCTTGGCGTGGCTGATCGCTTCTTCCGTCTGCGGCATAATCGAATCGTCCGCAGCAACTACCAGAATGATAATATCGGTAACGTCGGCGCCGCGCGCGCGCATTGCCGTAAACGCCGCGTGGCCGGGCGTGTCTAGGAAAGTGATCTTTCCCTTTTTGCCGAGATCGACCTGATAGGCGCCGATATGCTGGGTAATGCCGCCAGCTTCGCCAGCAACGACATCGGTCTGGCGCATAGCGTCAAGCAGCGAGGTCTTGCCATGGTCTACATGGCCCATAATGGTGACCACGGGCGGGCGTTGTTTCAGATCTATGTCCGCATCAGCCGCGCCGCCGAGACCTTCCTCGACATCGGATTCCGAGACCCGCTTGACCGAATGACCAAGGTCTTCTGCAACGAGTTGCGCCGTATCGGCGTCAAGCGTCGCATTCGCTGTCACCATCTGGCCCTGCTTCATCAGTTCCTTGACGAGATCGACAGCGCGCATCGACATACGCGCGGCCAGTTCCTGCACAGTGATGGTTTCGGGAATCGTCACATCGCGAACGATGCGGTCGCCGCCGCCGCGCTTCTGACGCGCCAGTTTTTCGCGTTCGCGTGCGCGTTTGACCGAGGCCAGAGAGCGTTGACGCTCTTCGTCGTCAAGCGCATTGGCGATGGTGAGCTTGCCCGTGCGGCGACGAGCAGGCTCTTTCGATTTTGAACTGCGATCATCGCCCGTCTGCTTGCGGCGCGTTTTGATGCGTCCGCCAAGTTGCGCCAGCGGATTATCCGGATCTTCTTCCGTGCGTTTTTCGCTTTCGCTTGCGTCCGGTTTGCCGCGGGTTTCAGATTTCGCCGCGGCGCGTCTTTTGCGTTCGGCTTCTTCTTCAAGCGCAATACGAGCGGCTTCTTCAGCGCGGCGTCGTTCTTCCGCTTCCTTCGCGCGCTTGGCTTCTTCTTCAGCCTGGCGCTTGCGCTCAACTTCAAGCTTGGCGCGTTCGTCTGCTTCCCTTGCCTCGCGCTCAGCCCTTTCGGCGGCCTCTCGTTTTTCACGTTCGGCTTTGTCGCGACGGGCCTTGGCGAGCGCTTCGGCGCGCGCCGCTTTTTCATCTTCTGAAAGCGTCTTAAGGACGGCGCCTTTTTTCTTCGGCGACTCATCAACGGGCTCGGCCTCAGCCTTTTTCGCCGCCGGCGCCGATTTCTTTTCAGGCGCCGCAGCAGCAGGCTTCGCCGCCTCGCCGTCTTTCTTCGGTGAAAGAACGCGACGTCGCTTGGTCTCGACCACGACCGTTTTCGAACGACCGTGGCTGAAACTCTGTTTCACCGCACCAGTTTCCGTACGGCGCAAGGTCAACGGCTTGCGGCGCGGGCGTTTTTCTTCAGTTTCGACGTCGTCGCTCATTCAAACTCCAAAATGCGCCCGAATTTTTCAGGCGCGCTTTCAATCATCGCGGCGAAAGCCGCCGCATTTTCAACCGAAAGCCGGCATGGCATACAGTCCAAACCGGCTGGGGTCCACTTCGAACCCCTAATTATCAGGCCCTTTCGCCGCCGATCGCCGATAAGAGGCAAGACGCTCGGCCGCCCTTTCAAACCGCGAAGCCGCAGCGCCGGGCGCAATGGCCGCATGAACTGCATCCGCGCCGAGAGCGGCTGAAATCTCTGCACGGGTAAAAAGATCGCAAGGCGCAATATTCTGCGCCGTTCCCGCAATTTTTTCGCGCCCGCCTTCTGCGCCGTCGGCCGCAGCAATGAGTACAGCCGCCTTTCGCGCCTTTAACGCTGAGCGCACTTTTTCAAAGCCGACCACCACATCGCCGCAACGACGGGCCAGACCGAGGGCTGATAGCGCAGCCTTCGCGAGGCCCGCATCAACCCGGGCGCCCAGATCGTCCGGCGCCTCAACGAGCGCTTTGAAACTCCGCGCAAACAGTCGGCGATGAACAGCGGCGTCCACCATATCGCGGCGCGCCGTCACCCAGGCGCCGCGACCGGGAAGTTTTCCGGAAAAATCCGGCGCGACAACGCCATCAGGCGAGATGACGAAACGCATCAGACCATCAGGCGAGCCGGTTTCGCCGGTGACAATGCACCGCCGTTCGCGCCGATCATCAACGGACGCCACTGCTTGTTCAAGCGCTTGCGCCAGCGACCGCCTCCTCTGCTTCTTCCGCGTCTGCCGCTGCGGCCGCTTCTTCTTCGGCGCGCATGGCGGCGAGTTCTTCTTCCGTAACCCAGCCGGCCTGGACGCGTGCTTTCATGATCATGTCTTCTGCATCCTCTGCGTTAAGACCAAAGCTCTCAAGGATGCCGTCATAGTGCTTGCGTTCGCCGTCAACACGCTCGGTCCAACCGACCAGATCGTCGGTGACGCAACCAGCGAAGTCTTCAAGCGATTTCACGTCGTTCTCACCAAGCGCGACGATCATTTTGAGATCAAGTCCCTTAACGTCGAGAATGTCATCGGCAACGCCCAGCTCTTTTCGTTTTTCATCGAGCCGCTTGTTTTCTTCTTCGATGAAGTCTTTCGCCCGAGCCTGAAGTTCTTCGGCGGTTTCATCATCAAGACCGTCAATTTCAATGAGTTCTTCAATCTCGACAAAGGCGATTTCTTCAATACGCGTGAAGCCTTCAGAAACGAGAAGGCCAGCCATCATGTCGTCTACATCGAGACCTTCCATGAAGCGTTCTGAGCGCCGCTTGAATTCTTCCTGGCGTTTCGCGCTCTCTTCTTCCTCGGTCATGATATCGATTTCATAACCGGAAAGCTGCGAGGCGAGACGCACATTCTGTCCGCGACGGCCGATAGCGAGAGAAAGTTGCTCGTCCGGCACCACCACTTCGATGCGCTCAAGTTCTTCATCGAGAACGACCTTGGCGACTTCCGCCGGCGCAAGGGCGTTGACAACGAAGGTCGCGTCGTCCGGCGACCAGGGCACGATGTCGATTTTTTCACCGCCAAGCTCATTGACCACCGCCTGCACGCGGCTGCCGCGCATGCCGACGCAGGCGCCGACCGGATCAATGCCAGGATCGTTTGACATAACGCCGATTTTGGCCCGGCTGCCCGGATCACGAGCGACCGCCTTGATCTCAATGACGCCGTCATAGACCTCGGGCACTTCCTGTTCGAAGAGCTTGGCCATGAATTGCGGGTGGGCGCGCGACAAAAAGATTTGCGGGCCGCGAGTCTCACGGCGGACATCGAGAATGTATGCGCGCACGCGCTCATTCTGACGATAATTTTCCCGCGGCAACTGCTGGTCGCGGCGGATGATCGCCTCCGCTTTGCCGAGATCGACAATCACATGGCCATATTCGACGCGCTTGATGATGCCGTTGATGATCTCACCCACGCGGTCTTTGAAGTCTTCATACTGACGTTCGCGTTCCGCATCGCGCACTTTCTGAGTGATGACCTGCTTCGCCGCCATCGCCGCCACGCGGCCGAAATCGATCGGCGGCAGCGGTTCGGACATGAAGTCGCCAATTTCCGCTTCCGGATTGCGCTGACGCGCTTCCCTGATGGTGATTTCCGCTGCGTCGTTTTCGATTTCCTCAACCACTTCGAGCAGGCGCCAGAGTTTGGTTTCGCCAGTCTGCGGATTGATCTCGGCACGGACATTCGTCTCGTGGCCATAGCGCGAGCGGGCGGCGCGAGCGAGCGCGTCTTCCATCGCATCAATAACCAAAGCCTTTTCGATCGACTTTTCCCGCGCGACCGCATCAGCAATCTGGATCAGTTCCAGTTTGTTGGCGCTGATCGCGTTCATTGGAGCGTCTCCGTCATTTCTTCATCTCCTTCGCCGCCTTTTGCGGCGTCTTCCAATTGGGACTTGCCTGCCTTGAGGCTTTCCCGGATTAAATCTTCCGTTAGGACGAGCTTGGCGCTGGCGATCCACTCAAGCGGAAACAGCGCTGTGTCTTCTTCCCCCTCGATGTCGAAGGCGACCTTGCCCTCGTCGACGCCGGCGACGACGCCGGAAAAGCGTTTGCGCCCTTCCACGAGTTGATTGAGCTCGAGTTTCGCCGGCCAGCCCTGCCAGTCCTCGAAATCCTTCAGGCGCACCAGCGGGCGATCGATGCCCGGCGAGGACACCTCGAGATTATACTGCCCGTCGATGGGGTCGGCCTCCTCGAGCACCGGCGACAGGGCCCGGGACAGGCGGGCGCAATCTTCCGCCGACATTGTATGGTCGGGCCGTTCGGCCATGACCTGGAGCGTCTTGGTCTTGCCGCCAGTAACGCGTACGCGCACGAATTCAAACCCAGCGGTTTCCACAACCGGCTCGATCAGGGTTTTCAAGCGTTCTTCCAGCAGCGCCAAAGGGCCTCTTTTGTAACGAAAAAGCGGGCCCCTGGGGGCCCGCTTTCGATTTTTCGAATAGCGTTTGAGGGCTCATATAGGGCGCCGGCCGGGATTTGTCAGCCCCCGCGCCCCGCCTTTTCCGGTGGATTTTCGAGGGCTTTTCCGTCAGAATTCGGCGCAATTGGGGTCGATTGACGGTTTTGAGGGGTTGAACGTCATGGGGCGGTTTTTAGCATTTGTACTGGGCGTCGCCGGCGCGCTGATCGCAAGTCAGGGTCCGGGCTTTACGCTGCAATATATGCAGAACCTTGAAGGCCGCGTCAGCGAACTGACGTCGATTGTCGAGGCTCAGGAAGCGGAAATCCGCGATCACGGCTATACCCGGGAAACCGCGATGGCCGAATGCCGAGAGGCGGCCGATCTTCTCGACGCCTTCTGTTCCAACTATCGCATGGCGGTCGAGCGGCTCGAATATCTGACGGCGCATTTGGCTGAACTCAATGGCGCGACCGATTATGTGCGCCCGCTCATTCTCGCCCGGAGCTATGACCGCGACATCGCTTTATCCGTTCAGGAACAATTTGAGCCGGCCGTGCCCACGACCCTGCATGGGGCGGCTTACGCCGGTGGCGGCTTTATCGTCGCCTGGGGCCTGCCGCTTTTGATCTTCTCGATCCTCGGCGGCATGTTCGGCGGTCGGCGCTAGTCTTTTTTAAGACCGAGAAAATCCCAGATCCGTTCGTCGGCCAAATGGCTGGGGCGCACATTCTGCAGCGCCCGGAACATCACTTCGCGCCGGCCGGGCGAGCGCGCCTCCCACTGATCGAGCAGTTCCTTCATCGCAACGCGCTGCAGCCCGTCCTGTGATCCGCAGAGATTGCAAGGGATGATCGGGAATTCCATGGCGGCGGCGAATTTCTCGATATCTTTCTCGGCGCATTGCAAAAGCGGTCGATAGACAAAGAGATCGCCCTCATCATTGATGAGCTTCGGCGGCATCGCCGCCAATCGTCCGCCGTGAAAGAGGTTCATCATGAACGTTTCAAGGGCGTCGTCGCGGTGATGCCCGAGAACGATGGCGTCGCAGCCCTCCTCGCGCGCGACGCGATAGAGAATACCGCGGCGCAGCCTTGAACAGAGCGAACAATAGGTCCGCCCTTCGGGCACTTTGTCGGTGACGATCGAATAGGTGTCTTCGGTGATTATGCGATAGGGAACACGCAAAGTTTCGAGATAGTCCGGCAGCACATGTTTCGGAAAGCCAGGTTGGCCCTGATCGAGATTGCAAGCGAGGAGATCTGCTTTAAGCGCGCCTTGCCATTTCAAGTCCATCAGCGCCGCGAGCAGGGTGTAGCTGTCTTTGCCGCCCGAAAGACAAACGAGCCAGCGGTGGGGCGCCCCATCTTCACGGACGCCGTCCATGCCGAACCGCGTAATCGTGTCCTGGGTCTGGCGCAGGATGCGCTTGCGCAGCTTTCGAAAACTGACGCTTCCCGGCGCGCGGGCATAAACCTGCGGCAGGTTCGCTGCGGCGGAGGCATTTTCATCAGCAAGGTCGATCATCGTCATGGCGCCAACGCATTCAATACCGCGTCCGATCAACCACGATCGGCGACGCTTGTCACGGGCGCGAAGTGAGCGTCGAGAAACTCAAGGAACGCAGGCCAGTCCTCCTCGACAACCCCATGGGTGCCGGGGCGGATCCAGAAGGCGACATCCGCCGCCGGGCTCCACTCATCCAGCCGGTCCTGTTGAAGCCCGTCGCTTCCCAATGTCTCCCAGACGGGATCAGCGCCTTGCGCCGCACGAAAGGCGCCGTTGGGATCGGACCATACGTCGCGGCGCGCATTGCCAAGCAAGATCGGCCGAGGCGCAATGAGCGCCAGCAAGTGATGTTGGTCGATAGGCATTTCATCTTCGCGCCCCGCAGCATTGGCATAGCTTTGCGCAAACCAGTGCGGGTATGTCTTGGTCATATCGGCGACGCTTTCGCCAGGCTTCTTGCGATTGAGCGAGGCGCCGCCGGTCCCCGATTGATGCGATATGACGCCGTCGATGCGTTCATCGAAGGCTGCGGCGTAAAGCGCCGCCTTGCCATAGCGGGAATGGCCCCAGGCGATTAAACCGTTCTCGTCAAAACGCGGATCCGCCTCAAAAGCATCAGTCATGCGCCCATAGAGCCAGGCCCAGGCAGCGACCGCGCCCCATCGGGTTTCGTCGTCATCATTGCCGACGGAAAGCCGGCGCAATTCGGCAAGGCCTTCTTCCGCATTATCAGGAACAACTGCGCTCGGATAAAAAGAGGCGACAGCATAGCCGCGGGCGAGGATTTCCTCATAAGGGGGCGTACAGATGTACCGACCGAAAACATACGTCGCGACGCTGCCAAAAAAACCGCCGCTCATGGATTGAGCGCCGTCAGGCAGCGACACGCCCTCATGAGGCATCGCATCCCACCAGGGGCAAAAAGTCTGCATCATGATGATTGGCGTCGGCCCCGCGGCGTCGTTTGGGATGGCAATCTGCACAAGAAAGCCGCCGCTTTCCATGACCTCATTGGTTTCCACGGCAACGCCATTGAAGGTCGCGCTGGCGGAGAGCGTCCACTCCTCCAGCCGGCCGCGCCCGCCAAACGCCGCATCATCGACCAGACGCTTTTCAACAACCCGCGTCGCCGATGCATCGGGCATGGCGCCAATGACGTACCGCTCAAAATCGCTGCGCCATCGGGACGCCTGCTCAACCAGCGAGAACGCATTTTCATGCGTTTGCTCACTCGCGAACACCGGCGGCGTCGCCGCCGCCCCGCGAGGTTTCAGGTCAGTCCACGCAAGGGTGAGGCGCACGCACCCCGTCAGCGCAAGCAGCCCGATGACAAGGCCGGCAAATTTCAGGGTCTTTTTTGCGCGCACGATTTTTCCTTCACTCACATCACACACACGAAAAGGGTTTTGTCCGCGCCATTCAAGTCACATTGCGGTCAGCCGCGCCTTATCGCCGGCGAAAAATGAGATAGGCGGCCGCGCGGCCCTCCCGCGTCGCCTTCGCTTCATAGCGGGTCTCCGGCCAGTCGGCGGGCCGCTCCTTCCAGTCGCGCGCAGTTTCCGCCGTCCAATCAAACCCCGGCGCGCTGCGCGCATGCATTAGCGTCCAGCGGATATAGTCGGGGATATCAGAGGCAACGCGCAACTCTCCGCCGGGCCGCAACAGCCGCGACGCCTCTTTAAAAAACCAAGCGCTAATCATGCGCCGTTTGTGGTGACGTTTTTTCGGCCATGGATCGGGATGCAGGACAAACAGCTTTGCCAGCGAACCATCCGGCAACGCTTCTAGCAGCGGGCGTGCATCGCCGAAATGAACGCGGATGTTCTCAAGACCAAGCTCGTCGATTTGGGAGAGCAGCTTTGCGACGCCATTGACGAATGGCTCCGCCCCGATCAAGCCAATGTCGGGGTTTTGCGCGGCCTGCCAGGCGAGATGTTCGCCGCCGCCAAAGCCGACTTCAAACCAGCATTCCTTCGCGTCCGGAAATAGCGCCGCCGGATCGATCGGCCCGGCTTCCGGGTCAGGCGTCGCAACCTTCGGCAAGAGTTCCGCCATCAACCGCGCGGGTCGCGCTCTTAACGGCTTGTCCTGCCGGCGTCCGTAGAGATTGGGAATGTAGCCGCTTTCCGTCATGACGTGGGTCTATAACGCCCGGCGCCAGACTTGTCGCCTAATCGTTATGTCGGCTGACCTTGCATTGGGATAGTTCATCGCGCCAACTTAACGCTCGACACAAGGGCGCGATTAGATGGCGAAACGGCGATACTGGACTGGCGCAAAGAACGTCCCGGCTCAGGACAAGTTTTTCATCGGCGCTCTTGATCCCGATCTGTGGACCGCGGGTGATGAAGATAGTTGGGACGCCTGCTGGCATACGGGGATGCCCGCGCGCGCCGTCTTCAGAAATATGCGCCCCGGGCAGTGGATCAATCACACGCCAGGAAATCACGCCCTGACCGTTAAGTCGCGCCTCTATCAAAACCTCGATGCGGCGCGGCGGCGCGCGCCTTTAGAGCTACAAGACCGTTTACGGTTTTTTCCGCGCAGCTATCTGATGCCGGAGGATTATCACGCGCTGCAGCGGGACGCGTTCACGGCGCCGGAAAGGCGTTGGATCATCAAACCAAAAAGCCTTTCGCGTGGTCGCGGCATATCCGTCGCCGCCGACGCCGGCATTGTTCCCGTCGACGCGAAGATGATGGTTCAGGAGTATCTCAAACGACCGCACCTCTATGACGGCCGCAAATACGTCCTGCGCTGCTATCTCGCCATTATGTCAGTCGAACCCTTGCGAGTTTATCTTTACAAGGAAGGATTTGTGAAACTCGCGTCGGAACCCTATCGTGACAGCGATTTCGACAATTTGTACGCGCATCTGACCAACCCCGATGTTAACGCGCTGAACGAGGCGGTTGAGGATGCAGTCGTGTTTCACAGCTTTGCGGACTATCGCCAATGGCTCGCCGGCATGGGCGACGATCCGGAGCCATTATTCGCAGCCTTGCGGGAAATCGGCGTCATCACAGCCATCGCCGCGCGGGATGTCATGCGCGAACGCCTAGCCGCCAGCGGCGCCTGGGGGCCGGGCTGCTGCGAACTCATCGGCATGGACTGCATGATTGATGCGGACCTCAAGCCATGGCTGCTTGAATGCAATCTGAGCCCGTCGCTCGGCGTCTGCGCCGCGCCTGAAACCGGCGGCGTCATGGAAGAAGAAATAAAACGCGCTGTCGTCATCGATTTTGTCGCCATGGCCGGCCTCAACGAACAGGATACGCCGCAACCGGACGACGACGACCTCGCCGCGCTGATCGCGGCGAGCGAAGGCGAATATGAACGCGCCGGCGGATATGAGCGAATATTTCCAGCCGCGGACGCGGACGATTTTTTTCCTTTCTTTCCGGCGCCGCGATTCAGCGATATCGCACTTTCCCAAACCGTCGCGCCTGACGCCGGAACGGACTGCGCCTTCGCCGCCAACGATATTAGCGAATATGCGTTCGACGACGAACTCTCTCTTTACAGGGATGGATTGCGCAAACCGATGACGCCGTCTCAGGCCGGCGCTTATATCTGGTTACGCGCCGGCGCTGGCGCGGCGCCATACGACATCGCCAACGAACTTGCGCAATTTGCAGGCGCGCCTGATGCATCGCAAACAGCGGCGCTGAAAACGGTCTGGGACACCCTTGCCGACTGGGGCGCGGCCGGCCTTATTCGGCCCGACGGCATGGGTCCGCCTCCCGCGGCGTCGGCTGCAACAGAACAGGAACGCAAGTTTGCCGCCGAACGACATGTCGAATTCGCCGGCGCGTCTTTCCGGATCAAATGGACGGCGGCGGAAATCACGCCGCGTCTTGAACCGTTGCTTGCACCTTTGGAAACCAGTCATGCGCATGATGATGCGGCGCCGGAGGTTTCCATCCTCGCGGACCGCGCCGGATACGCTATCGCAGTAGGTCCGCAGCTTCATCGCAGCCGGCTTCGCCTTGCGCACATCGCAGGGGCTGTCAGCGATCTCATGCAAGAGAACGCAACCGAACGCGTTAATGCGCCGCTCCTCGCCGCAAGCCTCTGGCGCATCGGCGATCGCACAGCGCTCATTGCTTCTTCGGCTAAAGGCCGTTGGGACGGCGTCGGCGCCGCACTTGCCGCCGCTGGTGACGCGCAATTGATCGCTGGCGCGACGATGCTCAACAACTCGCCGTGCACGGTGCAGGCGCTACCGGTTCCCGCCAGGATAAAAATTGAGGACGCGCCGACAAAACCGCATCTGATCGATCAATGGACCCATGAAGAGCGCGGCGCTTTCATTCCGCTTGCTACAGCGCCCGAGGATTTTTATTCCGTAGACGCTGTAATTTTTCCAGCATGCAACGCCGCGGCTGAGGACGCCTCGACGACCCTCCTGGAGGGAAGGCGCGCGTTTCTGGCGCTTGCAGAATTGTGCAGCAACTTGTCTCAGGCTGCGACTGAGCCGCTCGCATCATGGCCGGGCGTGGTTCCGTGCATCGTCCTATCGTTCAGCGATTGCAGCAACGGCGCCCGCGCGCTCCTGCGCTCTATCAACGGCTGAAATCTGCACCCGCAAAATAAAACGGCGCTTCCAATGGAAGCGCCGTTTCCAAATTTCTTTGCGACAAACGCCGCGGTGGAATTATTCCTCGTCGTCGACAGCCTCTGCAGCTTCCTCGCCGGCTTCTTCCGCAGCTTCTGCAGCTTCGTCATAAGCTTCTTCAGCAGCTTCAGCCGCTTCGTCATAAGCTTCTTCTGCAGCCTCAGCGGTTTCGTCGACCGCTTCCTCTACCGCGTCAGCCGCCTCTTCAACTTCTTCAGCAACTGTCGCTTCAGCTTCGGCTTCTTTGTCCGCCTGCGAGCAACCAGCCAGCAAAATCGCCGCCGGCGCACCTACCATCAATGCGCGAGAAAGCCTCGCCAGCATTTTTTCGCGTTCGTTTTTCAAATTCGTCATTTTTTGCCCCGTTCAGATTTAATGGACGCGCTCACACACCCGGAAACGCAGATCCGAGATTTTGCGACTTTCGCGGACCGTAGCAAGCTTTACCATATTGCAACGCGAAAATAACGGCAAATTCAGGCTTGTGACCTTTTTGTCACGTCTGCAAAAGGCGATTTTGAGACATTTTGCCGCAATTGGTCCACTACAGCGCCGAGCGCAATGCTTCCACCAGATCGGTGCGCTCCCAGGAAAACCCACCCTCATTATCCGGTTCGCGGCCGAAATGGCCGTATGCGGCGGTCCGAGCATAGACCGGACGGTTGAGGTCGAGGGCGCGGCGAATGCCGGTGGGCGACAGATCCATGGTCTCACGTACAGCCTGCTCGAGGCTCGCCTCATCCACCTCGCCGGTGCCATGGGTGTCCACATAGATGGAAAGCGGCTGCGCCACGCCGATGGCATAGGAGAGCTGGATTGTGCAGCGTTCGGCAAACCCGGCGGCGACGACGTTTTTGGCAAGATAGCGCGCCGCATAAGCAGCCGACCGATCGACCTTTGTTGTGTCCTTGCCGGAAAAGGCGCCGCCGCCATGGGGCGCTGCGCCGCCATAAGTATCCACAATGATCTTGCGCCCGGTAAGACCGGCGTCGCCGTCGGGACCGCCAATTACAAACTTGCCCGTTGGGTTGATGTGCCAGGCGCAGTCTTTTGCGATTTCAATGTCACTTAGTGCGCCGCGAATATATGGCTCGACAACCTCGCGTACTTTCGCCGACTCCCAATCGGGATCGAGATGCTGCGTTGATAAGACAATGGACGTGACTTCCGTCGGACGGCCGTTTGCATAACGCACCGTTACCTGGCTCTTTGCGTCCGGGCCGAGACGACCGGCGTCGCCTTCGCCCGCGTGGCGCGCCGCTGCAAGATCTTTCAGAATGCGATGGCTGTAGTAGATCGGCGCCGGCATCAGCGCGTCAGTCTCGCGGCACGCAAAGCCGAACATTATGCCCTGATCGCCCGCGCCTTCCGCATCAGCGTCAGCGGCGTTGTCGACACCTTGGGCAATATCGGCAGACTGACCATGGAGGAGAACCTCGACGTCAGCCGTCTCCCAATGGAAGCCCTCCTGTTCGTAGCCAATGTCGCGGATCGCATCGCGGGCGGCGTCGACAAAGGGCTGCGGCTCAACGCCGCCATTCGCCATCAACACCTGGGGCGCGCGCACTTCGCCGGCGATGACGACACGGTTTGTGGTTGTCATGGTCTCGCACGCGACCCGCACGTCCCACGGGCTCATCTCGGCCTTTTCCGCCTCGCGATAGATGAGATCGACAATTTCGTCGGAGATCCGGTCGCAGACCTTGTCAGGGTGTCCTTCTGACACACTTTCACTGGTGAATTGATAGGACTGACGCGCCATGGAAACGAGACCTCGCATATAAAGAAAAGTTTATATGGCGCGCCTATAGCGAAAGGCCGCGCCGCTGTCCAATACCCCGAGCAGGCCAATTATGGGCGCCCGTCGAAGAAGCGCAATCACGGCGCGGCGACGGTTTCGGTCTCCGCAATTGAGCGAACCAGCTCAAGCACGCGCTTGCGCACTTTCGGGTCATCGATAGACGCGTAGTGCCGGCACAGCTCAACGCCCTCCTGGGAGTGAAGCAATTCCATAAAAGGATCAGCGTCGTTGCCGTTTTCGGCAAATCCCACCGCACCGATGGGCGTGTCATAATCGTCGTAGAAAAACTGGATCGGCACATCGAGAAGCTCGGACAGCTGCATCAACCGGCCGGCGCCGATGCGATTTGCGCCTTTTTCGTATTTTTGAACCTGTTGGAAAGTAAGGCCGAGCGCCTTGCCGAGGGCGTCCTGACTCATACCGAGAACCATGCGCCGCAAGCGAACCCTTCCGCCTACGTGTACGTCTATGGGGTCGGGACCGCCCTTTTTCTTTCGTGGGGACTGCTTTTGCGCCGGATTGTTCGCTTTGACGGATTTCGCCGCCTTCGCCTTTTTGGCCATGGCGTCACCTTCTGCGACTGGAACGGAACGACTTTGTCGCCCACCGGCCCCATTGCCGGCCAGAATAGTATGGCCGTTAAATCTTATCGCGTAAAGGTTGCAGCCTGCGGCGCACTGCGCGCGATAATATATGGCCCCAGGCCCCGGTAGCCGCCGCAGCCGCCGCCATAAGGAAAAAAAGCCAGTCCCCAACCTGATCATAGAGCGGCGGAGGGAGCGAGGGCGGCAGGGCCGCGTCAATTTTCCCAGCGCTATAAAGCGGTATCCGTTCGATCATGCGCCCTTTCCCATCGATCAGGGCGGATATGCCGGTATTGGCGGACCGGGCCATGGGCAGGCCCGTTTCGATCGAGCGCAACCGCGCCTGATCGAGATGCTGTCGCGGACCGGATGTGTCGCCGAACCAGGCGTCATTGGTGACGGTGACGATCAGGCGCGGTCGCTCGTTCTCAGGATAAACGCGTCCGGGAAAAATCGCTTCGTAACAAATCAGCGGCGCATAGCTAACGCCTTGCGACGCAAGGACCGCGGGTCCAGCGCCGGCGGCGAACCCGGCGTCCCCATAGGGCGTCAACTGCGCAAGACCAACCGCATTCAGCAATCCGTAAAACGGGAGATACTCCCCAAACGGAACAAGGTGATGCTTGTCATAAAAGGAAACGGCCTGACGCGCGCCGCCGCGTTCTTCGACAACGGCGATGGCGTTGTAATATCTATAGCGATTGTCGGCGCCGATTTCCCTTCGCACCGCGCCGGCAATCAAGCTCGCATTGGTTGGCAATTCATTGGACAAAACGGCAAGCGCAGTATCGGCTTCATCAATAAGGGGCGCTGCGTTTTCCGGCCAGATAACCAACAGCGGATCATCGCTCGGCGCCGCATCCGTCGACAAAACAAGCGAACGCCGAAAATTCTCCGCCCATTTGGACGGATCGATCTTGTCCCGTTGATTGACGTTCGGCTGGACGATGCGAACGTCAGCGCGCGCCTGATCGCTCGCCGGTTCCACAAATGCGAGGCGCGCCGCCCCGACGCCAAAAAGGAAAGCAGCGCCAATCAGCGGCGCCAAGCAAAACAATATCGAGCGCGCGGGGGTTGCGCCGCGTCCCAGCCCCGCCGCCGGCGCGGCGGCGACTCCTATCGTAACGAGACTTAGTCCGTATACCCCATACCAGGCGGCGGTCTGGGCCCCGATTGCAGACCCGGCAAGCGCCTGCCCCGCAAGGTTCCAGGGCAGCCCGGTCAAAACGTGCCCCCGCAAATACTCGAGGATCGAAAAAACAGAGGCAAAGAGGACAACCCGAGGCCAGCCGGCGCGCCAGAAACAAACGGAAATGAAAGCGGCCGCCCCCGTAAAGAGCGCAAGGCCGGCGGGCATCGCCGTCACCGCGAATGGCGCCATCCAGGCAAATTGATCGGCCTGGACAAAAAACGAAAACGCCATCCAGTAAACGCCGGCTAGAAAATAGCCGAAACCGAACCACCAGCCGCTGGCAAAGGCGCGCCAGCGTGGTCTTTCGCCCTCGTGTGCAACGTCAATCAAAAGCACCAGAACTGTGAAAGAAACCGCCAGCAAGGGCAGCACATAAAACGGCGCCATCGCCAGCGCCCCGCAGACGCCGGCGATAAACGCTGCGCCCGCGCGCCGCCATCCGGTCAACCCCCGGACTTTGTCAGAAAATCCTAAGAGAGCGGCGCCGATGGGCGCGACAGCATTCTCCACTATTCCGCCGCTTCGCTTTGCGGCCGCCGCGAAGGACGGATGCGCAACCGCCGTACCTTCCTCGCATCGGCTTCCGCGATCTCGATATCAAAACCGGAAGGACTCGTGATGATTTCGCCGCGCTGCGGAACGCGGCCCGCGATCGACACGACATAACCGCCCACGGTGTCGACTTCATCATCGTCATCGAGATTGAGCTGCGCGCCGGTTTCTTCTTCAAAGACGTCGAGTTCGGCGCGGGCGTCGGCGATCCATCCCCCGTCAGGCGCCGGCGTCACGGATGGCTCGTCATCGTCATCATGTTCGTCGTTGATCTCGCCGACGATTTCTTCAACCAGATCTTCAATGGTGACGAGACCGTCAGTGCCGCCATATTCGTCAATGACAAGAGCCATATGTATGCGGCTCGCCTGCATCCGTAGCAGCATGTCGGTGACCCGCATCGAAGGCGGCGCATAGAGGAGATCGCGTCGGATCGTTTTCAGCACATGTGCGTCGGCGTCCGGCGTTTTCGCACCGCTCAGAAGCGCAACCACATCTTTGATGTGGACCATGCCCACCGGATCATCGAGATCGACACGATAAATCGGCATTCGCGAATGGCCGGCTTCCGCGAATGTTCTCACGAGTTCGTCGAGAGGCGTTTCAATGTCTACGGCGAAAATATCAGCCCTCGGCGCCATAACGTCGAAGACTCTCTTTTCATCAAAGGCGACAACGCGCTCGATCATGGCGCGGCGCGCATTGGTGAAAGCGTCTTCGCTGTCGCCCGCGCTTTCCTCGGTCTCGGCAGCGGTCTCGGCGACTTCGCTATTTTCCTTGCTGGTGAAAAGCGATCGCAGCCGCGTGATTATTCCGTCCTTGCGGGAACTTTCTTGAGGTTCTGGTATGTCGTTCCCCATCTTATTCGTCGCCGCAACTCTGCCCGTCGGCGCCGGCGTAAGGGTCCGGCACGCCGAGGCGGGCAAGGATCCGCGATTCCTCGGCCTCCATCGCCGCCGCATCGTCGTCGCTCTGATGATCATACCCGATTAAATGCAACACGCCATGAACGATGAGGTGCGCCGCATGGGCGCGCAAGGAAACGCCGCGCGCAGCCGCTTCCGACTGGCAGATTTCAAGCCCGAGCGCGATATCGCCGAGATAAGTCTCGCCCGGCGGCAAGGCGTCGCCAGCCGGAAAGGAAAGGACGTTGGTCGCCCCCTCCTTGCTGCGATATGAGGCGTTGAGGCCTTTCATCGCCTCATCGTCGGTGAATAGTACGGAAACCGGTCCGCCGGCTTTGGGATGAAAGGCGGCGACAGCGCGCGCGCACATTTCAGCGAGCGCCGCCGGCTCGATTTCCTCCCAGCCCTCGCAGTCAATCCTTACATCGCAAATTGCGTCTTGCATGATCGCCATCATGGGCGCCGACGCTTTTTATCGCGCGCGTCATAAGCATTGACGATACGCGCCACGAGCGGATGACGCACGACGTCCGCGGCGGTGAACCGAACTTCCGCAACGCCCTCTACGCCCGAGAGCACAGAGAGCGCGTCGGCGAGGCCGGAGCGTTCGCCCTCCGGCAGATCGGTTTGCGTAGGATCGCCAGTCACCGCCATATGCGCCCCTTCGCCGAGGCGGGTCAGAAACATCTTCATCTGCTCGGGCGTCGCGTTTTGCGCTTCGTCGAGAATGACGGCCGCGCGCGACAGCGTGCGCCCGCGCATAAAGGCGATCGGCGCAATCTCAATATCGCCGGCGGCAATGCGCCGCTCGACATAGTCCGCATGCATCATATCATGAAGCGCGTCATAAAGCGGGCGCAGGAAAGGATCGACTTTTTCCTTCATATCGCCGGGAAGAAAGCCAATGCGTTCGCCGGCTTCGAGCGCCGGCCGGGAAAGAATAATCCGCTCGACCGCGCCGGAAAGCAGAAGTCCCACCGCATGGGCGACGGCGAGATACGTCTTGCCTGTGCCGGCTGGGCCGACGCCAAAGGTCAGATCATTGCTGTTGAGCTGGTCGATGTAAGCCGCCTGATTGGGCGAACGCGGAACGATCAGACGCTTTGGCGTCTTGATAGCGCGCGCGTCGACAGCTGTCGGCGATTTCATGGCGTCGGCGTTGCGCGCGGCGGCGCGCACATCTTCGGCGGCAACCGCGTCGCCCCTTTTCAATCGTTCGTAAAGGCGCTTCAGCGCCGCGACGGCCCGATCCCGCGCGCCCTCTTTTCCTGACACGGCAAAGCGATTGCCCCGCGGGTCGATGCGGACATTAAGCGCGTCTTCAAGAATGGCGAGATGGGCGTCATGGCTGCCCGAAAGCTCGGCGGCGAGCCGGTTGTCGTCGAAATCGATATGCGCGACATCGCCAGCGGCAGATTGTTCGCTCAAGCGGCGTCCTCACCTTCAGTTCTCAGCGCGCCGGCGAGCGCATTGGGTGTAATGTCCGTAATCCCCACCGGCGCAATCGATCCTAGCATGGACTGTGGCGCGTTTGCGTGAACGCTTTGCAAATATGGCGACCGGCCCACGAGTTGTCCGGCGTGACGGCCCGGTTTTTCGAACAAAACCGGGAGGGTCCGGCCGATCTGAGCGCGGTTGAAATCCGACCGCTGGCGCTCCAGAACGGCCTGAAGACGGGCGAGACGCTCGTCTTTTTCCGCTTCCGCCACCTGTTTCGGCATCACCGCGCCGGGCGTTCCCGGTCGGCGGGAATATTTAAAGGAAAAGGCCGAGGCGTAGCCAACTGCCTCGACCAACGCCAAAGTCTCTTCAAAATCAACGCTCGTTTCGCCGGGGAAACCAACGATGAAGTCACCGGAAATGGCGATATCGGGCCTCGCCGCGCGAATTTTTTCGATCTGATGGACATAGGTCTCGGCGGTATGGCCGCGATTCATGGCCTTTAGGATCTTGTCCGATCCCGCCTGCACCGGCAGATGCAGATAGGGCATGAGTTTTTCTTCCTCGCCGAGGGCCGCGATGAGGCCGTCATCCATGTCGCGCGGATGAGAGGTGGTGAAGCGGATACGTTCGATGCCATCGATTTTCGCCAGCACTCGGCACAATTCGCCGAGTCCCCACTGCCCGCTCTGATCCCCGGCCGGGGCCGCGCCGGACCAGGCGTTCACATTCTGGCCAAGCAAGGTGATTTCCTTAACCCCTTGCGCAGCGAGCGAGCGGGCCTCAGCGATGATGGCTTCCGCAGGACGGGAAACCTCCGCGCCGCGCGTATAGGGCACGACACAAAAGGTGCAGAATTTATCGCACCCCTCCTGAACGGTGATGAACGCCGCCGGTCCGTCTGCGTTACGGGCCGAGAGCGCATCGAACTTTTCTTCGACGGCAAAATCCGTTTCGAGAACGGCGCCGCGTTCGCGCGCGTCACGCGCCAGAAGTTCCGGCAGGCGATGATACGCCTGCGGACCAATGACCATATCAACGACAGGAGCGCGGTTCGAAATTTCCGCGCCTTCGGCCTGCGCGACGCAGCCGGCGACGGCAATAGTCATGTCGGCGCCGGCGCTTGTGCGCTTCGCCTTCATCTGTTTCAGCCGTCCAAGTTCGGAGTAAACTTTTTCCGCCGCTTTTTCCCGAATGTGGCAGGTGTTGAGGATGACGAGATCCGCCTCGTCCGGCGTCTCTGCGCGAGCGTAGCCGATCGGCTTCAATAGGTCGGCCATGCGCTCGGAATCGTAGACATTCATCTGGCACCCATAGGTGCGGATGAAGACCGATTTTCCCTGTTTTGGCCGTATTTCCGACATCCGTCGCCGTCACGTTCCTGTCCAAGCGCCGCTATTTAGGCGGCGCGCGCGAGGGATGCAATGCAGGACGCCGCCGCAGTCATTGTTTTGAGTGTCAAAGCGGGGCCCGTCCCGGGGTGCATTCCAGCTCATAAATGCGGAAGTTCTCGCGAGGAATTGAAAAGCCTTGTTTTGCTGCGTCTCGCGGCGCGGCCTATGTGAAGGACAGCGTGGGGCGCGATTAGTACAGAGTATGATTTAATGAAGTCGAATTTCGCTATTTTCGCCGTTCTTGCAGCCATCTGCGCATCAAGCGCGGCCAGCGCCAAGAGCCCCGTCGCCGTAGAGCTTTTTACCTCGCAATCCTGTTCGTCCTGCGTCGCCGCGGCGGTGCATATGGAAGAGCTCGCAGAACGGGACGATGTGGTCGCACTGGGCTGGCACGTAGATTACTGGAACGCGCTTCAGACCCGACAGGGCCGTTGGGTCGATCCGTACTCCGACCCGGCATACACCGACCGCCAGCGCCAGTATAATCGCAACCTGCGATCGACGGGTTCGGTCTACACGCCTCAGATCGTCGTCAATGGCGCGGGCGAGGCTGTGGGCTCGTCGCGCAACGCCGTCGACGCCTTGATCGCCGCGCAAAAATCTGCGCCTTCAGACGCTCGCATCGTTTCAATGAAACGAGGCGCCGGTGATGACGTCGCTATCTATGTGGACGGCGTCGGCGATGTGATCGTGGTTTACTTCAAGCCCCATGCGGAAACGGCCGTAAAAGGCGGCGAAAACGCCGGCAGGCGGTTTGTCGATCGCAACCTTGTCACCAGTTTTTTGGTTCTTGGAGAAACAGACGGCAGCGGCGCTTTTTCAGCAACCGCGCCAGTCCCAGGAGAAGCTTGCGCGGTACTGATTCAAGAACCCGCTCAGGGACGCGTCCTCGCCGCGCAATACTGCCCCAAACGCTAGTTCTTATTCCGCTGCGACGACCGACGCGCCTTCAGCCGCAACGCCTTTGACATAGTCTTCGCGGGCTTTCCGGTTCATCTCATCGAATTCTTCGGCGCGTTCATTGTCATGGGCGGCGAGCGCGTCGTAATCGACGTCGGCGAAACCCATCACGCCCATTTCCGCATAGGCCTGTTTTATCTTGTCCGACCACAGACCGATGTCGCGGACGATCGGCACGATGCGTTGGAACAGGGCCTGACGGTAGTGTTGCATGAAGCCCGATTCTTTTTGCGCAGCAATCATTTCATCCGCAGGCAGATCAAGATGCTGGTAAAGCTCGCGCGCTTCAAATCGGTCGCGCATCAGGTAACAGGCCTCGACAAGGAACTCCTCGCGCTCGTCCCGCTCAGCCTGAGTGAGGTGGGGGTAGTATTCCCTCAAGGTAATGCGCCCGAATGCGACATGCCGTGATTCATCCTGCATAACGTACGCATTGACTTGCTGAGCAAGCGGGTTCTTCGCGATTTCACGAATGTTGTTGAAGGCCGCAAGGGCGAGCCCTTCAATCACAACCTGCATGGCGAGATAGGTCATATCCCAGCGCGAATCCCTGAGCGCCTGATCAACCAATGTCTGGAGCGGCGTCGTCATTGGATAAGCAACGCCGAAGCTCTCGAGAAATTTCTTATAGGCCTCAACATGGCGCGCCTCGTCCATCACTTGGGTCGAGGCGTAAAACTTGGCGTCGAGGTCGGGAACTTGCTGCACAATTTTCGCTGCGCAAATGAGCGCCGCTTGTTCGCCCTGCATGAATTGCGACGTAATCCACGATTGCGCGTGCCGGCGCAGTTCCGCCTTTTCCTTATCGCTCATCTTCTTCCAGACGGGCGTGTGATACGGGCCCGACATTTCGTCGGGGATCTGCATCGGATTTTCCGTATCAAGCTGCAAAGACCAGTCGATGCGATCCAGCGCATCCCACTGCATATCCTTGCCCTTTTGATAAAGGTGCATCATCTGCTTGCGGCCGTCGTCATAGTCCCAGTCGAACGCCGCTTCGAAGCCTTGCGGTACGGTCCAGACCGGATCGATGTCGGGGATCGGATAGAGATCGCGTAGAGAAGCCATGATTTGTCCTCGCGGCAGCCGGGAGCGGTAAACTAATCAGTTTACTACACTGGTGAGTTTACCCCGGCTTGTCAATCTTCGACAAGGAGCATTTTTCGAAACGGTTAATTTTGCGCCAATGTTTCAGGCGCTTAAGCGTCTTTCTTGTCGAGCGGGACGCCATATAGCTCGAGCCGATGGTCGACGAGCTTGTAGCCGTGCTCCTCAGCGATGCGCTTTTGCAGCGCTTCGATCTCTTCGCTGACGAATTCAATAACTTCGCCGCTGCGCAGATCGATCAGGTGATCGTGGTGGTTTTCGGTCGCTTCCTCATAGCGCGCGCGCCCATCCTGGAAATCGTGACGCTCGACAACCCCTGATTCTTCAAACAATCGCATGGTCCGATAGACGGTGGCGATTGAAATATTGGCGTCAATTTCCGCCGCGCGGCGGTGGATTTCCTCAACATCCGGGTGATCGTCGGCAAGAGACAGGACCCGCGCGATGACCTTGCGCTGTTCAGTCATGCGCATGCCTTTTGCGATGCAGAGTTTTTCCAGACGATCCACCGTTGCACTCCTCTTCGTCGCAACCTTTATCCCTTCAGGGCGCGCGCGTTTCAACTGAAAAGCGAAGTTTTCATAACCGTTTGCTGAAGAGCGCCGCGTCTGCCCCGGACCTGTAATAGGCTTTTCGAAGGCCCGTTTCCTCAAACCCAGCTCTCGCGTAAAGCGCGAGCGCTGCATGGTTGCCCGCATCTACTTCCAGGTGCATGACGCCGGCGCCGGCCCGCCGGGCCGCATCAATGACCACTGCAAGCATCGCAGCGCCGAGACCGTTGCGCTGCGCCTTCGGGGCGACGCCGATGGAAAGGAGCTCTGCCTCTCCGGGCAGCGCCCGCCAGATAGCGAACCCGTCGGGCGGCGCGTCTGGGAGCCCGCCCAGGAGAATTTCAACGCCCGGCGCGTCAAAACCGCCGGAAAGCCCCGTTTCGCCCCATCCCTTTTCTCCAAAGGCAGCGCGCTCGAGCGCCGCCAACAACGACGCGTCGGCGTTGCCCGCTCGGCGGATAACAAAATCCGCAATCATTTCCGGACCGGCCTGGCGGCGGCCGGTTTAGCGTCGGGGGGCCGCAAATAAAGCGGCGCCGGCGGGCAGGCCGGCTTGGGCGCCGCGGCGGCCAGTTTCGCGACAATCACAGGATCGATCTGCGCGTCGACGCGAGCCGCCGTCCATCCGGCGTTTGGCGCCATCAATGATGCGCCGGACCCGGCGACAAGAACGCTCGCCGACGCTGCCGCCGCGAGCCGCGCTTGCGCCGCCGCAGGATCGGCGACAAACGGTGCAACGATGCACGCGCCGCCGCGGTAAAGCCCGGCGTAAACCTGACCGCGGCGCGCATCGATAATGCTGGCCACGTCCGCGCCTTCGCCCCGAACGGCGCTTGCGATTGCCTCAAGACTGGTGACGCCCACAATATCGGCGCCGGTCGCGAGCCCCATGGCGCGGGCGAACGAAAGCGCCACGCGTACGCCGGTAAAACCGCCGGGCCCGACGACGACGCCGATGCGGTCAAGATCCGTGGGGGCAACGCCGGCCTTTTCAAAGGCCGTCGCCGCCATTGGGGCGATGCGTTCCGCATGACCTTTTTCGCGGTCTTCGATCTCAACGGACAAGACGTCGGCGTCGCGCACAATCGCAACCGAACAGCGCTGCAGCGCCGTATCAACCGAAAGGACCAGCATCAGGCGGCAGGCCTCATGACGCGGTTAGACAATTTTGCAGATTTCTTCGAAATCAAAACGCGGACTGCGCGGAAACAGATTTTCATCCGTACCGTAACCGATACTGCACAGAAAATTCGACCGGTAAGCCGTGCCTTCAAAGAACTCTTTGTCGACGCCTGCTTTGTCGAAGCCTGACATCGGTCCGCAATCAAGCCCGAGCGCCCGTGCGGCAATCATGAAATAAGCGCCCTGTAATGTCCCGTTGCGAAACGCAGTCTCTTCGATCAGCGCATCATTGCCCTCAAACCAGCTTTTAGCATCCGTATGCGGAAAGAGTTTCGGCAGGTGTTCATGGAACGCCAGGTCATGGGCAATGATCACGCAACAGGGCGCCGCCATGGTCTTGGCGCGATTTCCGTCAGACAAATGCGGTTTCAAGCGCTCTTTGCCTTCCTCCGACGCCACGAAAACGAACCGGGCCGGCGAACAATTGGCCGAGGTCGCGCCCCATTTCATGAGGTCGTAGACCGCCTGCATCAGCGGCCGCGAAACGGATCGGTCCTCCCAGCCATTGCGGGTGCGCGCCTCGCGAAAGACGATGTCGAGGGCCTGGTCGTTGATGATCCTGTCAGACATGTAACGCGCCTATTTCTCGTAACGGAAGCCGATTTCCAGCGTCACCTGGTAATAGCGAACCTTGCCCTCGTCGATATAGCCGCGGGTGGAAACCACCTCGAACCAGTCGAGGTTCTTAACCGATTTCCCCGTCGTCTCGATGGCGTTCTCTATCGCCGCTTCGATCGACTTCTTAGACGTACCGACGACCTTGCTGACGGCGTAAACATTGTCAGACATTATCGCACTTCCTTTCGTTAAGATGCGCAGCGCGTATGATCGCGCAGTTCAGAAGCAAATGAAAGGAGGCGGTTAGACCGCCGCCTCAACTTTCGCGACTTCCGGAACATAGTGCTTCAGCATGTTTTCGATGCCGGCCTTCAAAGTCATTGTCGAGGATGGGCAACCGGCGCAGGCGCCCTGCATGGAAAGAAACACGACGCCTGTGCGCGGTTCGTAATGTTTAAAGACGATATCGCCGCCGTCGGCCGCCACCGCCGGGCGCACCCGGGTTTCGATGAGCTCGATAATCTGTTCGACCACTTCGCGGTCTTCCCCCTCATAATCGTCAAGGGAGGTCGCCGGTTGTGAGGCCGCCGCGGCGCCCTCGTTCAGGACCGGCAGCCCGGCCGTGAAAAAATCAGCAATGGCGCCGAGGATCGACGGCTTGATGTGGATCCATTCAACCGCTTCCGTCTTGGTCACCGTGATAAAATCCGCGCCGAGATAGACCCCCATCACCCCGTCGGTCTCGAACAGCAGCGCCGCCAGCGGCGAGCCGGCCTTGGCTGTTTCAAAGGTCGGAAAATCAACGCCAAGCTGGCCCTCTCCCAGCACCGGCCGGCCGGGGACGAACTTCATGGACTGGGGATTGGGCGTGTCTTCGGTCTGGATAAACATACAGGCGGCCTTTACTGCTGGCTTTCATCTATGCGCCGCGGCGCCCGCCGACAAGGGCTCGGCGACCTTCATCCCGCCTCAAGAAATCGCTTGAGCACGGCTGCGGAGTTTCGCTCCTCGTCTTTTGCGGCGTAAACGAATGTCACGACGCCCTTGGCGCAGAGCGCCGAGAGCCGCTCGACCTCATCAACGTTTGCAGCAAGTTCCCGCAGGTAGCGTTTCTGAAACTCCGGCCATTTCTCCGGATCGTGCCCGTACCACTTCCGCAAGGCCGGCGACGGCGCGATGTCTTTCATCCATTCATCAAGCGCAGCCGCTTCCTTTGTCAGCCCCCTAGGCCAAAGTCGCTCCACCAGAATACGTTTGCCATCGGACTTCGCCGGGCTTTCATAGGCGCGCTTCAATTTGATCTTCATGGGACCTTTTCTTTCCGCCCGGTTCCTTGCCTCAGTTCATAGGTCGGCGTAACGCTATAGGCGAATTTAGGGAGAGGCGCCTCGCCAATGGACGATAATACAATCAAGGTTTCCGACGAGGAGGCCCTCGAATTTCACAAGCGCGGCAAACCCGGCAAGCTGGAAATCAATCCGACCAAGCCCATGGTCACCCAGCGCCACCTGTCTCTCGCCTACAGCCCCGGCGTCGCCGTCCCGGTCAAGGCGATCGCGGAGGATCCGGTCACCGCCTACGACTATACAGCCAAGGGCAACATGGTCGCCGTCATTTCCAACGGCACGGCGATTTTGGGACTGGGCGATCTCGGCGCGCTGGCCTCAAAGCCCGTTATGGAAGGCAAATCGGTTCTCTTTAAACGCTTCGCTGATATTGATTCCGTCGACATCGAAGTCGACACCAAAGACCCGGACGAATTCATCAATGCGGTGAAATATCTCGGCCCCGCCTTTGGCGGCATCAATCTCGAAGACATTGCTGCGCCGGAAAGCTTTGTCATTGAGCAGCGCCTTAAAGAGCTGATGGACATTCCGGTTTTTCATGACGACCAGCACGGCACTGCGATTATCGCGGCGGCGGGGCTTTTGAACGCCCTCGACATCACCGGCAAGTCGATCAGGGACATCAAAGTCGCCGTCTCCGGCGCCGGTTCTTCGGCGCTTTCGGTCATCGGACTGATCAAGGCCATGGGCCTGCCGCACGAAAATGCATTGGTGTGCGATTCCAAAGGCGTTCTTTACCGGGGCCGAACCGAACGCATGGATCAGTGGCGTTCAGCCCACGCAGTCGACACAGACAAGCGCACCCTCGCTGAAGCCATCGACGGCGCTGATGTCTGCATCGGCCTTTCCGTCGCCGGCGCGGTGACGAAAGACATGATCAAATCAATGGCGAAAAATCCGATCGTATTCGTCATGGCCAATCCGACGCCGGAAATCCTGCCCGAAGAAATCGAGGAAGTGCGCGACGACGCCATCATCGCCACTGGTCGCTCGGATTATCCGAACCAGGTCAACAATGTTCTCGGCTTCCCGTACATTTTCCGCGGGGCCCTCGACGCACGCGCGCGCACCATCAACGAAGAGATGAAAATCGCTTGCGCCGAAGCGCTGGCGAAACTGGCGCGCGAAGACGTGCCCGACGAAGTCGCCGCCGCCTATGGCAAGCGGCTTAAATACGGCCCCGGCTATATTATCCCGACGCCGTTTGATCCGCGGTTGATTTCGGAAATTCCGCCAGCGGTCGCGAAAGCCGCCGCCGATACGGGCGTGGCGCGCAAACCCATCGAGGATCTGGTGGCGTACAAGCAAACCCTTGCTGCGCGCCTCGATCCGTCAGCTTCTTTTCTGCAAAAAATCTATTCGTCCCTGCGCGCTTGCGAGGAACCAAAACGCATTGTCTTCGCCGAAGGCGAAGAAGAAGCAGTTGTGCGCGCAGCCTATACTTTCCAACAGGAAGGGCTTGGCACCCCTGTTCTCATTGGTCGCGAGGAAATGATCAAGAACGCCCTCGCCGACGCTGGCTTGCCGGTCAATACAAAGTTTGAATCCTATCATTCGCGCACATCGCCGCATAATACGCTTTATACTGAGTACCTCTATGAGCGCCTGCAGCGCAAAGGCCATCTGCGCCGCGACGCACAACGTCTCGTCAATCAGGACCGCAACGTCTACGCCGCCTGCATGCTCGCCCATGGCCACGCCGACGGCATGGTGACCGGCGCAACACGCAACTACGACGTCGCTCTCAACAATGTGCGCCTCGCGCTCGACGCTCGCCCTGAAGAACGCATGATCGGACTGTCAATCATCCTCACGAAAAACCGAACGCTCTTTGTTGCGGATACGACAGTGACGGAACTGCCGGGTTCGGAAGATCTCGCGGAAATCGCCGTTCAAGTCGCTCACGCCGCGCGTCATCTCGGTTTTCCGCCGAAGGTGGCGTTCGTTTCCTATTCAAACTTCGGCAATCCCGATACGGAGCACTCGCGCCGTGTTGCCGGCGCGGTTAAAATTCTCGACCAGCGCAGCGACGTCGACTTTGAATATGAAGGGGAAATGACGCCGCGCATGGCGCTCAACGAACCACTGCGCCAGCTCTATCCGTTCTCGCGCCTGAAGGGCGAGGCCAATGTCCTGATCACCCCCGGCGTTCACTCGGCCGCCATTTCGACCAAGCTGCTCGGCGAGATTGGCGGCGCCATGGTTCTTGGACCGATCCTGATCGGCATGGAAAAACCGGTGCAGATCGCACAGGTCGGCGCCGGGGTCGGCGACATTCTCACCCTCGCTTCCATGGCCGCTTATGAACTCGACAAGGAACACCGGAGCTGGGCCGAGAAGATTGCGTAAGCGCGCAGCCCACGAGACCGTCACGGCGATGTCATTGGCGCGTTAGCGCGACGTCGGTTACCGTCGGCCCTATGACAAGTCGGATTCATGCTCTTGTGCTGGCGCTTTTCAGCCTGGCCTTCGCAGGCTGCGCTTCCGCGCAAACGGCGATAGAAAGGCGTTTTATTCCCGACGCCGAACTTGCCTTTCCGCATTTTGCACGGAGCGACGATGCGTCACCATCGGTCGTTGATAATACGGCGTGGAATACGTTTCTCAGCCGGTATCTCGTCGTCGGCGAGGACGGTGTAAACCGCGTACGCTACGGCGCCGTAACGCCGGATGACCGCGCAGCTCTCGATGGGTACATCGTTTCGCTCGAAGCGCTCGATTTCGCCGCCTACTCGTCCGACGAACAGCTCAGCGCCTGGATCAATCTCTACAACGCCGTCACGGTGGCGCTGATCCTCGATCACTATCCGTTGAAATCGATCCGCGCGATCAAATCGGGGCCATTCGACTTTGACGGTCCATGGGACGACAAGCGCGCGACGGTCGCCGGCGAGGCGCTGTCCCTCAATGATATCGAGCATGGAATCATCCGCACCGTTTATGACGACCCGCGCATTCATTATGCGGTCAACTGCGCCTCAATTGGATGCCCCAATTTGCGCCCGACAGCCTACGACGGCGCGACAATAAATGATGCGCTCAACGAACAGGCGCGCGCCTATATCAACCATTTGCGCGGCGTCTCGGTAGACGACAAGGGGCGCGTCACGGCGTCAAAAATCTTTGCCTGGTACCGGGAAGACTTTGGCGAAACGGAAGCCGATGTTTTGAACCATGCTCGCGAATTCGCCGAGCCCGCGCTCGTCGACGCCCTTAGCGGCGCAACAGAAATTCGTCGCCACGAATATGACTGGGCGCTCAACGCGGCGCCGGAATAGGTTAACGCCTATCCCGGCTTAAGGTTTGCAAGAAAACGGCGAGCCTTGCGCTATCGGACATTGCAGCCCGTTTCGCATTAACCAACGCGTGTTTTTCGTTAAGAGTCGCCCCTATGGAAAGCCTTGAGTTTCTCTGCATTCTAGCGGTCGGCCTCACCGTCGCTGGCTGGTATTATCTCAATGAGAAAAAAGGCGCAGAGGGCGAACTCGGATTGCTGGCGATCAAGCCGGACGTCGTCGCGCCGCCAGAAGAAAAAAGCCGCGGCCGATATCGCCTGAAAGAGCGGCGGGCCGTGCGCGCCCGCGACCGGCGCAGCCTCGATACAGCAAAGTCCGCCGAGACGGCGAAACCCGCCTATCGACAGCTTGACGACGCGGCCCGTGCGCGCCGCCGCTTCCGCCGACAGGACGAGGCGCGCTACCGCGTCAAGGACAAGCTTACTGGCGAATTCACCGTGCGCGACGCCGACGACTGAACCGGCGCACAGGCGCAAAACGTATACCGGGCTTTCCTGCGCCGTCAGCGCAGATTAAAGGTCGGCCATGGACAGCGGCGAATCCACAAGCACGAAATCACATAACAGGCCTGCGGACCATCCGCAGGTTCCTGAGGAAAAATGCGCCGTGCTGATCGTCAATCTCGGCACGCCCGATGCGGCGACCCCGGCGGCGGTGCGGCGATATCTGCGCGAGTTTCTCTCCGATCGGCGCATCGTGGATCTGCCCCGCGCCCTGTGGCTGCCAATTCTCCATGGGGTCATCCTGAATGTGCGGCCCGCGGCGACCGCACGTAACTATGCAAAGATCTGGCGCATCGAAAGCGATGAATCTCCCTTGCGATATTACACGCGAGCCCAGGCTGAAGCGCTGCAGGCGCGCCTCGGCGCCGATGTCGTGGTCGACTGGGCCATGCGCTATGGCACTCCATCAATCCGGGAACGGATGAACGCGCTTTGCGCGGCCGGCGCGCGACGCATTCTTGTGGTTCCGATGTATCCGCAATATTCCGCGACGACGACGGCGAGCGTTATGGATGCGGTTGGCGCTGCACTTGAGACTATGCGCTGGCAGCCCGCCATTCGAACGGCGCCCGCCTATCACGACGAAGCCGCTTATATCTCCGCGCTGGCGGCGGTCGCGCGCCGGCGTTTGGCAGCGCTCGACTGGGCGCCGGAGCGCGTCGTCATTTCCTTTCACGGCTTGCCTGAACGCTATTTTCTCGCGGGCGACCCCTATCACTGTCATTGCGCAAAAACCGCACGGCTCTTGCGGACGGAGATGGGGTGGGCGGACGACTTTGCGCCTCTTGCCTTTCAATCGAAGTTCGGCCGCGAGAAATGGCTCGAACCGGCGACAGAGGGCGTTCTGAAATCACTCGCGGAGAAGGGCGTTAAAAAAGTCGCCGTTATCACGCCGGGCTTCGTCGCCGATTGCATCGAAACGCTCGAAGAGATCGCCATTGCGGCGCGCGAAACATTTCTGGACGCCGGCGGCGAAGCGTTCGACGCCATTCCGTGCCTCAACGATTCAACCGAAGCCATACACATGCTGGAAACGATCGCCCGTCGCGAGTTGGCGGGATGGATCGACAGATAATCGGCGACCAAGCGTTTTAACTTTTCAACTAATCACGTTGCGCATTCATTCCGCCGATTTGCTGCTTTCTAGTTTCGTGGCGGCAGTCGAAACTGTGCGTCATGGAATTTTTTACGATCGAGTTCTGGTCCTTTCTCTGGGATGCGGCGCGCTATGAGGCATTGGTTGAGCAGGCCGGCCCCTGGGCGCCTGCATTCGCCATCGGGGCAATGGTGGTTGTTTCCTTCCTGCCTTTGCCGGCGGAAACCGTCGCCATCGCTAATGGCATGGCGTTCGGGAGGGAAACGGGCTTCGTTCTTACGTGGATCGGGGCGGTTGTTGCGGCGTCGATCGCCTTTTGTCTAGCGCGCTGGCTTGGGCAACCCATAATCTATCGCGTGTTGCCGTCCCGCATGATGGCGGACTTTGAGCGCCGCGCACAGCAATGGGGCGCGCCGTTTCTGTTGCTGGTGCGCCTTATCCCGCTCATTCCGTATACGGTGGTGAATTATGGATCAGGTCTCGCGCCGATACGATTTCGAACTTTTTTGTGGACGTCCGCCATCGGCATGACGCCGCCGATCTTCGCATTTGTCAGCGCCGGCGCGATGATGAAGGAAAGTCCGACGCTCGGTTGGGCGACCATCGCTGCGACGCTCGTCGTTCTGGTCATTCTCGGTTTCGTGATCCACAGACGGCTGAAAGCCCGCGATGACTTTGACTATCATTCAGCTTGATCCATCGCAGCCCTTATCGCCGTTAGGAATGACGAAATCTCTTCGTCAGTAGTCCGGAACGAACAGATCAGCCGCTGCATCTTTCCGGCGGCTGGATCGCCCGGCGTCACCCACGGATAAAAGAAATGCCCTTGCGCGCGTAGCTTATCGGCGAGGCCGTCGGGAAACACCGCAAAGACTTCATTGATCTCTGTTGGATAGGCAATCTCAACGCCATCGATCGCCGCAAGACCCGCCGACAGTTTCTTCGCGGCGGCGTTTGCATGAGCCGCCAGGCGCAACCACAAATCGTCCTGCAGATAGGCGTCGAACTGCGCTGCAATGAACCGCATCTTTGACCAGAGATGGCCGGCGCGTTTGCGCCTGAATTCAAAATCAGCCGCCTTTTTCGGATCAAAAAACACAACGGCTTCTGCAGCGATGCAGCCGTTTTTTGTGCCGCCGAAGCACAAGACGTCGACGCCGGCGCGCCAGCTTAAGTCTGCTGGCGCGACATCCGTCGCCGCGACCGCATTGGCAAACCGCGCGCCGTCCATGTGAACAAGGAGCCCGTTTTTGTCGGCGACGTCGCATATCGCTTTCAATTCGCCTACGGAGTAAGCAGTTCCGCATTCCGTCGCTTGCGTCAAAGACAGACATGAGGGCGGCGGACCATGAGGCGGACGTTCGGGAAAACCGGCCAGCGCTGTTGAAACGGCGTCGGGCGTCAACTTTCCGCCGAGGCCGGCGACGGGCAAAATCTTGGCGCCGCCCGTGAAAAATTCCGGCCCGGCGCATTCGTCCATCTGCACATGACTTTCTTCGTGGGCGAAGATCATGCCGTAGGGCGGCGTCATTACCGACAGCGCGAGACCGTTGGCGGCGCCGCCGGTCGCCACCAAGAACACGCGGCAGTCTTTTTCAAAAACCTCCGCAAACCGCGCTTCGACTTTTTTGGTGAGATCATCGCCGCCATAACCAGGCGCCGGACCTTCATTGGCGCGCGCTAAGGCGTTCAAAATCTCCGGCGCGGCGCCGGCCCAGTTGTCTGATGCGAAGGTCATGAAGACTCACATAACAAAAAAGGCCCGGCTGCGAAAACGCCGCCGGGCCGGATCCAAGACGCGAAATGAAATTATTCCTCGATGGATTTCACCGTCGCGGTGCCTTCTGCGCCGTCGGCGGCAGTGTACCGAACGGTGTCGCCAGCTTTCGGTTCGGCCACATGTTCCGCAAAGACCACGCAATTGTCGCCCTCAGGCGTTGCGAAACACATTTTCGCTGCGTCCGCGTCGTATGTGTACGTCGTTTGCGCGCCATCCGGCAGCGTCGCGCCGCCTTCACCATCAAGCGTTACGACGACAGCTTCGCCCGTATCGCGTTTGAACTCTACCGTCGTTGTCGCCGCAAGCGCCGATGTCGCCATCAACGCCGAAGCAGCCGCCCCAATAATCAGCACCCTCATGATATTTCCTCCACGAACAGGTTTTTTGGATGCGCGACGCTAGCGCGGCGAACCGGCGCTTTCCCATTACTTTTTGCACATTTGGGGAAAACTAACCGGCGATATTCGCTGCCAAATCCGCATGATTGTTCACAACGCTCGCCGCGCCTGCGGCTTTGAGCCGCTCGCCATGTCCGTCCGTGACATGGCCGCCGCCTAAAAACCCCCAGACTGTCATGCCGGCGGCGACGCCGGCGCGAACCCCGTTTTCGCTGTCTTCGATGGCGATGCATGCGTCCGGCGCGAGCCCGAGTTTTGCTGCGGCATAGAGAAAAATATCGGGCGCCGGCTTGGCGTGCTCAACAAGGTCGGCAGAATAAATATGCGGCGCGGCGCCGTCCCACAGCCCGGTGCGTTTCATTTTGTTTTCTAGAAAATGCGCCCGCGAGGATGATGCGACGGCAAGGGCGCCGCGGCTTCGGGCCGCCTTCAACGCGTCGCCAGCGCCGGAGATTGCAGTCAACGCTTTCATTTCCGCTCGGCGCGCGGCATTGATCCGGTCTTCAATGTCTGCAGGAACCGCGCCTATGCGCGTGCGAAAATCTTCCCGCACAGCATCGATAAAGGGATCGTCATGCATGCCGATGAAACGGCGCATGTATTCCTCGCGGGAATAGGTAAGCCCCAGCTCGGCAAGAGCGCGCCGCTCGCCGCGCATGGCGAGGACTTCGGAATCGACGAGCACCCCGTCGCAGTCAAAAATAATTGCCTTAAACAAAAAAAGCCCCGGCAAGCTGCCGGGGCTTTCCTAAAGAGTATTTGCGCGAGCGCAATCAGCCAGCGAGGACGGCCAAGAGCAGCAATGCGACAATGTTGGTGATTTTGATCATCGGGTTTACCGCCGGACCCGCCGTATCTTTGTACGGGTCGCCTACAGTGTCGCCGGTGACCGCGGCCTTGTGGGCTTCCGAGCCCTTGCCGCCATGATTGCCGTCTTCGATGTATTTCTTGGCGTTGTCCCAGGCGCCGCCGCCGGCGGTCATGGAAATCGCCACGAAAAGGCCAGTGAGAATAACGCCGATGAGCATGGCGCCGACAGCCGAGAGCGCCGCGGATTTATCGCCAAGGCCGATCGCGATGATGGCGTAAAGCGCAAGCGGCGACACAATCGGCAGCATTGAGGGGATCACCATCTCCTTGATGGCGGCCCGGGTCAGCATATCGACGGCGCGTCCGTAATTCGGCTTTGACGTGCCCGCCATGATGCCGGAATCTTCACGGAACTGCTTGCGGACTTCTTCAACGACCGCGCCCGCAGCACGACCAACCGCCTGCATGGCGATGCCGCCAAAGAGGAACGGCAAAAGGCCGCCAATAAAGAGGCCGGCGATGACGTAAGGGTTCGACAAGGAGAAGTTCACCGCAACATCGGCAAAAAACGGATAGTCTTCCGCATGCGCCGTAAAGTGCTTGATGTCTTCCGTATACGCTGCAAAGAGCACAAGCGCGCCAAGACCCGCCGAGCCGATAGCGTAACCCTTGGTGACAGCCTTGGTTGTATTGCCAACCGCGTCAAGCGCGTCAGTGGTGTCGCGTACCGAGCCTTCAAGGCCCGACATTTCAGCGATGCCGCCAGCATTGTCCGTTACCGGGCCGAACGCGTCGAGGGCAACGATCATACCGGCGAGCGCCAGCATCGTCGTGACTGCGGTCGCGATGCCGTAAAGGCCGGCAAGGTTATAGGTGACGACAATGCCGACAACGATAACAAGGGCCGGAAGCGCTGTCGCTTCCATCGACACCGCAAGGCCCTGAATGACGTTTGTGGCGTGACCGGTTTCAGAGGATTTCGCCACCGACTTCACCGGACGGAACGCCGTGCCGGTGTAGTATTCGGTGATCCACACGATGAGGCCGGTGATGACGAGGCCGACGACGCCGCAGGTAAAGAGGCTAAGGCCTGTAAACGCATTGCCGGTCGATGTTGTGCCGATGGTTTCGCCAAAGCCGAAAACCTGGAAGGTGACAACGGCGATAGCGATCAGCGAAAGAACGCCGGTGACGATGAGGCCCTGATAAAGAGCGCCCATGATGTTGGTCGAACCTTTGCGCAGCGAAACGCCGAACGTTCCCAGGATCGAGGTGATGATGCAAACCGCGCCGATGGCCAGCGGATAGAACATGAATTGCGCAGCCGCCTCGGTGAAAAGGATCGAGCCCAGAACCATGGTCGCCGCGACCGTCACCACATAGGTTTCAAAAAGGTCCGCGGCCATGCCGGCGCAGTCGCCGACATTATCGCCCACATTGTCGGCGATGGTCGCTGGGTTGCGCGGATCATCTTCGGGAATGCCCGCTTCGATCTTGCCGACCATGTCGCCGCCAACATCGGCGCCCTTGGTGAAGATGCCGCCGCCGAGACGAGCGAACACTGAAATCAACGAAGCGCCGAGAGAAAGCGCCACAAGGCCGTTGACGACTTCGCGGCTTTCCGGGGCGTTGCCCATGACGCCCGTAAGAATGGCGTAATAGGCGGCAAGACCCAGCAGCGCGAGGCCGGCCACCAGCATGCCAGTGACGGCGCCGGAGCGGAATGCAACCGAAAGACCCTTGGCGAGGCTTTCACTGGCGGCCTGGGTAGTGCGCACATTGGCGCGCACCGAAACCAGCATGCCGACAAAACCGGCCGCGCCCGACAGCACAGCGCCGATTGCAAAGCCAACAGCGGGAATGAAATTCAGTTTAAAGGCGAAGAGCAGAACGAGGAAAACGACAGCGCCGGCGATGGCGATCGTCGTATACTGACGATTGAGGTAGGCTTGCGCGCCCTCTTGAATCGCCGATGCGATTTCACGCATGCGGTCCGTGCCGGTCGGCATCGAAAGCACCGAATTTACGGTGAAGACGCCATAGGCGATTGCCGCCAAGCCGGCCGCGATCACCAACCAAAGCTCAAGGCTCATGATTTTTTCTCCTGGAAAGTCGCTAAAGGATCGTGGGGTGATTGCTGACATGGCCGCAGCGACGTGAAAGCCACGCGCGCGCTTCAATCAGCCCCCGATGAAAGACGGCCGGGAAACTCGCAAACCCGCTTTTGAAAATCAACCGAAAGTTAGGGGCGCGACAAATGGCGACCGATCCTGGCGATGAGATCGTTAGGCGGCGCGCTCCCTACGCGCCTGCTTATTGGCGGGCTCGGCGTCCGTGATCTCTTTAACCCAAGGATATTTCTCGGCCGTTTCGTCTGTGTAACCAAGATTGCGCGCCGTTGCGCTGCGCGGGCGCTCGCTGGATTCAGCGTAAAAAGTGCCGAACAGACGGTCCCAGAAAAATTCGGCGATCCCGAAATTCCCCGTTTCATCATGAAAATGATGGGCGAGGTGACGTTTTTTGATGTCTTTCCAGAATTTCGATTTCGGCTCGAATGCGAGGTGTTCGCCGGCGTGTAGAAACTCTGTGTACATGGTCATGATGACCATGCCGGCGATAGCGGCGGCGGCGCCGGCGCCGCCCGCAATGAGCCATCCGATCGGGCCGGCGATCAGCATGATCGGCGGCACGGTTGTGTGGAGACCGCCGAAAAGCACTGATAAATCATTGGGAAAGCGGTGATGGTCGTAGTGAACGCGTTTCCAGAACCGCGCCAGGTGAGGCGTTTTGTACATCCAGCTCCCATGCAGGATGAAGCGGTGGGTGATGTACCAGGAGAGCGGGAAAACCAGCGCGCCCGCAACAAAAGCCGCTGCCGTGGGCAAAAATGCCTGCACCGTGAACGCGACAATGGCGATGCAAACGAGAACCATGCCCGCATAGACCTGGATAGCCGGATAAGTGACGTAAGCCCGGATAAGATCGTTGAAGGTCATGCGGTTGAGGAGATACTCCTCGGCCTTCCATGCTTTGTAGCCGACAAAGAGTTTCATGACGCTTTTTTCCGTTTGATTTCGCGGTCGCAGAATTAATCCCGGGAAGGCGCGGATTCAAGCGCAGTCGACTTGGGGAAGCGCGGTAAACCGCCCGGTTTTTCAAGGCTGTAATATCGCAGCGCAATATTTGATAGCCCCTTCCGGCGGCTTTGTGCTTGCCGGTTGACCCCGCGACGGGTATTCGCCCACACTTGGTTGACGCGCGAACGACGCGGAAGGGTGTGGAAATTGTCATCTGCGTGCGCGATCAATGACGTTTATCGAACGCCCAGCGTTTGGCGCGCCAGACCGGGGGAAACTGACGGGCGCAGTTTCAATCGCCGGCCATGGGCCGGCCCAGTGCGGGGGCTTTGATGCCAATAAACCCGGAAAACGGTGGCGAGCCTGCAGCGTTGGCGCCGACGCCGAGTAAGAACGCAAGCCTTGCCTACCAGGTCGGCGGATTTTCCTCCGTCGCCGAGGCGCTCGATTACGCGGCACAAGGCGAAACCGGCTATAATTTTTTTAATCTTCGCGGCGATGTGACCGCACGCCTTTCCTACAAGGATCTGCGCACCAAGGCGAAGACGCTCGCCGACCGGCTGGCCGCGCGTTATGAACGCAATGCGCGGGTCGCCGTCGTCGCTGAGACCAGCCCGGACTTCATCACCGTCTTTTACGCCTGTCAGTATGCCGGCCTTTCACCGGCGCCGATGCCAATGCCGGTCAATCTCGGCGGCAAGGACGGTTACATCCAACAGGTTCGGTTGATGGTCGAGGGCGCAAAAGCATCAGCCGTAATCGGCCCGGCGGCTTTGCGCGAATTCATGGAAGAAGCAACGCGAGACGTCAGCGGCGTTGACATCCTCGACTTTGAAGCCTTGGGCGATCTTCCTTCGAAAGAAGGCGCAGCAAAACCCTTTGGGCCGGAAGATGGATGCTACATTCAGTACTCGTCCGGATCGACCAGCGCCCCTAAGGGCGTCATCGGCACGCAAAATTCCGTATGCGCCAATTTGTCAGCGATAACGCAGTTTGGCCTCTACGCCCGTGAAGGGGACCGGTGCTCTAGCTGGCTGCCGCTCTATCACGATATGGGTCTCATCGGCTTCATGCTCGCGCCGCTCTTTGCGCAGATGTCCGTCGATTATCTCGCCACGTCCGATTTCGTACGCCGGCCACTGATGTGGCTGCGGCTGATTACCGAGCACAAAGCGACGCTGACCTATAGCCCGTCTTTCGGTTACGACCTTGCCGCCAAACGCGCAGCCCGCGCCGAAGAAGGCGCAATTGATCTTTCCAACCTTCGCGTCGCCGGCATTGGCGGCGACATGGTCCGTCCCGAGGCGTTGAACGCATTCGCCGACGCATTCGGTCCCATGGGATTTGACAAAAATGCGTTCGCGCCAAGCTATGGCATGGCAGAGGCGACCCTGGCGATATCGTTTCCTGAGTTGGGCGCCCCGATCTCCGTCGATGAAGTGGACATGCGCCACTATACGCGCTCTGGCGTGGCGCAGCCGGCTTCGGCCGTAACGCTTGCGGAAAATCGCCGCGGCTTTGTCCTTTGCGGACGTCCGCTCCCCGGGCACGATATCCAAGTGCGCAATGAAGACGGCGCGGCGACAGACGACCGCGAAGTCGGGCGCATTTTCATCAAAGGACCGAGCCTGACGCCAGGATACTTTTCCAACCCCGAAGCCTCCGCCGCCATGTATGACGGCGAATGGCTCGACACCGGCGATATGGGCTACTTCCTAGACGGCCAGATTGTCATTACAGGCCGCGCAAAAGATCTCATCATCATCAACGGTCGCAATATCTGGCCGCAAGACATCGAATGGGCGGTTGAAAACGTTACCGGTGTGCGCGGCGGCGGCGTCGCGGCATTCTCCGTCGACGACGGAAGCGGCGAGCGCATTGTTGTCATTGCCGAACGACGAGGCATGAACGACGAGGCATTGGCGGCGCTGAAGCGCGAAATTGCATCGGTTATTCAGAACGCCGCCGGCGCGCCGGCGGAAGTGGTGCTCGTGCGGCCGCACTCCATGGTCATGACGTCTTCGGGCAAGCTGTCTCGCGCCAAGGTCAAACAGAAATACCTCGACGGAGCCTTTGACGAAGAGAAATCGGCGGACGATACGCCGCGCCCGGCGCTGGCCGAGGCCCGGGTCTGAACCCTTGAAGGCGGCTGTAACGGGCGGCGGCGGATTTGTCGGCGGCGCGCTCATCAAACTCCTTTTGGAACAGGGCTACGACGTCGCGGCGTTGATCCGCGATCCTTCTCGCGTCGACTTTGAAGAGCGCGTTGAAATCATCAAAGGCGATCTTGAAAACGCAGCTGCGCTTGACCGTCTCGCCCGCAACGTCGACTGTTTTTTCCACCTAGCCGGCGTGACGTTTCCGGCAGACGACGCACTTTACGAGAGCGTCAATGTAGAGGGCGCGAAGCACGCCGCCCTTGCTGCGGCGAAAGCGGGCGCAAAATTCGTACACGCATCATCAATGTCCGCACGCGAGCCGGGTGTTTCCCCTTACGCCCGCAGTAAACACGAAAGCGAAACCGCCGTCGCGGAAGGGTCCGGAGAAAACCAGTGGGTCGCTCTTAGGCTGCCTGCGATTTACGGTCCCGGCGACACGGCGACGCTGCCCTTTTTTAAACTCGTCAGAGCCGGATTTGCGCTGGCGCCCAGGACAGACCCGCCCGCCCGCGCATCGCTCCTCTATGTTCTAGACGCGGCGCGCGCGCTACTCGCCGCAGCACAAGAACCCGTCGCAGGCGCCGTTTTCGAAGTCGGCGACGAAACGCCCGAGGGCCGCGAATGGCTGGAGATCGGAAGGCTGCTCGGCAACATCATGAACAAAAAAGTGAAGGCGTTCGCGGCGCCCCGCCCCCTGGTGGCAATGTTTCACAATATTTCGCGTTTTGGCGCTTCCATCACAGGCAAAACCCCCGATATACGCACCAGTCAGGTCAACGAATTTTTTCACCCGGACTGGTCGGCCCGGGATAATTTGTTCGCTGACGCCGCAACATGGCGTCCGGAAACGCCTCTGGCTGACGGATTAAGAAAAACAGTGCGTTGGTATCATGAGAACGCCCTGTTATAACCCGGCCCGCACGCTCTCCGGCGCATAAAAGGGGCGCCAACCGATTGAGTGAAGGAGAAACTACATGTCCGGCATTAAACAAGACGACGATCTTGTATTCCGGAAAATCTGTTCGCTGATTGAACCCTTGAACGAAAAGGGCGTCGAACTCAGCCGCGAAACCGATTTGATTGCGGATCTTGAAATCGATTCTGTCGCCGTTCTCGACATGGTGATGGATATTGAGGATTTTTACGACATCTCAATTCCGGTCAACACGATCTCCGAAACGAAAACCATTGGTGAACTGGTCGACGCCATTCACGCCATCAAGAAAGAACAGGCGTAAGTCATGGGTCTGTTTGAAAAATTCAAGCCAACCGCCAGTCTTTATGAGGCGCTGAAGGAAAGCGTAGGGCGCGATCCCTTTGGCGTTTCCATGGACGAAATGAAGGGACCGACCCGCGCTATGGTCGATGGGCGCGAAATCGTCCTTGCGGGAACCAATAACTATCTTGGTCTAACGTACGATCAGGCCGCCATTGAAGCGGCGAAAGACGCGGTCGAAGCCTCTGGCACCGGCACGACCGGCTCTCGTTTCGCCAACGGCACTTATGCCGGGCACCGACAGCTTGAACGCGATCTCGCTGACTTCCTCGGATATAAACACTGTATGGTGTTTTCGACCGGTTATCAGGCCAATCTCGGCGCCATTTCCGCTCTCGTGCAACCGCCCGATGACGTCATCCTCATCGACGCCGACTGTCACGCCTGTATTTATGACGGGTGCCAACTATCGGGCGCGGAGACCATTCGCTTTCGCCATAACGACCCGGAGAGCCTCGACAAACGTCTGTCGCGTCTCGGCCCGGACGTAAAAGGCAAGCTCGTTTGCGTCGAAGGCATGTACTCGATGTTCGGCGACGTGGCGCCGGTAAAGGAATTTGTAGAGGTCGCGCATAAGCACGGCGCCTACGTCCTCCTCGATGAAGCGCACTCCTTTGGAGTATTTGGCGATGAAGGTCGCGGCGTCTGCGAACGGGACGGCGTTCTCGACGAGGTCGATTTTTACACCGGCACGTTTTCGAAAAGCCTCGCGTCGATCGGCGGCTTTGTCGCATCGAACCATCCTGAGCTCGAATATCTGCGGTTTTCGAGCCGGCCCTATATGTTCACCGCGTCGCCTTCGCCGGCAAACGTTTCGGCGGCAAGCGCGGCCCTGGCGCGCCTCAAAAGCGATGGCTCCATGCGCAAAAAGCTCTGGGAGAACGCAAATCGCATCCATTCGGCGTTTCAGCAACTTGGCTATGAGCTGTGCGCGCCCGCGAGTCCGGTGATCGCCGTCAAACTCGCCAATAAGGAACAGGCTTTTCTTGCCTGGAATTTCCTGATGGAGCACGGTGTTTACGTTAATCTGGCGATCCCGCCCGGCACGCCAAATGCAACGTCGATCCTGCGACTGTCGGTTTCGGCCGCCCACACGGCGGAAGATCTCGATGTCGTGACCGGCGCCTATACGGCGCTATCGGAGGATTTAAGCGCATCGGCGGCCTGACGCCGCCCGGGGTAGGGTAGAAATCATGAAAAGGCGCGTTCAAATCGGCGTGTGCCGCATAATGACCTCATTTTCGTCCGTTAACAGGCGGCCGCTCCATTTAGAGAACGGTGATCTGTTCAATGAGTTGAGAACTTAACGATGGCTTCAGTAAAAACTCTGTCGGCGGTACTGGCTGGCGCTGCGTTCCTGGGCTCCGCCGCCGCAAATGACGGCGCGGCGATCGACAACGCCCTGTTTGATTTTGAGCATGTCAGCTGCAATGGCGCAGCCAACGAAATCCGCATCGTGATTGACGGCCTGAAAGACAGCATCGGCCTCGTAACGGTCGATCTTTACGTCAACGATAATACCGGCTTTCTGAAGCGCGCCGGCAGGGTCGCCCAGCGCCGCGCCGCTGCAAAATCACCGCACACCTATCTTTGCATCGCCGCGCCTGAGCCCGGCGACTACGCCATCGCCGTCTATCACGATGAAAACGCCAACAAGACATTCGATAAAGGCGCGTTCGGCCTGCCGGCGGAACCCTGGGGCATTTCCAACAATCCGAAAGTGCGCTTCGGCCCGCCCCACGTTGAAGAAGCGCTTTTCCCGGTAGACGCCGCCGACGGCGCCAAGGTGGCCATCAGCCTAAACTAAGGCTATTGGCGTCGGCGCGTTCCGCGGCAAAGCCGGCGGGGCGCAGTTGCGAAGCTTAGACACCAAAAACACGCTCATGGCCGCCGACACCAATTTTGAAATCAGACCCGTTGAAACCCCTGCCGATCGCAAAGCGTTCATTCGCATGCCAAGCCGGCTCTATGCGGACGATCCGAATTACGTAGCGCCGCTCGAGTTCGAGCTATCGGCTCGCGTCGATCCGGCGCGCAATCCCTTGCTTGCGGCCTCGCCTCACCGCTTGTGGCTCGCCTGGAAGGACGGCGCGCCCATAGGGCGGATCGCGGCGATCATCAATCAATCCCACCTGGACCGCCATCAGGACGATGCAGGACATTTCGGATTTTTCGAAGCCCCTGACGATAACGCTGTCGTCGACGGCCTCTTTCGCACCGCGTCCAACTGGCTGCATGAACAGGGGGCGAAGAAAATCGCCGGTCCGTTTAATTTCTCCGTGAACGAAGAATGTGGGCTTCTCGTCGACGGTTTTGATATGCCGCCTTATATTATGATGCCCCACGGGCGCCCCCACTATAAGGATCAGATCGAGCGGCTCGGCTTTCACAAAGCAACCGACATGCATGCGCTCGAATGGCTACCCGTCCGCGACTTTATCCCTGAGCGACGTCTCGCTTTTGTAGACAAGGCCCTCAACAAGCCATCGGTGACAATCCGAAACCTGAAGGCCGGCGACCTGTTGGGCGATATTCGCACCATCATCGAAATCTACAATGATGCGTGGTCGGATAATTGGGGTTTCATTCCCTTTGGCGAAGATCACGCTCGACACATGGCGAAAGAGCTCAAGCCCATCATCCAGGAACACAATGTGGTCCTGTGCTATTATAAGGGAGAGCCTGCCGCCTTTGGACTTGTTTTGCCGAACATCAACCGGGTCATTCGAGACTTTGACGGCAAACTGCTGCCGTTTAACTGGGCGAAGTTTCTTTGGCGGCTAAAGGTCAAGGGCGTCGACCAGTCACGCATGCCGCTCATGGGCGTGCGCAAAAAGCTCCAGGGCAAGCCTGTCGGCGCGGCCTTCGCCTATAAGATTATCGACATGGTCAACGGCGCCAATATCGACCATGGGGTCACCCATTCTGAGTTGTCCTGGATCCTCGACGACAACAAGGACATGCTCAATATGCTGCTGGAAATGGGGGCGCGTATTTACAAGACCTACCGGATTTACGAAAAACCATTATGACCCGCGCGTTGGCGATAGTTCTGGCGGCTTTCTTCGCTCTTGCCGAATTTGCAAAGGCGGAAACGCCGGTTGAACCGACAATCTACAGCTACCGCATCGTCAATACGTTCCCCCACGACACGTCCGCATTTACGCAAGGTCTGTTTTTTGAAGACGGCGTTCTCTACGAATCGACTGGAATGTACGGGCAATCCCGTCTGCGCAAAGTCGCGCTTGAAACCGGTGAAACTCTTAAGTCCGTCTCCCTGCCCGCGCATATTTTTGGCGAAGGCGCCGTCGCCGTCGGCGGACGCGTCTTTGTGCTGAGCTGGCTCAGCGGCGCTGCATTCGTCTTTGACCGCGAAACTTTCGAAAAAGAACAAACCCTATCATATCCTGGCGAAGGCTGGGGCCTGACCCATGATGGAACCCGCCTGATTATGAGCGACGGCACGTCGAAATTGCGCTTCCTCGACCCGGATACATTCGAGGAGACAAGCCGGCTTAGAGTTACTTTCCGCGGCAAACCGCTGCCTCACCTCAATGAACTCGAATGGGTGAACGGCGAAATATTCGCCAATGTCTGGATGTCGGATGCGGTGGTGCGGATCGATCCCGAAAGCGGCGTCGTCACCGGGCTTATCGATCTACGCGGATTGCGCCCGGAAGAGAGCAATTACATCGAACACGTCCTTAACGGCGTCGCCTATAACAAAGAGGACGAGCGGCTCTTTGTCACCGGCAAGAACTGGCCGACGCTTTTCGAGATCGAACTAATTGGTCCCGAAGGCGACGCGCAATAAGGGCCCGAATTTTCGGTATTGCCGGAAAACGGACATCCGGCAAATCACGCCGTTAGCGGCGAGATGTTGCAAAACATAATGAAAAAAGGCCCGGGCATGGCAATTGTCAACGCTGCTTCTACAGATATGATCGCACCCAAAACCAGCGTCCTACTGTTCCGCCAATAATCCCAACTCATGGAAGGCGCCCAGCTGAAATGACGGCCTCTTCATTTTTTTCCGCCAGTTACACCGAAGCACGAGAGAAATTCCTGTCTGCCTGCGCCAGACGATCTCTTGCGACGAAGGGTATTCGAAATCCAAACGCTATGGGCGCGAACGGAGAGGATCTCTTTTCGGATATAGTGCAGATTGGCGGTCCTGATGCTTCAAAGGCTCTTCTGATATTGAGCGGCACACATGGCGTTGAAGGGTATTGCGGATCAGGGGTTCAGATTGGTCTGCTTAACGAGGGCTATTTCGAAGATCTGCCAGCCGATCTCAGCGTCGTGATGGTCCATGCGGTTAATCCTTATGGCTTTTCACATGATCGCCGGGTCAATGAAGATAATATTGATCTGAACAGGAATTATGTCGCCTTCGATACCGTCAAAGAGATTGAAAACGACTATTCCCGCGTTCACCCTTTCATCCTGCCGGATGAATGGGATGGCCCGAGTAAAGAAATAGCTGACAAGAAAATTCAGGCGTTCATAGAAGAAAACGGGCTGCCTGCGTTTCAAGCTGCAGCTTCGGGCGGTCAATATCATCACAGCGACGGAATTTTTTACGGAGGAGACAGGTCCGCCTGGTCATGGGAAATGCTTCGCTCGGTTTTGTTGAACTATATGGGCAAAGCTGAACTGGCTGCGGTTATTGATGTTCACACCGGGCTTGGGCCGTATGGATATGGCGAGCTGATTACGCTTGGGCCGAACGATCAAAAGGCGCGCGCAAAGGAGTGGTTTAAGGAGCAGGTAACCGACCCGGACGCCGGAACATCTACCTCAGCTCCCGTTACCGGCTCTATGGGTCACGGCGTTTCCGACATCCTCTCAAACACGTCAATGGGCTTTATTGCACTTGAACATGGAACCTATGAAATCCCCCGAGTGCTGGAAGCGATACGCGCCGACAATTGGCTTTACCAAAAGGGCGACGTTGATAGCGACCTCGGAAGAGCCATCAAGAAAGAAATCAAGGACGCATTCTACATAGATGAAGATGCCTGGAAACTCGCCGTCTGGACCCGCGCTTCCGAGGTGATCGAAATGGCTCTCGAAGGTTTGCAGAGCGAGCGCGAATAAAACAAACACGTTTGTGCTTTGAAACTGACGTGCGTTCGGGGGGGCCGCTTTAGAATTCCGAACAGCTCCCGCGGATGTCCGCTATCAGATCGCTCGATCATCCACTCGATGGATCGATTTAAACGCTAATTGTTTTTCTGTCCGGAGGCTGTCCAGAATAACGCCCGCCGCAGGGCTTCGTGATATTGAGGGTCGCGCATAACGCCCTCCCCATGTCCTGGTTGAAAATACAATACGCGCCCGGTTTTGGATGGCCCGATCCACGCGATCAACTCATCGGAGCCAAATGCGTTAGTCCTCAACAAAGCTTCCACTTCGTCGGAAACCCACAGTCGATGATATCCTTCGTCCCGGTAGCGCCACGGGGCGTCAATCAGCATTAGCTCCGTTTCATTCTCTACTGAAACTGCAGTTCCCAGAAACTCCAGAAAGTACTGTGACGGCGGGAAAGAGTCGTTTCCGTGCAGAACGTAAAGTCCGCCAACATGATCTTTCCACCATTCGGGCCAATTTTGATAATTCGCCAGGGCGTGGTGCAAAACGACGACTCCCCCGCCCCTTTGCACGAAGTCCGTCAGTGCTTTTCGCTCTTTTGGGCTCGCATCGTTATCTCGATGATACATTAGAATAGCGTCAATATCAGACAGCAACTCGCCTGAAAAAAGTTCAGGCGACGTATCTATGTCGCGAACAATCAACTCAATATCAGGGTCAGCGCGCAGTGTGCGAACTATTGTTGTGTTGTACCCCGTTCCCCCTACCGTTATTAGCACCCTTGTGGGCGGTCCTCCGGATTGAGCAAGTGACGGTGTAAAGAGCGCCGCCAATATCATCGATGCAATTAGGCCGAGTACCTTCATCGGAGCGTCCGTGGTTTCGAGCTTTGATCAATATCTTCTTATACAAATATGTTTTGCAATAGACAGATTTGTTGATAGATATTCAAAAATGCATAGCGTGAATTGGGAACGCCTGAAGGTTCTGAAGGCAGTGCTTGAGGCTGGAAGCCTCGCTGAAGCAGCGCGGCGGTTGGGCGTCAGCCAGCCAACAGTCGGCCGCCAAATCAGGGCCCTGGAAAAAGAACTGGATCAAACCCTGATCGATATGGCGCCGGACGGCGCCTTTCCGACGAGCGCGGCCATCAAATTAGTTCCTGCTCTCGACGAAATGTCCGCTGCGGCGAGAAACGTTTTAAAAACGCAAGACGACGCGCAAGAACATAAAACCGTATGCGTAACATGCGGTCCCTGGATGGCGTCTTACTTAAGCAGACATCTTTCGCAAATTTCAGCCAAACTCGAAAAGACGACAATTGAAATTGTAAGCAACATCAATCTGGCGGACTTGCCGCGCCGAGAGGCTGACGTTGCGATACGAAACAAGCGGCCGAAAAGCGGACGTGTACGCGTGAAGGGCCTCCCCGGCTATACATGGGCTGTATATGGCGCTGCAAAGCTGGTGCGAGGTCGCGACGATGCCCGTGATAACAAACGCTATTCAAACTTTGATTGGGTCACTCTATCGCCAGAGCTGTCACACTTTCCGTCGGCTCGCTGGCTTTCACCCCGACTAAAGAAAACTCCGATTGCCACATTCAATCACTCGACGAACCTGCTCGACGCAATTCGTGGGGGGGCTGTTTTAGGTTTGATCCCGTGCTTCGCGGGCGATCTCGAAAAGGGGATCGTGCGCTTAAGCAAGCCTTTTGAAGCAGACTATGACGGTCATTGGATGGTCCTTGCTGAAGATATAGGGCGGCGCCCAGCGGTGCGTTCTGTCGCTGATGCAATTGCCAATCTTTTAGAGGCGAAGCGAAGCGCGTTGACGCCAGTTCGATAAAAAGCAGCTAAGCGAAGGTTTCGAATGTGCGCTAGCGGCGCAAAGCAGGCCTTCCCTACTCGATCTTCTAGCGCAAGAACGGTTCGTCGAAACTTCGCAGCTTGCGCGAATGAAGCGTGCCGGCCTCTCCTTCCGCGCGCAAGAGATCGATGGCGCGAATGCCGATTTCGAGATGTTGGCTGACCCGCTCCTGATAGAACGCATCGGCCATGCCTGGCAGCTTGATCTCGCCGTGAAGGGGCCGGTCGGAAACGCAAAGCAATGTGCCGTAGGGAACGCGATAGCGATAACCATTGGCGGCAATGGTTGCCGATTCCATGTCGATGGCGATGGCGCGCGCCTGGTTCAGGCGAACGGCGTTGCGTTCAAAACGAAGCTCCCAGTTGCGGTCGTCCGTGGTGACGACGGTGCCGGTGCGCAAATGCTCTTTCAGCTTCGACTGATCACTCCCAGAAACTTCCTGGACAGCGCGCGTCATGGCGAGCTGCACTTCCGCCAGTGTCGGCAGCGGCACTGAGGGCGGAAGAACGTCGTCGAGAACATTGTCTTCGCGCAAATAGGCATGGGCGAGAACATAATCGCCAAGGCGCTGAGAACGCCTCAACCCCCCGCAATGTCCTATCATGAGCCAGACCTGCGGACGCAACACAGCGAGATGGTCGGTAATAGTTTTTGCGTTAGACGGCCCGACGCCGATGTTGACCAGCGTCACCCCTTTATGGTTGCCCTTGGCCATGTGGTAAGCCGGCATTTGTGGAGATTTGACGCCGTCTGTCGGCGCCGGGGCGCCCTTGCGGGTAATGCGGTCGCCGGGTTCGATCAGCGCGTCGGCGCGTCCTGCCTCAACTTCAGCCTTGGCGTACTGCACGAACTCATCGACGTAACGTTGGTAGTTCGTGAACAGAATAAAGTCCTGGAAATGCTCCGGCCGGGTTGCTGTATAATGTTGGATCCGGTGCAGAGAATAATCGATGCGCTCCGCGGTAAAGAGCGACAGCGGCAGCGGGCCTGATCGCTTCAGAATAATCTGACCGTCGACAATATCGTCATTGGTGGCGACGAGATTGGGCGTATGAAAATGATACTGCAGCTCGTTGCGCCGCTCCTGCGTCAACTCCACGGTGGCGCTTTCAATACCGAAAGAAAGCGGAATGGGCGTAAATGACTGGCCGACGAAAATTTCCGCATTGAAGCGGCCCATGATCCGCGACAATTGCCCTTTAAGATAATCCTTGAACAGCGCCGGCTGCGTGATGGTCGCGCCGTGAATACTGGTTGAGGCAACGCGCCCTAACGCAAGCGCTGACGTCTGCGGCGCCGCCTCAGCGGGAACCCGGGCGCAGAGATAAGGATAGACTGGCGCGCTTGCGGGATCGGGGGCCGCCTCGCCCGCCATATAGCGGGCAAACTGACTTTGCAGCGCAACAATCGCGTCGTCATAGAGCGTTATGAGTTTCTCAACGGCAAGTTCAGGGGTTTTGCAGGAAACGAGATCCCTCGCCGGCGCGTCAATGGGCGGCGTCGTTGCCATAAATCGTCCTTTTTATTCGATGTGCGGACATACACCATTTCGGCGCCGGCGCGCCAGATATTCGGGCGCCGAATTGACCGCCCGGTTATAGGGCGGCGACTTCCTCATCGCTGAGCGCGCGCGCCTCATCGATCAGCATGATCGGGACGCCGTCGCGGATCGGATAGGCAAGCGCGGCGTTTTTGCTGAGAAGCTCGCCCTTTTCGCGATTGAAGACGAGCGGGCCCCGCGTCTGCGGACAAACGAGGATTTCAAGCAGTTTGGGATCGATCTCGCTGGGCGCGTTTTCGTCGCTCATGGCTTGTCTCTTTCGTTATTGCAGTGGAGCATCGCCGCCCGGTTCGTCTCCCCCGGACATTTCCATCAGCGCCATCAGACATTCGGCCTGTTCCGCCACGGTCGGGGCCTCCAAGAGCGCCTGTTTTTCGCTTGGCGAAAACGGGCAACCCATTGCGAGTGAGACAACGAGCGCCTCAACGGGCGCGTTCTCAGCCGCCTCCCAGTCCGCTTTGAGGCCCTCCGCATCCAGATAATCGCGCATGATGTCAAGCAGCAGCTCCCGATCGACTTCGGTTACCGAACTATCCGCATGCGCATCGATTTCATATGCCGCCCAGTCAGCGCGTGCTAATCGATAGGGCGCATCGGTCTCGATTTCTTCAGCAATCCGAAAACGCCGCGCGCCGGTGAGGGTAATCAGATAGCGGCCGTCGCCGGTTTCCGAAAACGCCGTAATGCGTCCGGCGCAACCGACATTAAAAAGATGCGGCGACAAGCTTTCGGCATCCCCGCGAGGCTGGATCATGCCGATCGTGCGTGCGCCGGCGAGCGCATCATCGATCATGCGCAGATAACGCGGCTCAAAAATATTGAGCGGCAATTGCGCGCCGGGCATCAGCAAAGCGCCCGAAAGCGGAAAAATCGGAATCGTCTCCGGCAGATGGGTTTGAAATCTCGGTTTCGGTTCAACAATCATTGATTTGGCGTTTTCTCAGCCGTTGGCTTTACGAGAACAATAGGGACGAAAGACGGCGGCGCCCGCGCGTCGTCGCCTCATGGGTCGGCCCCAGCGCGTCGAAGACAGTAAGCAGCTTTTTTCGCGCCGCGCCGTCGTTCCATTCGCGGTCTTTCTCAACAATGGCGAGCAACTCGTCGATGGCGCCATCGGTTGAGCCTGCGCCGATCAATGCGCCGGCATAGTCAAACCGCGCGGAAAGATCTGCAGGGTTTGCTTCAGCGGCCGCGCGCGCAGCGCCAAGATCGGTTCCGGCGCCCTCCGCAGCAAGGGCGAGCGCGGCTTCAATCCCTGAGAAAATTGCATCGTTCTTTTTGTCCTCGGCAACCAATTCAAACGTCGCGCGCGCCTGTTCAATGTCGCCGGCGGCGAGATGGCACCGCGTGAGGCCGGCGAGCGCGCGGAGGTTGTCAGGTTCGGCCTGCGCGACCTGACCGAAAAGCTGAGCGGCTGCCGCCACATCGCCTTCGCCCAGCGCGGCTTCGCCGGCGTTGAGGTAATCTTCAACGGGATTGTCGCCGCCAACGCCCGCCGCGCTTGCGGCCTCGACCAGCCTGTCGATGAATTTCTTGATTTCGCTTTCCGGCAGCGCGCCCTGAAAACCGTCAATGGGGCGGCCCTGAAAAAATGCGTATACGGTCGGTATCGACTGAATGCGCAACTGCGAGGCCAGCATCTGGTTTTTGTCGATATCGATCTTAACGAGCCGCACCTTGCCGCCGGCGCCGGCTACCGTGCGCTCGAGAATTGGTCCGAGCTGCTTGCAGGGCCCGCACCAGTCGGCCCAGAAATCGACAATCACCGGCGTTTCCTGAGAAGCGACGATGACGTCCTGTTCAAAGGTTTCGACCGTGGCGTCCTTGATAAGGTCCGCAGGGGGCGCAGCCTCGCCGCCGATGATCGGTTCCATATGCGATCGTCTCCGAAACTATAGAGTTTATTGCTGCTTCCTAGATGAGGGTGGTGCCGCGCAAAGGCAAGCCGTCATTCCCTGAGAGGGGCGCTAAGATCCCGGATTTCCGGCGCAAAACCGCAGGATTCGAGGAAGCTGACCAGATCGCCGGAGGAAATCGCTGTCGACGCCGTATTCTCGAGCGGATGGAACCAGACCGGATCCGCCGCCATCAGAGCGGCGTCAAGGACCACCCGCGACAGGGCTTTGGCCGACGGATTGATCAGCGCAAACGGGGTCACCGCGCCGGGAATAACGCCGAGGGTCTCGGTCATCAGGTCGGGCTTGCCGAAGGAAAGGCGGCCCTTGGCGCCGATCGCCTTTCCGAGACCGACCAGGTCGACCCGGGTGTCCGCATGGGCGACGGCGAGCGTCAGCGCGCCCTTTTTGTCCTTCAAAAAAAGGTTCTTTGAATGCCCGCCGGGCATGTCTGCTTTGAAGGCGCGGCCATCCTCGACCGTGAAGAAGGCGGGATGGTCGACAGTTCGGTGCGCGAGCCCGAGCGCGTCAAATCGCGCAAACAAATCGGCCCGCGACGCCGTCGACCCCACATCACGCGGCGACGGGGCGGGCGGTGAAATTTCCTCGGTCATGGGCGCGGCATTTCCGTTGCGGCGGGACCTTTCTGGCCGCCTCCGGCGCCCCTTGCAACGCCCGCTTGCAATGGTCCTGCCCCTCGTGCATATAGCGCCCCCTGCCGGGCGGCGACGCGCCGGCAAACGCCAGTGAGCGGGCGTAGCTCAGGGGTAGAGCATCACCTTGCCAAGGTGAGGGTCGTGCGTTCGAATCGCATCGCCCGCTCCATTTTTCATTGAATTGTTGTCGCTGAAGGGACGCCGGAAACTACGCCGCCTCCGCGCGTTCCTTGGCGGCGGGAAAGCTAAGTACATAGCGATTGCCGTCGGCGAGGGCGGTATGGACCATGTCTCCGCCCATGATTTCAATCGCCCGGGCGACGGTGCGAAGCGCCATCGGCAGTTCATCGCCCGTCTGGCCGAGATACCCCGTTATCTGCGTTAACGGCAGCACCAGATCTTCGTAGTTTGCGGCGGAAAGAACGGAGGCATTATCGCAGATGGTCAAGGTCGGGGCCCGGCCTTCCGACTCGGTAGACAACTCAATTTGCGTCGCATCGTTGCGCTCATCCGCATAGTATTCGGCAAGACCGTTTAGCGCCGCTCTAAGCACGTTCGTATCGACAAAGATCGAGGCTTTCGCGACGTCGCCTTTTGAGATCTTGAGGCCGTCGGGCATCAACTCGTAAAGATCATCGACCGCCATTGAAATTGAATTGTCTTCCGGTTCGTTTTGCGACTCCGCTTCGTCCAGGCGGTGGTACGTCAACAGGCCGTTGACGCTTTTTGTCAAGCTGGCTGTGGCGTTCTTGATGTAGCGGGCGTTTTCAGCCGTATCGCCCGCCGGACCGTCGCGCATGGCGTCGACCAGTATGTCGGAAAACCCGGTAATCTGGTGCAGCGGCGTTTTGATGAAATGAACCAGCATGTTGAGCGCCGCGATTTTGCGCTCATTGTCTTTTTTCTCGGCCTCTAGCAGTTCCTTGAGTTGCTCGTTTTGGACTTCAATGGTCTGACTTTTCAGGAAGTCGCTCCGTCGGTACCTCTGCAACAGATAGTTACCGAAGCCGCAAATCATAAACATTGAAAAAAGAATAAATATCTGCGCACGGACTTCATCAGACCCTAGGTGGCTAGACAGGGATGCTATGAAACCGATCAAATAAAACAACAGAACCGTGGTTGCGCCGAGGAATCCAACACGCAACAGAAAACAGACAAAAACGCCGCCCTGAATAAGCCCGACATAGTAGTTGTGATCGATGTTCCCTTGCGTGAACAAAATAAAGAACAGCGTGCTGCTCATGAGCATCGGGATGACGCAGGTCAGCGCCTCTTGATGCCGCCCTAGTGTCTTGTGCCGAAATGTTGCGAGCAATATCGCGCCGATGATGCATGTCGCCAACCGGAAATTGACGGCCGCGTCCGCGTCGGCGAGCATGGAATAGTCAAGCAGCGCATAGCCGGCGAAAATCGGAATGGCGAGCAACAACGCCCGGAAATTGTTGGCCTTGTCGTCTTCAAATTTCTCACGCCGAAATGCTGCTTCCGTTTCACGGGAAGCAAACGACGCGGTCCATTTGTTTAACTGCTCATCCATGAGGGGCTAGCGGCGCATTCAACGTCTGGTCGATTGATTTCCTTAGAAAAATACAGAATTGAGATTATGGTCTGGTTAATATATGGCCCGCCTCTACAAGCCGTCGCCTAATAGCGGCGCGCGTCAATTCGACCAATATTTAGAAAGACTTCCGAAACGACCGGCTCCAGCCGGGTTTTGTGGGTGATTTTTTGTAAAGAAGGTTGCGGAAAACCCGTTTTTCTTTTAAAGAATCAATATGGTTAACAAAAGGTTAATGTTTTAAAATGATGCACCGCCTCAAGGAATGCTTCGAAGAAGCGCGGGATGAGTTCTCACAGTGTCGCACGATCACGCGACTCCTGTCCGGAGAGCTGACAATCCCTGAGTACCGCGCTGTACTAAAACAGATATTTCATCATACGCGTGAGAACCCACAGCTTCAGGCCCTCGCAACAGTTCACTTTCGGGGCCGTCAGCGGGATATGGTGCGCGCTTTTTTTGGACATGCGGCTTCTGAAATCGGCCACGACCAGTTGGCGTTAAATGATTACGTGACGCTTGGCGGCGATGCCACGAACGTCCAATACGAGAATCCAGACCCGGCGACGTCTGCTCTGCTCGCATACGGGTTTTATCAGATCTACAATCTCAACCCGCTTGGTTACCTCGGATATCTTTTCTTTCTCGAGTTTAACGGCACCGCCAACGGCGAAAACTTTATGACGGCGTTGCAAAATATAGGCGTCAAAGACAACGCTCTGACGTTCCTGCGCGATCATGCAGAGATCGATATCGGCCATAACAAGCTGATGGAAAAATACGTCGCCCACATGATCCACTCGGAAGAGGATGTGGATGCAATTGCGTACGCGATGAAAACCACAGGTTTTCTTTACGCGGAAATGCTGGATGCAGCGATCGCGAATGCAGACGAGTTGGCGCACCACGGCTGGAACTGGGAAGAACTAAACGCAGACGGGCTGCGTCCGGAAGATCTTGAATCAAAGACGCCGGGCCTAAAAACCGTCAGTTAATACGGTTGTTTCCCAATGCTCGATTATCGCGTTTATTCGGCGGCGGATTGCCCGCCGGAAGTTTTCCAGTTTCGTTATAAGGTCTACGTAGAAGAGCTGCATCGCAAGCAAACTTACGCCGACCACGACTCCAAAACGATCATTGATCCGCTGGACAAGTCAGCCCGCCACTGCGTGGTTACGAACGACGGCGAGATTATCGCCGTCGTGCGCATCAACATCGTGCGCGAAGGGTCCATCGCGCCTTATGATGCGTTTTATGAAATCGACAAGCTGCCTGAAGCGGAGCGACAGGCAGCGAGTATTTGCACCCGCAATATGGTGCTGGCGGATTACCGGAAGACCGGCGTCTCCATCCGGATGTTAAAGATGATTTACGAGCACGGCATCCGCGCCGGCGCGACGTCTTGCTATATGGATGTAAACGAACCGCTGATCCCGCTATTTACAAAGATGGGATACATTAGCCTCTTTGAAAAGGAACATCCCGACTACGGGCATGTGACGGTCATGATGTTGCCCGTGCTTGATCTTGATCACTTGACCAAGACTCGGTCGCCTTTCGCACCGATCTGCAAGGCTTTTCTTGAGGAAAAAAGAGGAAGCGAGAACGCCTGACTCAGGCGTTATGCTGCGTCGGACAATTTTTCCGGCGCAGCCTTCGCCGGCACAGCGTTTTCGAAATGCTCAAGATATAGGTCCGGCCGGTTCAGTCCGATGCGTGCGCGGACTTCGCCAATCGGACGGTGGAGCTCGTCCCGCCAATCGACCTCCGCCAGCCATTTTGTTTCTTGCGCCAGGCGCCGCGCCTCGTTGAGGATGGAGAGAATGGGAACGCCCGGCCGTCCCATTTGTTCGCAAAGGCCGAGGCCATGCGCCGTCAGGCCAACGCCGCGCAATGAAAACTGTTCGGCGCTAAACGCCAGAACACAAGCCTCGCCGATCGGTTGGCGATTATAACAAGTCAGAACATGATAGACGTCGTGAAGCGCGATGCCGCTTTCCATATAACGCCGGCGCGACGGGCCAATGTTGAGGGTTGACGCGTTGGCTTTGACCTCCGCCGCCATCAGACCGTCCATCTCAAACTCTTGTTCCTCCATGAAGGAGAGATATGTGCGTCCGAGGCTTCCCTCCGCCATGCGTCGCAGCGCATTCCAGTCGGCGAGCACGTCATAGAAGTTCACTTTTTCCGCATCAAGCGCGGCGCCAGCGCTGGTGTTCATGTAACGCTGATAGTTTTTTTCGTGCTGGCCGCCATCGACCGCATCCGTCATTGCAAAGAAATAGGATGTCTCGTTGATGTTAGCCAGGAAACGCGCGCCGGCGAGAATGCCCGCCCACGGTTTTTGCGCGAACGTGAACCGTTCTTCGGTATCACAAGTATGTTGAACCGTCTGCACACGCCCTCACTGAACATAGACGTCTTCTGTCTTATGCGAGGAAACTACACAGTCCCGGTTAGCGCTGTGAAAACGAAGAGCTGCGAATTGGCAAACGGGTCCTAATGAATGGGTAACCCTAATATCGGCTTAAGAAACAGGCTTACGCTGCGTCTTCACCGACGAGAATGTCACGTTTGCCGGCGTGATTAGCAGGCGAAATCACGCCCTCTTCTTCCATGCGCTCGATCAACGTTGCCGCGCGGTTGTAGCCGATCTGTAACCGCCGCTGGACATAGGAAGTTGACGCCTTTCGATCGCGCAAAACGATTGCGACGGCGCGGTCATAAAGCGCGTCGCCCGACGAAGTATTGCCGCCGATTTCGAACCCGCCGGCGCCGTCGCCGCTGTCGTCGTCGCGCATTTCGGTGACGTCTTGAACGTACTCCGGCGCGCCCTGTTTTTTGAGAAACTTGACGATTTTCTCGACCTCGTCGTCGGACACAAATGCACCGTGCACCCGCCGCAGACGCCCGCCGCCGGCCATGTGCAGCATATCGCCCTGGCCGAGCAGTTGTTCGGCGCCCTGTTCGCCGAGAATGGTGCGAGAGTCGATCTTTGACGTCACCTGGAAAGAAATCCGCGTCGGGAAGTTGGCCTTGATCGTGCCCGTGATGACATCAACCGACGGCCGTTGGGTCGCCATGATCAAATGGATCCCGGCGGCGCGCGCCATCTGCGCCAACCGCTGGACCATGCCTTCAATGTCCTTGCCGGCGACCATCATCAGGTCGGCGACCTCGTCGATCACGACGACGATAAACGGCATTTCTTCATATTCGAGCTCTTCAGTCTCGTAGACCGGCTCGCCTGTCTCTTCGTCATAACCGGTGTGCACGGTCCGTGTGAGGATGTCGCCATTCTCGTCCGCTTCAACGACGCGCTGGTTGAAACCTTCGATATTCCGTACCCCAACCTTTGACATCTTGCGGTAGCGCTCTTCCATTTCGCGCACGGTCCATTTGAGCGCAACGACCGCCTTGCGCGGGTCCGTCACAACCGGCGCCAGAAGATGCGGAATGCCTTCGTAAACAGAGAGTTCCAGCATTTTCGGATCGATCAGGATCAGTTTGCATTCGTCCGGAGCAAGCCGGTAAAGCAGCGACAGGATCATCGTATTGATGCCCACCGATTTGCCCGATCCGGTAGTGCCGGCGATCAGGAGGTGCGGCATGCGCGCGAGATCGGCGAAAACCGGCTCGCCGCCAATCCCCTTGCCAAGCGTCAGGGTAAGGTCGCCGCTCGAATTCTCGTATTCTCCCGCGCCCAACAATTCACGCAGGAAGACCATTTCCCGATCCTGGTTAGGCAATTCGATGCCGATCACATTGCGGCCCGGAACAACCGCGACGCGGCACGCAACTGCGCTCATGGAGCGGGCGATGTCGTCGGCAAGACCGATTACGCGCGAAGATTTGACGCCCGCCGCCGGCTCCAGCTCATAAAGCGTCACTACCGGGCCCGGGCGCACATTGATTATCTCGCCGCGCACATTGAAGTCCGAAAGGACATTTTCAAGCATGCGCGCATTCTGTTCGAGCGCCTCATCGGAAATGACGGTGCGGCGTGTGGTGTTTGGTTTCGCCAGCAGGTTAAGCGGCGGCAATTCGTAATCGCTTGAAGAAAACACCGGCAGAACCGGCTGCGCCTCGCGCCGCTCACGCCGGCTTTCTTTGCGTTTCGTTTCTTTACGGATGATTTGCCGTTTCCGCGCCGGCGCGATAAGCGGTTTGTCCTCCGCCTCGCCGCCGTCTTCGATCGCTTCTTCATAGTCGGCGAATGTTTCGCCGGCCGCATCATCATCTTCTTCGGCGGCTTTTCGGTCTATGCGCTCGGCGACCCAGTCGCGGATATTCATGACAAACGCAGTGAGCGCATCGACCGTGTCTTCCGCCGCCCACCAGGCGTTTCGGGCGCGCTCGCGGGTAAGGCCGCACAAGATGAGATAGGCGGGAACGGCGATGAGCGTGAACAATGTGGCGGCGACCCCCGCTGCCGCCGGCATACCGAAGGATTGCAACACGCCGGAAAGGGCGCGCAAGGCGCCGTCGCCGAGCGCCCCGCCGGCGCCAACCATATAGGGCCAGAGCGCCGGCGTCGGCGCGGCCGCCGCCGCCCCGGTGGCCGCAAGCAGCGTCACCGGCGCAAGCGCAAGGCGCAGCCAGAAATCACGGGGCGTTTCATCCGGCGCGCTATTGATAAGGGCGAGCGCGCCCCAAATCGCCGTCGGTGCAATGAGCAGGAGACTCGCGGCGCCGAAGATTTGCAAGAACAGGTCGGCCACGACGGCGCCCGCGGCGCCCGCCGCATTCTGAACCGGGGCGGGTGTTGCGTTGTTGAGACTCGGATCGCTAATTGAAAAGGTCAGGATCGCCACCGCCGTCCATGCCGCCAAAAGCACCATGGCCAGGCCGCCGCCGCGCATGACGAGATTGCGAACGAAACGGCGAAGCGATGCGCCGACATTGGATCCGGCGTTTCGGGCGTGACGGCGAGACTGACGTGGCATGGCGCGCTTGAAACGAATTGCTGAACGAACAGGGCGAACGCCAACTTTCGCATGGCGCGCGGAAAAAAGGGTTAACGTAAATTAACCAACGATCTTGCGGTAATTCTTAGGTCGGATTGCGTCGCGCCTGATCTTCAGCGGGCTTCGGCGCTCGCTGACGGGCGCCAAACGGCGAATATTTCAACGCCGTCCAGATCATCAGACTGACGCCGAAGGCAAAGGCGGCGATGGCAAGCGCGCCGAGCGCCTGATTGATAAAGCGCGCGTCAGGATTGACCCAGGCGACAATCATCGCTCCCCAGATCCCGCAAAAGAGGTGCGTCGGTACGACAAACCCAGCGTCATCGATGCGAAACCGCGCAAGGAACGGCGGCGTCACCGACACAATCACCCCGCCGACGGCACCGATCATGGCGGCTTGCCACAGATCGGGACTAACGGGATCGCCGGCGATTGTCACCGGACCGGCGACAACCGCACACATGGTCGTGACAAGGCCTGGGCGATCATAAACGAACTGCGTAAGCACGAGTGCTGTTAAAACAGCCGCCGCGGTGGCCACCGAAATATTGACGATCGCGCCGCCAAAACGCACCGCATCTTCCACCGAAGAAAGCGTCTCGCCCAACCCGGCAAAGACGCCGATCAGCGCAATCCAGGCGAGCCCTGCGCCGAACACAGACAGCGGCAACATGGTGGTCGCGGCTATCCACGGGGATCTTGCATTGAAACGTCCCGGCCGAGGGCCGACCACAAAAGCGGCCGCCAGCGCCGCCGCGCCGGCGACGATGTGCACGGTCGCCCCGCCGCCGTCCTTGTAGGCCCAGTCTGCAGCGAAATAGCCGCCGCCCCACACCCAGGAGATGGCAATCGGGTAGATCATGCCGGCGAGAAAACCGACGAAAATCAGGAACGCCCAGAGCCGCACCCGTTCGGAAACCGACGAGGCGACGATCGCCGCCGTCATTGCCGCGAGACCGGTTTGGAAAAACCACGTCGCACCTGACGCCCTGCCTTTTGTCAGCGGGTCAACATCGTCGGCGCGCCACGAGGCGAAGTCGCCCAGGAAGCCCGCTTCTTCAACGCTGAAGGCAAGCATGTAGCCGGAGAGCCAGAACGCAAAAACGGTCACCGCAAAGGAGGCGAGCATCCGCAAGCAAGCCGCCGGCGCATTCTGGACCCTGGCAAGGCCGATATCGCGCAAGCCATAGGCGACAATGAATAAGATTGCGCTCAGCCCCGCGAAAACAGCAAGAAGGGAGTCGATAAGATAGCGGTTCGACGCATCCAGAGGCGTGACTTCCTGCGCCGCGGCGGAGCCGAGAGCGACAATCCCGAATGTCAGCGAAAAGGCGGCGATCCGCGTTAAACTCTGCATCTTTCCCTAATGCCGCGCTTTTCGCCGCAGCGGCAAGTCTTTCAGTGGACGAGCGGACCTTAAACGGGCGAAACTTTGCAGATTATGAACGACAAGGACGTATTCGACATCGTCATCGTCGGCGGGGGCCTGGCCGGCGGGCTCGCCGCCGTGGCCCTTTCTGACGCCGGATTTCGATGCGCCGTCGTTGACGCCGCCGATCCGGCCGCCATGCGTGAGGCCGCCTTTGACGGGCGCACGACGGCGCTTTCTTATGCTTCGGCTCGGGTATTTCGCCGGCTCGGCCTTTGGGGGGAGATGGCGCCGGAAGCCGAACCCATTCGCGATATTCTGGTTACGGACGGCCGCGCCCAAAATCGCTTTGACCGGGGAACCGTCTCTTCGTTTGCATTGCATTTTGACAGTCGCGAACTGGACGACACGCCGCTTGGCTGGATCATAGAGAACCGTGTTTTTCGAAACGCCATTTTCAACGCCATTGAAGGGCAAAAAAACATCTCGCTTTTTGCCCCCTCAAGGCGCGACGGCGCGACGTTCGGCGACGGCGTCGCAATCATCGACCTTAACGACGGACGGCGCCTCGAAGGCGCGCTCGTTCTCGCCGCCGACGGACGGTTTTCAGCCCTACGCACGGAAGCCGCAATCAAAACCAATAACTGGCGTTACAAGCAAACCGGGATTGTCGCGACGGTCGCTCATGAGCGTCCCCATGACGGGGTCGCGCACGAGTTCTTTTTGCCCGCGGGGCCCTTCGCAATTCTTCCCATGACTTCAAACCGGTCATCTCTTGTATGGACGGAGCGGGCGGATGCTGCGCCCGCCTATCTTGCCCTCGACGACGAGGCCTTCCGTACGGAGATCGAAAACCGTTTTGGGACTTATCTCGGCGCCGTTTCTCTCGCCGGGCCGCGATGGTCGTACCCCCTCGCTTTCACCCTGGCGCAATCATTCATTGCGCCCCGTCTTGCACTCATCGGCGACGCCGCACACGCCATCCATCCGATCGCAGGTCAGGGTTATAATCTTGGCGTCAAAGACATCGCCGCGCTGACCGATGTTTTGACCGAAGCGCGCGCGCTTGGCCTTGATATTGGCGCCATGACGGTGTTGCAGAACTACCAGCGCTGGCGGCGATTTGATTCCGCCACGCTGGCGCTTGGCGGCGACCTGATAAACCGTCTGTTCTCGAATGATTTTCCGCCCCTGCGCCTTGCCCGCGATGTCGGCATGAGCGCGGTCGGCAAGATTGCTCCATTGCGGAAATTCTTCATGCGCCAGGCGGGCGCCGATCTGGGGACTTTGCCAAGCTTGATGCAGCCGGAGGGTTAGCCCCGCAGCACCAGCTCTCCGGACCGGGCCTCGACGCTTTCAAGGCGGGAGAGGAAGCTCATGCCGAGGAGATTGACCGAAAGCTGGTCGTCCGGAAGGATGAAAGCCTTCACCGCTTCAACGCGAATGTCGCCGATTTCCATTTCATCGAGCGTCACGAACGCTGCCTTGGTTTCGCCGTTGGCTGTGCGCACGGGATAGGTGTAGTCGGTCCATTCTGTATAGATGCCAGCGTCGCGGGCGTCAGAGTCGCGCATCGCCACATAAGATGCACCCGTATCTACAAGGAACTGCGCGGCGCGGCGATTGACGTCTGCTTCAACGTAAAACTGACGGTCGCGGGCGGCGGAGATTTTTACTTCCGACCGCCAGCCATTGCTCGCCGAATAAGACGCTGCGGCAACCGTCGCCGGCGCCGGCGCGGCGGTTTGAAGCTGTTCGGCTGCAAGCTGTTCCCGTTTAGCGGACGCTGCCTCGCCCGCATCGATATACCTCACCCCGACAATGGCCGCGGCGACAATCCCGCCGGCAATGATGATTTCAGATCGCATGCAAACCTCAACGCAACTGAGTCGCACCGTGCCAGCACTTGGTTTCGGTTCGCTGTCAGCGATCGTTCGAATTGAAAAATGTTTTGGTTAAAATGCGCGGACTAAAATCCAAGCACATCGCGCATGGAATAAAGACCGGGCGCCTTGTCTGTCACCCAGCGCGCCGCCGCGACTGCGCCCCTAGCGAAGAGCGCGCGATCAATAGCGCTGTGGGAGAGGGTGATCACTTCCTCCATGGCGGCGAAGGAAACCGCATGGTCGCCAACGACGCCGCCGCCGCGGAAAACAGAGAACCCGATATCGCCGCCTTTTCGCGCACCTCTTCGGTCGCCGGACATACCGGCGGCTTTGTCCTCAAGGTCAACGCCCCGGCCGCGCGCCGCCGCCTTGCCAAGCATCAAGGCCGTACCAGACGGCGCATCCACCTTTGCACGGTGATGCGCCTCGAAGATTTCGATATCGAAACTATCGTCGAGACGGCTTGCCGCATCCTCAACCAATGCCGAAAGCAGGTTTATCCCAAGGCTCATATTGCCGGATTTGACGATGGCCGTTCGCTCGGCTGCTTCGCAGATAGCATCCTCGTCAGCCGCGCTCAGTCCGGTCGTACCGATCACATGGGCAACGCCCGCCGCAGCCGCCGCGCGCGCGTTTGAAACGCTCACGGCCGGGGCGGTGAAATCAACCAGCGCGCCGGCGCGTTTGAGGCCCGCTGCCGCGTCCTCCTCAACTTTCAGCCCAATCGCATCAAGACCGGCGAGGACGCCGATATCTTTGCCGATGTCCGGACCGCCCGGTCGTTCGAAACCGCCGGCGAGTTGCGCCCCCGGCGTGCGCAGAACTTCGGCGACGACAGCTTTGCCCATTCGGCCGCCGGCGCCGGCGACGAGAATTCCATTCTTGCTCATAACTCAACCATCCAACCGTGAACGCCGCACCCGCGCAAGCATACCCTAATCCTCATTTGGTTCGCTCATAATCGGCGCCAGCAGGCGCTGATAAAGCACCGCAATACCGACCAGCGCCGCGCCTAGCCCTAAGAAAGACGTCGCGCGCCAGACGCCTTCGAGCCCTGCCAGATCAAAGATGAACACTTTCGCAACGGCCAGCATGAGTACGCCAAGCCCGCCATAGCGCAAAACCGCGCTTCGGCGAAGTGCGGCCGCCACAAGCATTGCGGTCGCAAAGAGGATTGTCACGACGGAATACCCCCAGGACTCTGCATCTCCGATGAGGCCGCTTGAAAGCGCCGGCGCATGAAACTGATGGCGTACGGATAATATGCACCAGACATAGGCGAGAAGAACCGCAAAGAGACCGGCGATCCGCGACTGCAGAAGTCCGCCCGTTCGCCGCGCAACGTAGGCTGCAACGGCGAACGCAGCCGCCGGCGCAAGATAATATAAGGCGAGCAAATTGATGATCGGAGCGCCTGGAACGGCGACCGGGTCATCCCCCCACCATGGGTTCAAGAATGTGAGGGGCGCAAGCGCGGTCTGCGCGGCCGCGGCGATAAGCAAACCTTTTTCCGCATAGCTGCGAATTAGAGTGAGGTCCGCGCCGAACCGCCAGCGCAGAAATGCGCCAATCATCACCCACGAAATCGTCTGTAGACTGATTTCAACGAGGTTGTCGTAATCGGCGCCAATATCGCCGCTGTTGAAGAGGTGTCGGATTTCAAGGCTGACGAAAACAGCGAACAGCGAAATCGCCGCCGCCTCCATGCCCTGCACGACGGCGCCGCGCCTTGAAAGACCGCCGCCTTCAAACCAGCGCGCCGCGAGCCAGAACCCTGCCGCAGGAATGAGATAGACGAGCGGCAAAAGGTTGACGATTGGCGTTGCGCCGACGGCTTCATCAAGCACGTCCGGCAAAAACAAGAGCCGCAGCGCTCCGAGGGCCGCCAACGCGCTTGCTGCAAACCGCAGGGCAGGCAGGCGAAAGCGTCGCCACAGCCATGCGATCACCGGCGCTTGAATAGCAAAGCCGAAACTCATGGCGAGACCATCGAGCGACATGGCGACCGCCAGCGCGGTGGCAAGCGAGGCGCCGAGCCCGAAGGCGGCGGCGACGCCAGGAGCGCCGTCAAAACCGTTTTTGCGGCGATAAAGTTCGACCAAAACAGATATGTTGAAGAAGGCGATCAGCATGGCGGCAAATCCCCAACCCGGCGCCTGATCAAATCCGCCTACAGCGTAAAAAAGCCCGCACAGGATCGCTGAAGGTCCAAAGGCCGAGGCAATCGCTGCGGGGCCGCTCTCGCGCGTCATGCGCATGACGAGGTAGCCGCCAACTGCAAACAACGCGGCGAAACCCGCGCCGACCCGCACGACATCGTAATTCGTCGTCGCATCGGCAAACGCAACCGAAGCCGCTATCGCGGCGGCGACAAAGGCGGGCGTTAGCGAAAACGCCTCGCGAAAGCGCGCGACGGCGAGCGCCAGCAATGAAAATCCCGTCCACATGAAAGCGGCGATCGGGGAAAATCCCTGATCCAGGGTCAAAAGGAAAGCCGCGGCAAGACCGCCGAAAAGGGCAATTGCAAATACCATAAGCGGTATCGGAGGACCATGACGCTTGAACGCGTTGATATCGAGGGGATCGGCGGCGCTGTCCCAAACGACAAAGGCGGCCATTGCCACAAACACCGGCAGATACACCGCCATGGGCGCCGGCGGGCCGACCTCGCCTACAAGAATAAAGATCAGTGGCCAGACTAGTCCGCCGGCGAGGGTTAGCCAGGAAATCGGCTTCCAACGCATGAACTGCGCCACTGCAAGGCCGCCGGCGGAGATCGCGAAAATATAAAGATAGAACGGCGCGCCCGCCGGTCCGCCGCCGCCGGTAAGGATGGGAGACAAATGCGCGCCGACAATAGCAAGCGCCGCCATTGCCTGCGTCCGGTGCAGGACCGCAAGAACGACGAGGCCCGCTGACGCGGCCGTCAGCAGAGCAAAAGCGGCGAGCCCCGGTATCAATTCATATAATCCGTAGGCGGCGTATATGGCGCCGTAGAGCGTCGCGCCGCCGGCGCCGGCGAGAACGGGCGGGGCGAGAGATTTTTCCGGCGCACCGCCGAGCCGCAGCCATTCGGCCCCGGCGATCATTGCGGCGCCCGCAATTAGAGCGGCGACGACCCGCATGGTTGGCCCGAAAAAGCCAGCGTCAACGGCCGCCTTTACAAGAAACGCCCCGCCAAGAACGAGCGCTGCGCCGCCAAGCCAGATTAGCCAGTTGCCGGTAAGGGCGCCGCCAAGTTTTTGCAGCGTTTGGCGCTTTTCCGGTGCATCGGGCGTTGCTGGTTGTTCCGTTGACGCCGACGTGGGACCAGTTTCGGCCGCTGCGGGCGCCTCCTGTCGCGGCTCCGGTTGCCGTTCTGGCGCGCGTTCGATCGTCGCTTTTTGCGGAGCTGGCGAGGTCGCGCTTTTCAGTCGCGCAAGCTCCATCTCAAGGCGCGCGATGCGGTTATTCGCGTTGAGCCCCATGAAAAAGGCGACCCAGCCGAAAACAATGCCAAGCGCAACAGCAAGGCCCAATAAGACCAACGACCCTTCCATTGATCGACGCCTACACAGGCTGCGCCATCAGAGCAAGCGCTGAGCCTATGTCGCGAAGTTTGAGCGGCTTGTCGAGCAACAGCGCCTTGCTATGAGATTCATTAGCCTCAGGCGACGACCACAATGCGTCGGCTAGTTTGCGGGTTTATAGTATTTGTGCGTGAAACGGTCGCTTTCACCGATTTCAAGATACTTCTTGCGCTGCGCCGATCCCGGCACGGACCGCGACAGGGTAGGGGGCAATGACCAGACGCCGCGCGGATGATTTTTGGTGTCCTTCGGATTGCGATTGTGATCGGAGTCGGCGAGGAACACGAAGCCCGCCTTGTCCGCCAACATGCGAAAATGGCTTTCATTGACGTAGCCATTCTTCCCTTCCGGATCCTGAGGAATGGCTTCATCTCCCGCATGATCGACAATGCACAAGATCCCATCAGGTTTGAGCATGTCATATACGGCGTTCACATGGGTCTGCGCCGGCTGGTCGTAAATCATGAAGCCATGGGCCCGAAAAACGAACGCCATATCTGCTTCGCCATAAGGAACGCCATCGACTTTCTCCGGAAAGGCGCTGCGGCTTCCAACGGCGTGATAGGCGCCGCCGCCGTCCGTAACGAAAGGCTCGATAATGCGCCGATACCAGGCGCCCTGGCCCCCGGGCCAGATTTCTACGACGGTCATGTCGGGCTCAACGCCGCAAAACGTCAACGTCTCAAAGGGGCGCCGATACTTGTCCCGCGCACTTTGCTTGGCGGGCCGTGCGTCACTGTCGATCAATACGCGCAACGCAGCTTGCGCTTCGTCTGACGAGGCTTTGTGTTCAGCCGCGACAACCGGCGTTGTTGTGAAGGCGGCGACGAGCGCAACGGCCAATAGTTTATTCAACATGAGAAAATCCTGAGTGCATCAGCGCCGGACACTAGGCCGGACGCCGCCGCATACAAAATCACGTCACCGTTAGCCGCCACGCGGCATCGGCGTTCCAAAGCGGTGGGCGAAATATTTCCCGATATCGCGGGCGTTATCGAGCATACGCCGGCCGTTTTGTTCATTCACATGCGCATCCGGGCCGGGATCAGCGCCGGCCGCGAGGACCAGCGTCGGGCAGTTCCATTCCCCCTCGCCGAGCAACGCCGTCAATTGCGGGCGCGGATGATCAATAGGCTCGTAGACAATTTCAACCGCTTCGCGGATCGCCGGAAAATAGCTCAGCACGCCCCATATTTCTGCACATTCCGGGCAATACTGGCGCGCACCGTCATCGCCGTAAAAACCGGGCGCCAAAAGAAACAGAAGATCGCGTTCCATAACGCCGCCCGTCACAGACGCGTTTCCATGAAAATGAGGCCGCCGCGGCGGGCTTTTTCGGCCCATCCTTGGGCCTGATAAAAACGGATCGCTCTGCGGTTGCGCGCCGTTACGTTGAGACGCGCAAGACGCGCGCCGGCGTCTTTCAAAATGTCGCGCGCGTAATCGTCAAGCAAGCCGCCAAAGCCCTGACCGCGATGGTCGGGCGTTATGTAAAAATGATGCACCCGGCCAACCCCCGGATCGCGATCGTCCAGCCCAAGCACGACGAGGCCGATCTCCTCGCCATCCTCGAGCAGAAACTTTGCAAAGTCCGGGTTTGTCGCCGCACAAGTCCCGATCCATACGGGAAAGTTGACCCCATAGCGGCCATAGTCGCGATAAAAGGGATCTTCCCGGCCAAGACTGCGGCGATAAAGATCGCGTCCGAAGCGGATTAAAAGCGCTGCATCGTTTTGCGCGTCAACGCGCCGAAATTTCAGCGCTTTTGAGTATCTGACATAGGTTTCGTCGGCCATAGCGCAAAAACATGCTGCTATCTAAACGCTATGCCGAGAATTCTTTTTTGGCGAGTCTTGACGGGAAAAAATCCGATCCGTGGTTCGAAAGTTGCGGCGTCGAGAAGAGGGCGCTAGGTGCGGCGCTCCATGGCCTTGATCCCGTCTCTTTCGATTTTTCGCCACCAGGGCTACCGCCATTTCTGGATCGCGCGCGTCCTGATCGCAGGCGAGCGCCAGATGGCTGCGGTGGCGATCGGCTGGCAAGTCTATGACCTTGCAAGAGAAACTCGCTCGGTCGAACAAGCGGCGTTCATGCTTGGGCTTGTCGGCCTGGCGCAGTTCATACCCGTGCTCCTTTTTTCGCTAATTGGCGGTCAGGCGGCTGACCGCATCGACCGGAAGCTGATTCTGATCGCTTCAAATATCGTACGCATAGGGGTTTTGTGCGGACTGATTGCAGCAAGCTTTGCGCCGACCGCCGTCGCCATTCCGGCAATTTTTTGTGCCGCCGCAGCCATGGGAGCCGTCAATGCGTTCACGCCTGCGGCGGCCAATTCGCTTTACCCGACCCTCGTCCCAAGAGAGGAGCTTCCGCAGGCAATTGCATGGAATTCACTTGGTTTTCAGACGTCGGCGATCCTTGGTCCAGCGATTGGCGGATTTTTGTATCTTGGCGGGCCACAAACCGTCTACGCGATCGCGGCGGGCTTAAGTCTCATCGCCGTTGTCAATTTCTGGATCGCACACACGCCAAAACATGCGCCGGACAAACAGGCGCGATCCCTCAAGATGATCCTCGAAGGTCTGCGATATGTGCGAGACAACAAGATCGTCCTGGGCGCTATCAGCCTCGACCTCGTCGTCGTCTTTTTTGGCGGCGTGACGGCGCTTTTGCCGGTTTTCGCGCGGGACGTTTTGCATGTTGGAACGGAAGGCCTGGGCATGATGCGCGCCGCGCCCGCCATGGGCGCAGTCATTGTCGCCTATCTGCTTGCGCGCAAAGGCCTTTCGCGGCGGGTGGGTCCATGGATGCTCGGCGCGATCGCCATTTACGGGCTTGCCATGCTTGGCTTTGCCGCATCGAAACTCTTTTGGCTTTCCTGCGCCATGCTCGCCATTACCGGGGCGGCCGACATGATTTCCATGTATGTGCGCCAATCGCTAATCCAGCTGTCGACGCCGGACGGCATGCGCGGGCGGGTTTCATCTGTATCCTTCATATTCATTGCCGCATCAAACGAGCTTGGGGAATTTGAAAGCGGCGTTGCGGCGAGATTTTTAGGGCCCATTGGCGCGGTCGTCCTCGGGGGCTGCGTCTCGATTGCCTGCGCCGCGCTTTGGGTGTTACCGTTTCCGAAACTCGCGAAGGCGGACAAGTTTTCTGACGCGGCCCATGATTGAAACCGCAAAAATGGATAGGCTTTAGGATTCGATGACACTTGAAACATACCTACTCTATATCGCAGCGGTCGCCGCCATGATGTCGACCCCGGGACCGAGCCAGCTTTTGATGCTGTCAAATTCCCTCGCCCATGGCTTTCGCCGATCGGTCGCCACTGCGGCCGGAGACCTCACCGCCAATTTCTTTCAGATGCTGCTCGCCGGCCTCGGTCTCGCAGCCCTGATTGCAGCGTTTGAGAATGCACTTACTGTCATCAAATGGGCGGGGGTCGCGTATCTTTTGTATCTCGGCCTCAAAATGGTTTTCGGCAAGAATGGCGGCGACGAACAGACCGCCGCCAAACGCTCAAGCCTGAAACGTCTGTGGCTGCAAGGCTTCATCACCTCAGCGTCGAACCCCAAGGCGGTAGTCTTTTTCGCGGCCCTGTTTCCGCAGTTTATTTCCGCAGACGCCGCCTTCTGGCCGCAATTTGCAATCCTCTCGGCGACCTATATCGCCATGGACGGCTTCATGCTCATGCTTTACGGCGGCGGCGCCGGCTGGATCGGCGAGCGCGTTAAAGGCGCGGCGCGCCAACGGCTTCACAAAATTGGCGGCGGGCTAATGATCGGCGCAGCGGTGTTGTTGGGCTTGAGGCCGGTGGAGCGTTAGAAAGGCGAGTTTTGCGGCTTCACGCCAGGCGCAAAACTACAATCATCACAAGCTCACATTTGCCGGATCGCATAAGCCTTCAAGCCCGCCAGTACCGGCTCCTCGTCTTGAATGCGGCTGAGCGCGACGTCTTTCATCAGCGGCGCCATCAAACCCTTGTTCAAAAAGTTTTCGCAAAGGCGGCTTTCAGAAAAAAACGGCGCCAGCGCATTGACGAGACCGCCGGCGAGAAAAACTCCGCCATAGGCGAGAAACACCAAAGCCATGTCGCCGCAATAGGACCCGAGCATGGAGCAATATACTTGGACGGTCTCACGCGCGCGCGCGTCGTCGCCTTTCAGCGCATGTGAAACAATATCCCGAGCGCCAACGTCGCCTGACTTTAACGGCTCGCCCGCAACTTCGTGCAAGCCGGCGTAAATGCGCGCAACACCGGGCCCCGACAAAAGATCTTCCGCGCAGAGATATTCATCTTTACGCGACAAGAGTGAGCAGAGCTCGAATTCTATGGGTGTCGACGGAGCGGCGCGCACATGACCGCCCTGCGTCCCGACAACCATTGTCTTTCCATCCTTGATGACATGGGCTGCGAGCCCGAGGCCCGTACCCGGCGCAATCGCAATACTGGTTTTTCCCGGAATTGGCGTCGCCGGCGTCAACGCCGTTGCGTCCAGGTCTTCAAGTTGCGCAAGGCTGTAGGCAAGCGCTTCGAGATCGTTGAACACAAACGCATCGGAAAGTCCGTAGGTGTTTTTGAGCGCCGCCGCGTCGATCGAGAGGTCTGCATTGGTCAGGGCCGCCCGCCCGTTTTGCACCGGCCCCGCTACGGCGAGAAAAATTCGCCTCAATCCCTCGGTTTCATTTTCGCGCTTATAGTGCTCGACAATTTCCTGCGCCGTTTTGAATGACGCCGTTCGAGCGCGCCAGACGGGTCCGATGGAGCCGTCGGCCAACGCCGCGACCCGTACATTCGTACCGCCAATGTCAATCAGAAGATCCATGCACGCAACGTTAGCGCAGTTTGGATCGGTGCGAGACCTATTTCAGGCGCCTTACCGCCCGTCGGTCACATTATCCCAGAAATTCTTCGCCCGTTCGAAGAAGCCGCGCGATTGCGGGCAGGCCGCTTCACCGCCGCCGGCCTCGCAGAACTGCTTCAAGAGTTCTTTCTGTTCGGCGTTGAGACCCGTGGGCGTTTCCACCTGAACTTCCACATAAAGATCGCCCCGGCGGCGGATGTCGCCGCGTCCCGACGCATCAAGCTGGCTCATGCCGCGCCCGCGCACGCGGAAGCGTTTGCCGGTCTGGGCGCCTTCCGGCACGGAGATTTTAACGCGCCCGCCGTCAATGGTCGGGGTTTCAAAGTCGCCGCCCAGCGCCGCCGTCGTCATCGGAATCGGCATCATGCAGTAAAGGTCAGAGCCGTCCCTTTCGAAGAGGTCATGTTCATTGACGTTGACGAAAATATAGAGATCGCCTTCGGGACCGCCGCGGGGACCGGCCTCGCCCTCGCCGGAAAGACGAATGCGCGTGCCGTCCTCGATCCCGGCGGGAACGTCAACCGACAGCGCACGCTCGCGTCGCACGCGGCCCTGGCCTGAACAGTCTGTACACGGATCGGAAATCGTGCGTCCCTCGCCGTGGCAATGAGGACAGGTGCGTTCAATCGTGAAAAAGCCCTGCTGCACGCGCACGCGCCCGGCGCCCTTGCATGTGCTGCACGTAACCGGCCCCGATCCCGGCGCCGCGCCCGAGCCCTCGCAGGTTTCGCAGGCGACCGAGCCCGGCACCTTGATTTCAGCTTTCTTGCCGGCGAACGCTTCTTCGAGCGTGATCGTCAGGTTGTATTTGAGATCCGCGCCGCGACCCGGCCCGCCGCGTCTCGCGCCGCGGGCGCCCATGAATTCTGAAAAGATATCGTCGAAAATATCGGAAAAAGCGCCGCCCGCCGCGCCGCCAAAACCGCGGGCGAAACCGCCCGCACCGTTCATGCCGCCATTTTCAAACGCGGCGTGGCCGAAGCGGTCGTAAGCGGCGCGCTTTTGCTCATCAGACAGGATTTCATAAGCCTGTCCAAGTTCCTTGAACTTTTGCTCTGCATCCGGATTATCCTTGTTACGGTCCGGATGATACTGCATGGCGCGCTTGCGGAAGGCGGACTTGATCGCGCCGGCGTCTGCGCCGCGGTCTATCCCCAACACATCATAATAGCATGCTTGCGCCATGATCTTTTACTGCGCGCCCCTGAAGACTGGTGAGCGTGAATGGCGAATGGACAACGCCCATCCGCCGTTCACTGGCAAATCACCTATTCTTTTTTATCGCCGTCGACTTCTTCGAAATCGGCGTCGACAACATCATCATCCTTGGCCGCGTCGGCTTCAGTCGCCGCTTCGCCCGGATCGACGTCGCCTTCATTCTGGCCAACGCCTTCCTTGTACATGGCCTCGCCAAGTTTCATGGACGCCTGAGCGAGCACTGTCGCCTTGGTGTTGATGTCGTCGAGATCGGCCTCTTCTTTTTCAAGCGCTTCCTTCAAGGCCGCTTTCGCTTCCTCGATGGCGCTCTTGTCGTCGGCCGAAATCTTGTCGCCATACTCCTCGAGGTTTTTCTCCGTGGAGTGGACGAGCGCCTCGGCGCGGTTTTTCGCCTCGACGCCCTCGCGGCGCACCTTGTCTTCTTCCGCATGGGACTCCGCATCCTTGACCATCTTTTCGATGTCGTCATCGGAGAGGCCGCCTGAAGCCTGAATGCGGATCGACTGCTCCTTGTTGGTCGCCTTGTCCTTGGCCGAAACATGAACGATGCCGTTGGCGTCAATGTCGAACGTGACCTCAATCTGCGGCACGCCGCGCGGCGCCGGGGGAATGCCCATAAGGTCGAATTGGCCGAGCATCTTGTTGTCGGCGGCCATTTCCCGCTCACCCTGGAAGACCCGGATTGTCACCGCGGACTGATTGTCTTCCGCGGTTGAAAAGACCTGGCTCTTTTTGGTCGGGATCGTGGTGTTGCGGTCGATAAGCCGGGTGAAGACACCGCCCAGCGTTTCGATGCCGAGCGAAAGCGGCGTTACGTCGAGCAGGAGAACGTCTTTGACGTCACCTTGCAGAACGCCGGCCTGAATGGCCGCGCCGAGGGCGACCACCTCATCCGGATTGACGCCCTTGTGCGGCTCTTTGCCGAAGAACTGTTTCACTGTCTCCTGGACTTTCGGCATGCGGGTCATGCCGCCGACCAGGATGACTTCGTCAATGTCGCCCGAGGAAACGCCCGCATCTTTTAGCGCCGCCTTGCAAGGCTCGACCGTGCGTTTGACGAGGTCGTCGACGAGGCTTTCGAGCTTGGCGCGCGAAAGCTTCATGGTGAGGTGCTTCGGTCCTGACGCGTCCGCCGTAATGAAGGGAAGGTTCACTTCATATTGCGAGGTGGTCGACAGCTCTTTCTTGGCTTTTTCCGCTTCGTCTTTCAGGCGCTGCAGGGCGATTTTGTCCTTACGCAGATCAATGCCCTGATCCTTTTTGAACTCGTTGGCGAGATAGTCGACGATGCGAAGATCAAAGTCTTCACCGCCGAGGAATGTGTCGCCATTGGTGGACAGCACTTCGAAAACGCCGTCGCCAATTTCGAGAATGGAAATATCGAAGGTGCCGCCGCCAAGGTCGTAGACAGCGATTTTCTTGCCGCCCTCTTTTTTGTCGAGACCATAAGCGAGCGCAGCAGCGGTTGGTTCGTTGATGATGCGCAGAACTTCAAGGCCCGCGATTTTGCCGGCGTCTTTGGTCGCCTGGCGCTGGGCGTCGTTGAAATATGCGGGAACGGTGATGACGGCCTGCGTCACGTCCTGGCCGAGATAGGCTTCCGCCGTCTCTTTCATTTTCTGCAGGATGAAGGCCGAGATCTGCGACGGCGCGAATGTGTCGCCGCGGCTTTCGACCCAGGCGTCGCCATTGTCGCCTTTGACAATGGCGTAGGGGACCATCTCTTTGTCTTTTTGCGCCGTGGGGTCGTCATAGGGACGTCCGATCAGGCGCTTGATGGCAAAAAAGGTGTTTTCCGGGTTAGTGACCGCCTGGCGTCGCGCCGGCTGGCCAATAAGGCGTTCCTTATCTTCCGTGAACGCCACAACCGACGGCGTCGTGCGTGCGCCTTCGGCGTTTTCGATGACTTTCGGCTCTTTGCCCTCCATGACGGCGACACATGAGTTCGTCGTCCCGAGGTCGATGCCAATGACCTTGCCCATTGTTTTTCTTCTCCTTCCAGCGAGCCGCCCCTTAAGTTCCGGCCTTCGATAAGCGCGGGATTTCAACAAGCGCCGTGATAAGCGCCGGAGGCGGGCGAGCCCCTATGATTAAACAAGACAGGTTATTGCGCGCCCGTTAAGGACGCGCTTTCTTCGGCGGGGATATAGGCGCCGCACAAATGCGTCGCAAGCGGCAAACGGCCACGCGACGCGAAATAATTGCGCGTGCCCGGACCCCGCAAAAAATCAGGCCTTAAGAGAGGTTCAATAAAGGTTGCGCCAACGTCAAAACGGCCCCGGCGGAAGGAACCGGGGCCGTCAATATGAGCAGCAATTAATGCGGCTTAGCGGTCTCCTGGCGGCTTACACAGCGCCGCCGACCGTATGCCCGATCAAGAAGAGAACAAAGATCAGGGCCGTCAATTGCAACAAAAAGACAGGTGCGTTGGTCATTTGGGTTTCTCCTTTTCTGTCGCCCGGTTGCCCCGGGTCTTGGTCTTGTAACTGTTATTTTTGTTATTGACGGTTACGAATATAGCCCTATATTGTAACCTGTCAACGTATTTTTACTGGTGTCATGATGAAATTTTCTCCTTATGAATGGGCTGAGGCCGACATGATCGGCGGCAACGCGGCCCTCGATTTTGTCAACACCGCCTCGAACTGGTCGTCAGAGCCCGTGGACAGGCTGGGCGGGGCTGAGGGACTTGCCAAATGGGTCCAGGTCGCGGGTCTCCTCGACGAACACGATCAAAAGGTACTGGCGCGCGAGATAAACGACGACCCGAAAGCTGCGGCCCGTTTTTTTGACGACGCCATAGAGCTGCGATCGGCGCTCTACCGAATTTTCAACGCAGCTGCTTCAGGCGCGTCGGCAGAGGCGGCGGACATCGCTTTGCTCAACGATTGGCGTACGCGCTCGGCCCGACATTGCGAAATCCGGCAGGAAGCCGGTGTCTTTCGAAGGGGCTGCACCGAAGAGGCCCCGGCTCAGGAACGGGCGATGCGGCTCATTGTCGACGCGGCGGAAGACTTATTGCTCTATGGCCGGCTTGAGCGATTACGCGGTTGCGGCGGCGAACAATGCGAATGGATGTTTCTTGATCTGTCAAAGAACGGCAGGCGCCGCTGGTGTTCCATGGCGACGTGCGGCAACGACCATAAGGTCAAGCAATTCCGTAAACGGAAGAAAAAGGCGGCCTAACCGAACCTTAGTCGACTGACGCGCCGTCGACTTTGTAAATCACAAAATCCTTCCCGGCAGCGACTTCCGAAACGCCCTCAAGGTCCGCCCCCGGTTCGCCCGGAAGCCGCGTCAGCAATAGATGCGTGTAATGATCGGGCCAGCCATAGTAGAAATATTCCGACCACCGGCCGTTTTCAGACTGCGGCAAGGGTTCGTTGCGATAGGCGTGCAAAGTCTCGACAAGATGCGGCTTGCCCTGGGGCATGTGCAGCGCGGTCATTTCCGGTTTGACGGAAACGGCGGAAATATTGGTGAAGAGGTTCGGCGCGTAAGCGTCGGCTTCGATGACCGCCAGGGACGCCGCATGGACGCCGATTTCAAAGCCCACATCAGGGGTCGTTGCGTTGATAACCCGCGCGCCCGGGGGCAGGCCGGCGAGCCCCTCGCGAATGTCGCTTTGTATTCGGTCCGTGCGCAACACGTGACCGGCGCCGTTCGCCGCCAACAAGGCGATAACGCCGGCAAAGACAATTGCGGCGACACTGGCTCGCGCGGGCTCGCGGAACCGAATGGCGGCGGCGGCGAGGATCAAGCCCGCGCCGCCATATCTCAGATGCAGGCCCCAGATCCCCGCCACATGGGTTGGCATGATGAGGACCAGCAACATGACGCCGGCGGCGACAAAGGCGAGATCTCGGTGAAGCGAAATCACCCCCTTGCGCAGTCCGAAATAAAACCCGCCAAGAAAAACGCCCAGCGCGACCGTTCCCGCAGCTACGGAAAGGGGCGAGTTAAAAAATCCGAAGCCGGCGGTGAGCGCCGCAATGCGCTGGGACCACATTCCCATATCGCCCGTATAAGTGCTGACATCATCGGCGATGAGAAAAGCGTAACCGATCATCAAAAGGCCTGGCAGAAACGCTGCGCCATCGCGGATGATCAGTGATGGGAGGAAAGTCTTAAGCGTTCCCCGCTCGCCAAATGCAAATTTCGACGCTTCCCACAGCAATGCAACATACCCCAGAAACAAAAAGCCAAGGATATGATTGGCGGCGACAAAGGCCGCGGCGGGCGCTATCAGCGCCGTCCGCTTCCAGCCCGGCGCCATGCGCGCCCATAAACAAAAACAGAAAAGCGCGAGGCCGAGGCCGAACAGAAAGTTGATAAAACCGAATTCGAGGTTGCGATTGAAAACCGCAGCAAAACCGATCAACGGCGCCCAGGCGCCGGCGGACCCGTTAAGGGTGCGCGAAAGAAATACGCCGGCCAGCGGCGCCAAAACCACCGCAATCGCAACGACAATCGAACCGGCGCCATAAATCCCGAACAAGGGCGCGAGACGCGGGACGATCATCTCAATCGTAAAATCCGGCACGAACTTGTAGTCGATCTCGTAATAGCGCTGTAGCGCCGCCGAGCTGTCGATCGCGGTTTCGATATAGGCTCGGGCCAGATGGTTCGGATAATCGGCGCCGACCCCGAGGGGGAATACAACAAACAACAAGGCATAAGCCGCAGCCATAAGGGCGGCGGCGCGCCAGAGAACGGGGATCGGCATCGCCTTTTCAGCCCCGGTCTTGATTATTGCTGTTTCAATCGCTTCCACGCCGGCGATTTTCGCCCGCGGTCATTAACGCACCGTTAGCCAAGATCACGCACGACGCGAAAACCGATTTCCATTTCCTGCGCCCGCGCCGGCTTGCCGATGCGGTGCGCCGCGCGCAGGCGCCAGCCGCCCGTGTTAAAGGCGCCGCCTTTCAGGACGCGCTTGGCGCAGGTCCCGCCGCGGGGGCGCCCGTCCGCGGGCGCGCCTGACAGCGAGGCGGACCAGCAATCGGCGGTCCACTCCCATACATTGCCGTGCATGTCGTAAAGGCCGAAGGCGTTTGCGGGATAGCTGGCTGTCGCTTTGGGGCGGCCGATCCAGCGTCCCCGTTTGCCGGCGTAGACATAGCGGCCGTCATAATTGGCGTTGGCCGAGGAAAGACCGTCGCCAAAGGAAAAGACGGTCGTGGTCCCGGCGCGGGCGGCGTATTCCCATTCCGCTTCGCTCGGCAGACGATAGACGTGGCCGGTTTTTGCGGAAAGCCATGTGGTATAGCGAATGGCGTCATCAAAGGAGACTGACACAACCGGTTGCTCGCCGCGGCCCCAGCCATGGTCTGATGGTTTGTATGCGGAGCAACCGCCATCGGCGACGCAAGCGTCCCATTCCGCAAAAGTCACTTCGCGTGTCGCGATAGCAAATGATTTCGCCAAAGTGATCGATTTCGCCGGCCCCTCATTGGCGCGAGCGCGGTCTCCAGATGCGGGCCCCATGACGAACGCGCCGGCGGCGATCACAGCCATGTCCGGGCAGGCAATGCAGTCTTTAAAGATGTCGCCCGCCGCGCCTGTCAATTCCGGCACGCTGGCAATGAGTGAATCGATGTTGTCAGGGACTGGATCCGTTTCGGTCGCCGGCTTTAACGACGGCGCAGTCGGCCCCAGATCCGCCCGAGCCCCAGCGCTTGATTGTGAGTCGTCGGGAGCTTCTTCAATTGGCGCCACGGGTCCCAACATTGCCAGGTGAATGGCGTCGGCGGGCGAATCCGTAAGCTGATCATCTTCCGGGTAGGAAATATCACCCTCTCCGAAACCCTCCGGTTCGTCTTCCGCGGGCGCGCCAGCATCAGCTTCAGCAGCGTCCACCGTGAGCGAAGTCTCTGCGTTCTTTGGGATGATCATCGGCCTTGTTTCAGCGGTCGGCGTAACCGGTTGCAGCGTTGCAAGTTCAGCGGGACGCGCTGCGTCGGGCGCCGGCGCCTTGGCGAACGAAGAATGCTGCTTTTGAACAATCGACGGCATGATGATAATCGCCGCGCCGGTCATCAGACAGAGCGAGGCGACGCCGGCCGCAGCAACGGCGTTAGGATCGATGCCGCGTCGGCGCGGCCTGCGCGGTCTTCTTCGCGGCGTGGTGCGCGGGATCTTCCCGGTAGGCATTTCGTAGTATTTGTCGGCCTCGACCTGGACGTCGCCGGTGCGCCGAAGAGTGGTTGCGACAGCGAGGGTTTCCAGCACAAAGCGCCAGCGTGGATCGTCTTCGTCGCCGCCCCATTCGGAAAGGTCGATCGGCGGCAGGCTTTCAAATTCCGACGGCGGCGCCGCGCCGTCGACCGCAACCGGGATCAGCGCTCCTTTCTCGAGCGCTTCGCGGGCCTGTTCATGCAAGGCGGCGAGCTTTAACGCCGCGTTCGACCAGACGACGATGGAAGCGTCGTCGCCAATATCTCCATCAACAAGAAGGTCGGCCGCCTCGCCGCTCAAAATCCGGGCGGTATGGCCTTGCCGCGAAAGGGCGTCGGTAATGCGCTCGCCAAACGCCTCGTCAGTGGGCGCGAGGAGGACGGAAACGGCGGACATGAGGCTTCCTTGAAATCATCAACAACAGGGGACGGCGCAACAAACGCCCCGCCAAAACGCAAGTTTAAGGTGACTCGTTTCGGTGGCGAGCAAAAACTGCTTACGGTTTTGAGAGCCCTGTTGCGGGCGGTTAACCCGGCAAGTTCAGCGGTTTAGAGATGTAGAGCAGGCGCCAATCGAGGTTTTCCATGAGCATGGCGCGGGCGGCCTCTTCAACCCGCAACCGCAAAACATCAAGCCTGGGCTTTTCTCCGCGGACGAGGATTTCAAACTTCGAGGCAATGGTTTTGAGCTGCGCCGCAGTCGCGTGGGAGCGCTCGGCCGTGGAGCCGAACTCACCCTGGACGCGAATGCCGAAAAACGCCGCGCCGAGCGACGGCAGAAATCCGGTGAGGAGCGTCACGATCCCCTTGATGTCGTTCTTCGCCCCATAGGCCCATTTCTGCAGAGCCGTTTCCTTGCCCGCGTTAAAGGCGAGCAGGAGGTAGACAAGACAAACGAGCAAGGTCGCGCCAAAAGCGTATTCGCCGAGGTGGTGGAGGCGATGCTCCATGGCGTGGAGGATACTCGCCTTGCGGTCGTGATAGGCAATTTGCGGCTTGATCTCTTCGTTGAGGATGGTCTCCGCAATGACGCGGATTTCCTCTGTTGCGAAAGAGCCCGACGTCATGCCCGCCTCGCGCCTTGTAGCGTCGAAATACCAATCGACCCAGCCGGCCGCCGCGCCCCCTTCGCCTTTGGCCATCTCATCAGTTACGCCGCGGCCGAGGGTGAGGAAATAGAGACGATACTGTCGCAGTTCCTCTGCAAGCTGACGATAATCAATCCACTTCTCGTGCCATCGTCCGCGTTTGCCGGCGATGGTGACGCCAAGAATGAGGACAATCAGCGTCACTTCGATTGAGATGAAGACGGTTTTTGATCCGAAATCGAAGTCGCTGGCGACGAGATCAATCAGAGCAAATAGAACCGCCGCCGCCGCGAAGAGATAGTTGAAGAAATAAGATGATCGATAAAGATTGCCGTAGTGAACGGCGAGATGATCGGCCCAGGCAAAACGCGGAATGATCAGGTGATTGAAGACCGCCTGGTCGTGGCTTGACGACTGCAGTTTTTGCGCAAGCGTTGAACTGCGCGCCCGGGCCATCTCCTTGTCGGGCGTCTCGTTCAACAAACGAGCGGTCGGCCACTTGCCGGCAAAGGCTTTTTCCCAGAACTGAAAGAACGAGCCCCAATTAAATCGATGAGCGCGCTCGTCGGCAAAGGTGCGATAGGCAAACAGCGCACGGGTCGCCTGACCGGCGAAAGAGTGTTCGATCTCCTCTCGCGGCGGCGGCGCGACGGCCCCCTCGACCAACGCTCTGAGTAAATCTTCCGTAAGCGGTGTTTCTGAGCTCTCCGGACTGATGACAATTGGCGGCTTGTTGGCGGCGGCGTTGATCCAGATAACCGGTTTGCCGGCGGAGAGCGCTTCTTCCTTAATCATCGCCGTACCGCCGACGCCGCGGGCTTCCTCGCCATCCCAGATCGCGATCACCAAATCGGACTGATCGACGGTGACAAGCCCCGCCTGGAGGTAAGCGCGTTCCTCCGTCGCCGGACTATCTCGAACGCCGTCAAGTTCCGCGACGGAGTCCGCCGCCGCCAGCATTTCCTGAAACTCCTTCCGGTCCGGTCCGGAAAAGTCCCGTGCGTAACTGTCTACCGAAAAAGGCAAAGGCGACAGCAATCGCCACCCTCTATCAAGCGCGCATTTCGCGGCCAACGTATCGGCGCCGTCGGCAAGAGCGCTGACGAAATAGAGGATTGGCGGCGCGTTCGAATATTCCCGGTCATAACGTTCTAGCGAACCTTGAACAGCGTGGGCAGCAAGATCGAGGACCGAGCGCACCTCAGCGTCGATACGTGCGACCTGGTCGGGGTTGAGGCGCGACGAGCGATGACCAGTGACGCCGATGCGGAACGCCATAATCGGGCGCGGGGGCGATGGGTGTTCATTCACGGATTTGCGTCTCATCCCCTGCTGCCGACGTCCCGGCCAATTATTGACCGGCTTTGTGTCGCGGAAAGCACCGCTTTTCGTCAAGCGTTGCGCGCGGATCGGGAGATGGCGAAGCGCCGCATGGAAGTGGCTCGTTGAAAATTTGTTCTTGAAATGTTCCGAGTGGTGGGGCACGCTGCCGAAGCGCAAAACGCCGCCGCAGAGGACCCGTTATGGTTGCACAAGTTGCTGCTTTTGCTTTTCACGGGGTCGAGGCGCGCGCCGTTACGGTTGAGGCGCAGCTCATCAGCGGACAGCCCGCTTTCTCCATTGTCGGGCTCGGCGACAAGGCGGTTTCGGAAGCGAAAGAAAGGGTGCGCGGGGCGCTCTGCGCGGTCGGTCTGGGCTTTCCGGCAAAGCGGGTCACCGTCAATCTGGCGCCGGCGGATTTGCCGAAAGAGGGAAGTCATTTTGATCTGGCGATCGCTCTTGCTGTGATGATTGAAATGGGAGCGGCGCCTCATGACTGCGCCGCCGGGTTTGCGGTCATGGGCGAGCTTGGCCTTAATGGCGAGATCGCGCCGGTCGCCGGCGCGCTTCCCGCCGCTGTGGCGGCGAACGCCGCCGGTCTTGGCCTCGTCTGCCCGGCGGCGAGCGGGCCGGAGGCGGCATGGGCGGGCGGCGAGGCGGAAATTCTGGCGCCCCGATCGCTTATTCAATTAGTCAATCATTTTAAGGGAAACCAAGCGCTCACCCCGCCAACGCCGGGCGCGATGGTCGATGGTGAAGCATCGCCCGATCTTATCGATGTGAAGGGACAGGAAACCGCCAAGCGGGCGCTCGAAATAGCCGCCGCCGGCGGACATAATTTGCTCATGGTCGGCCCACCGGGGGCCGGCAAGTCAATGCTCGCCGCCCGCCTTCCGGGCTTGTTGCCGCCGCTTACGCCAGCAGAAATGCTCGAAATCTCCATGGTGCAGTCCCTAGCGGGGCTGCTTGAAGGAGGGCGGCTGACACGGGCGCGGCCTTTCCGGGCGCCGCACCATTCCGCATCCATGGCCGCGATGATCGGCGGCGGTGTCCGCGCCCGGCCGGGCGAAGCCTCGCTCGCCCATCACGGGGTGCTGTTTCTTGACGAACTTCCCGAATTCTCAGCCCCCGTCCTCGACAGTCTGCGGCAACCGCTGGAGACCGGCGATGTTCTTATCGCCCGGGCGAATTTTCACGTTCGCTATCCTGCGCGATTTCAGCTCATCGCCGCCATGAACCCCTGCAAATGCGGTTTCGGCAAGGCCAGCGGACGGGCCTGCGGGCGCGGACCCCATTGTGAGGAGGTTTATCAATCGCGGATTTCAGGACCTCTGCTTGACCGCATGGATATCGCTATCGATCTGCCGGCGGTAACGGCGGTTGATCTCGCCGGGCCGGCGACGGGCGATACGAGCGCCGTCGTCGCTGCGCGCGTGGCCGCGGCTCGCACCGCTCAAACCGAGAGGGCGGGCGCCGCCAATGCAACCCTTGATGATGCGGCGCTGTCCGAAATCGCCGCCCCCGATGACGAGGGCCGGGCGCTACTCGCCCGGGCCGCCGAAACTCTTTCCCTTTCGGCCCGCGCCTATACGCGCGTCCTAAGGGTGGCGAGAACCCTTGCCGATCTTGAGGGATCTACGGCCGTGCGCCGACGGCATATCGCCGAGGCGGTGAGTTATCGCCGGCGGGAGGGCCATGGAGGCGCGCCTTTGCCCGTGCACAAAGGTGTCGCCGCTAAAACCGATGGCGCGGCGCGCGCGTTTTAATAATAACTGTTAACCAAGCCTTTCAACGAATCTTCAAGCGCTTAAGGCGATGATCCGGGACGCTCGGTCAGGGGATGTTCTGGATTATGGATAACGCCGACAAGGCGCCGACGCAATCGATCCGTGAGCTGATCGCTATCTGTGACGCAGATGGCGCGCTGCGATTTGTATCGCAAAGCTTTGCGAATTTTTTTGGCGCGCCGGTCGATCGATGGCTCGGCCGGTCATTTTCGCCAGGTGACAACGCCGCTGCGCCCGGCGCGCCGGCGACCTATCGAACCCGGGCGCGCGTCGGATCCGGCAAATGCATTATTGACTGGACAGAGACCGTGCTCGCCGGCGGCGAGCGCCTTTACGTCGGGGCGCCGGAATCTGGCGGAAAAGGCGACCGCAACATCGACGCCAGCGATGAAAAACTGAAACTGCTCGCGACCATGAGCCACGAGATGCGTACGCCCTTGAACGGCATCATCGGCATGAACGCGCTCTTGCTCGACACCGGCCTTGAACCAAACCAGCGCGCCTATGCTGAATCCATTCGCGAATCCGGAGCCGCGCTGTTAGCGCTTATCAACGACCTGCTCGATTATGCGAAAATTGATGCGGGGCGCATGACCCTCGATGCGGAGCCGTTCTACCCGAAATCGCTTGCGCAGAACGTCGCCGAGCTTCTGTCGCCGCGCGCCGCCGACAAAGGCATCGAAATCGCCGTTTACGTGGACGAGCGTATTCCGCATCTGTTGGTCGGAGATGAGGCGCGGCTGCGCCAGGTGTTGATCAACATCGCCGGCAACGGCGTCAAATTCACCGACCAGGGCGGCGTTCTTATCGAAGCGCACCTTATCGAGCTCGCGGGCGATCATGCGCGCGTTCGGTTCGATATTCGCGACACCGGCATCGGCATTCCCGAAGAAATGCAGGCGCAGATCTTTCATGAGTTCGCCCAGGCCGAAACCGGCGCCGCCAAACGCAACGAGGGAACGGGCCTCGGCCTCGCCATCGCGCACAGGCTGGTCGTCGCCATGGGCGGCGCCATCAGCCTTGAAAGCGCCGAGAACGCCGGCAGCAACTTTTCCTTCGAGCTGACCCTTCCCCATAAGGGGACGCCCGCGGCGCGCGCGCCGATCGAAAAGACGGCGATCATCGCCACCCGCTCGCAGACGCTTGCGCGAGCGCTTGACTTACAGCTTGCATCCCTCGGCGTCGAAAGGGTCGTGCGGGCAGATTCCGCCGACGCCGTGAAGGCGGCGCTGGCCGACGCGCCGGGCGCGGTTTTGTTGTGCGATATTTATCTGGCGAGCGACGGCGCCGCGTTTGCTCTTGAGAATACCGCCCGATCGATCGTGCTTCTGTCGCCGCTCGCGCGCAATCGTTTGAGTGATCTCAAGACCGCCGGTTTTGACAGCTACCTTATTAAACCGATCAGAGTTTCTTCCCTTTACGAACAATTTGTCGGACTGGCCGAAACGCCGGCGCCGACCGCGCAGGCGCAACCCAAATCCGAGGCGAACGAAGGCGGGAAGACACATCGGCGCGTGCTGCTTGCTGAAGACAATCACATCAACGCCGTTCTCGCCACAACGATCCTCAAACGCGCCGGCCACGCTGTCGATGTCGCCGGCAACGGGGTAGAAGCGCTCGACGCATTGCGCCGCGATGATTACGACATTGTTCTCATGGACATGCATATGCCGGAGATGGACGGTCTTGAGGCGACCCGGGCGATCCGCGCGCTTGACGGCGATGATGCGCGCATTCCCATCGTCGCGCTCACCGCCAACGCCATGGGATCGGAGGAACGCAAATGCCTCGCCGCCGGGATGGACGCTTTTTTGTCAAAACCCTTCGAGCCGGAAGATCTCCTCGCCATGATCGACAAATGGGCGGGCGCGCAAAGCGGGATATCAAAGGCGTCGTGATCGGCCTTTATTCCGCCCGAAAACACAACTAGCGTCCGCCGTCATGTCGAATGCAGCCAGCGCCGAAGGCGGCGAAACCAAAACAATCGTAAAGTCGCTCGGTGACTATCTCCGACCGCGCAGCGTTGTCATGTTGCTGCTTGGGTTCTCCGCAGGTCTTCCCTTCTACATGATTTACCAGAATCTGTCGCTCTGGCTTGCGGAGGCGGGGGTCAGCAAGGGCGAGATTGGTCTTTTTGCCTGGACCGGTTTTGCGTTCACTTTTAAGTTTCTCTGGGCGCCCGCTGTCGATCGCCTTCCTATCCCCGTGCTTGAAAAAATGGTCGGGCGTCGACGCGCATGGATGGCGGCGGCGCAAATCGGCGTCGCGCTGACGTTGCTGGCCATGTCCGCCGCGGACCCTTCAAAAAATCTTCTTGTTGTCGCGTTGATCGCCGTCGTCATGGCGTTCATGGCCGCGACCCAGGACATCGCTATCGACGCCTGGCGGATCGAGGCGGCGACCGACAAAGAGCAAGGCGTCATGGCGGCGATGTATCAATATGGATACAGAGTGGCGATTATGGTCGCCGGCGCCGGCGCCCTGATTGTCGCCGACAACGTAAACTGGCCGGCGGCTTATCAGTTCATGGCGCTGTTGATGGGGGTCGGTCTGCTAACAGCTCTGTTTGCGCCGAAAGTGGAAGTGCGTGAATACGTTCCCCCGCCGGCCGCGCCTCTTGCCGAAACGCTGTCAAAGTCCGTGATCGGACCGTTCCGGGATTTCTTCTCGCGCTTTGGCGTGCATGCAATGGTGATATTGCTGTTTATCGCCTTGTTCCGCGTGCCCGACTTCTTAATGGGGTATATGACGGGCCCGCTCTACATTGATCTCGGCTACGACAAGACAACAATTGGCGCCATCCGTTCCGGCGCCGGCCTGTTCGCCACCTTGTTTGGCGTATTCGTCGGCGGGGTGATTGTTTCTCGCTTCGATTTTAAATGGAGCTTGTTGTTTGGCGTTCTGTCGCAATCATTGACCAATCTTATTTATTCCTGGCTGGCGCTTTCGGACGCAACGGCCGGCGGCCTCGCCTTCGCCGTCATAGTCGACAATATCGCCTACGGCGCGGCGGGAACGATCTTGATCGCTTACATGTCGAGCCTCACCAATACGGCTTTCACGGCGACGCAGTATGCGCTCTTCTCGTCTTTTTACGCTTTGCCCGGAAAGTTTGTCGGCGGCTTTTCCGGCTTCATGGTCGAGGGAGTCGGGTTTGCCTGGTTCTTTGCGATCACCGCGCTTGTCGGCATACCCGCAGCTATTCTGGTGTTCTTTTTGAGGTTTTCAGAGCGCCGCTTTTCCATTGATCGAAAAGAAGCCTCCGCGGAACTGGAAGCTGCGGACTAACCCGCCGCCAGGCAAGCGTCGAGATCGGGTTTTTCACCGTCGGAACTGAGCGCCGTTGCTTCTACATGGGCGGCGCGCGGCGCGCCTGTTTCATCCGGGTAAAGAATAACGATAATCGTGCAATCAGATAGCCGATAGCGGCGGAACTCGCCGTCGCCTTCCCGCCGCGTCAGCGCCGGGTCACCGAGGAGCGCATCGACCGAGGTCGCGCTCGCGCCGGCAATGTCGCTCAAGAAATAAACGGGCGCCGCCGGCTCTTGCGGCGCACTTTCGGCGACAGGCGGCGCAGTGTCCGTGGTTGAGGCGCACGCGGCAAGAAACAACAAAGTTGAAAGGCTGGTAACAATGCGGGAAGTCATCATGAACAATACCGGTTTGGCGCGAGCGCGCACGATAAGTGCGCCCGTTTTCAGCTTCAAGCACGTGCGCAGCCGGGCGTCTTGCCCGTTTGCCCGCCCCTTTCTATAAGCGCCATCGGTTACCAGACGGGTAATAGGGGTTTCATGACAGATCAAAAACTCGACGTCATCGGCTTTGGCAATGCTATCGTCGACGTGCTGGCCAAGTGCGACGACAGCTTTCTCAACGAATTCGCGATCACAAAAGGCGGTATGATCCTCATCGACGAGGACCGGGCCAGGGCGATCTACGGGGCGATGGCCCCGGGGATCGAGGTTTCCGGCGGGTCGAACGCCAACGCCATCGCCGCCATCGCCTCCCTCGGCGGGAGCGGCGGCTTCGTCGGCAAAGTCGCCGCGGACGCTCTTGGCGAGATCTTCCGTCACGATCTGAGATCCATGGGCGTCGAATATGAAACCACGCCGCTTGAGAACGGGCCGGATACCGGTCGCTGCCTCGTCAATGTGACGCCGGACGCGCAGCGCTCCATGGCGACGTTTCTGGGCGCGGCCGCCCACGTCACCAACGCCGACATCGACGAGACGCAAATCGCCCGCGGCGAGATTTCCTTTTTTGAAGGCTATCTCTTTGAACAACCCGCTGCGCGGGATGCTTTTGTCAACGCCAGCGGGCTCGCACGCCAGCATGGCAAGCGCACCGCCCTGACGCTTTCTGACGCCAGTGTCATCGAACGGCAGGGCGCAATCATCGTCAATTTCATTCGCGATCACGTGGACATCCTCCTTGCTAACGAGGCGGAGGCGAGGGCGCTTTTTCAATCCGACGATCTCGCCGTCATTACCGAAAAGGCGCGCGCGCTGACGCCGCTTACCGCCATCACCCGATCCGAGCACGGGTCGCTGCTTCTTCCGCGCGAAGGCGAGACCGTTGAAATCGCGGCCCGCGCGCCCGACGCGCTGGAAGATACGACCGGCGCCGGCGACGCCTATGCGGCGGGCTTTCTGCTTGGTCTTGCGCGCGACTATGACCTTGCTCGCGCCGGCGCTCTGGGCGCGCTTGCGGCGAGCGAAGTGATCTCCCATTTTGGCGCGCGACCGGCCGCTTCGCTTGAGAAGCTGGCGCGAGAAGCCGACCTCATCTGACGGAGCGCCTCATGACCAGACGCACCATCATCGCAGTACTCCTCATTTTCGCTCTCATCGGCGGCGTTCTCTTTTGGCGTCTTGAGCCGCTCTATCTTTCCTGGCTTGCCGGCAAAACAGAAGCAACAAGTCTTGAGGCGCGCCGGGCCTTGATCGCTGACGCTATAGAAGTTCATGTTCCGGATACGGATGAAACATCTCATCCGACGGTCCTGATGTTCCATGGCTGCGCCGGACCGCGCATGGCGTTTATGCGGCAATGGGCAAAAGTGTTCACCGACGCTGGCTACGCCGCCATGATTGTCGATAGCGCGGGACCGCGCGGCTATGACCGCCAGGAAGCGCTCGACATCATCTGCGCCGGCAAGGCGTTAATTGGTCAGGAGCGCGCCGGGGACGTCTTCGCCGCCATCGATATCGCCCGCGCCGATCAGCGTATCGATGCGGATCGCTTGATCCTTGCGGGCTGGTCTCACGGCGCCTGGACGGTGATGGATTTTCTCACCATGGATAGCGAAAAACGCCGGCCCGCGGGGCTTTCCGGCGCTTTGCCGGCGCCGCCGGCGTTATCCGGCGCCATATTCTTTTATCCGCATTGCGGGACCGGCGCCCTGTCGAAATTCCGCTCCTGGCGCGAAACCCCGCCGGCGGTTGCTTTTGTGGCCGGCGCTGATGAAATCGTTGAGCCGGAAAAATGCATGCGGCTATTCAACAAGAAAATCCGCGGCGGCGCAGCAATTGATCTAACTCTTTATCCGGATGTTCAGCACGTTTTCGATGATCCATTTCTGGAGCCGGAGTGGATCCATTGGTACAGCGAGGAAGAACATCAGGATGCTGAGCAACGGGTGCGGAAGTTTCTAACCGGGCTGAATGGGCCGGGCGGCTTATGAGGGCGCAGCCGCCTTATCCAAAATCCTGCGATAGATCAGGCTGACTTCGTCAGCCATCTTTTCCATCGACTGGTCTGACGAAATCACGTAGTCGGCGCGCGCGCGTTTTTCCGCATCCGGCATTTGTTGGGCGAGAATTGCCGCCAGTTTTTCTTCCGTCATCCCTGAACGGGCGAGAACCCGGGCGCGCTGCACCTCGGCAGGAGCGCTGACGACAACAACCGCGTCAAAAAACGCCTCCGATCCGTTTTCAAACAAGAGCGGAATGTCGAGCACGACCGCCGACGCTCCGGCGGCGGCGGCCTCGGTCATAAAGCCGAACCGGTCCTGGGCTACGAGCGGGTGAACGATGGCTTCAAGGTCTTTGAGTTTTTCCTGGTCGCCCAAAACGATCTTCGCCAGTTTCGTTCGATCAACTGCGCCATCTGCGACCACGCCGGGAAAGGCCTCGCCAATCAATGGGACCGCCGCGCCGCCTTCTGCGTAGAGGCGATGCACCGCGTCGTCAGCATCCCAAACCGCAGCGCCAAGGTCGCCGAACATTTTGAGCGCCGTGGACTTGCCCATGCCGATGGACCCGGTAAGGCCGATACGGATCATGAGCCGCCTCCTCGCGCCAGCGCCGTCAAAAGAAGGTCGCGCAAATCGTCATTGACCTGCGGCGCGACAGAGTATGGCCGACCGCCGAACCAAGTCTGAAAGCCCGGAACCGCCTGATGCATCAACATCTCAAGACCGTTGATCGCGGTATGGCCATTGCCACGCGCGGCCCTTAGCAGCGGCGTTTCGAGCGGCGTATAGACGATATCAAAGACGACCGCGCCTGCGGGCAGGGCGGCGAGATCGATATCAAGGGGCGACTCGCCGATCATGCCGAGCGAGGTCGTGTTGACGAGAAGATTGCAGTCGCCGAGTTGGCGCGAGCGCTCTTCCCAACTGACAGCCGTAAGCCCGAACTCCTTGGCCAGTCGCTCCGCCTTTTCTTGCGTGCGGTTTGTGATGAGGATGGTGCTGCAATCGGCTTCCTGAAGCGCAGCGATGACGCCCCGCGCCGCGCCGCCGGCGCCCAGCACCCGGGCTGAGTCCATTTTCCGGTTCGACGTTGCGCCATTCTTAAGGGCGCTGAGAAAACCGGCTGCGTCAGAATTATCCGCCCGGGCGCCGTCCGCACTGAAAGTCAGCATGTTGGCTGCGCCGATTTTTTTTGCGGCCTCACTTGCAGCATCTGCGTATCGCAGGGCGTTTTCTTTGTGAGGGATCGTCACATTGACGCCGGCGAAACCTTGCGCGCGGAGTTCATCCATGGCGCGAGCGAAGGCGTCATAGCCCGGGGCGACCTTTATTGCGCGGTATTCGCCGGAGACGCGGCATCGCCGAGCCCATTCATTGTGGATAAGCGGCGACAGAGAATGGTCGATCGGCGATCCGATGACGCCTGCTAAAACAGGTTTCGGCGCACGCCATTCAGCCCCGAAAAACCCGCGCTGGCGCAACTGGTCCAGCAGCGGATAAACAGCAAGGCCCTGCACGGCGAACCAGTCGCCGCTGATGCGATCGAACAACGCTGCGCCTTCATCGGTTTCAACCTGATATGCCCCGACACTCGCGAGAACCTCTTCGCCCGCCGCTTCGAAATATCGATCGATCGACGCTGGCGTCATCGCACGGATGGTCAGTTTCGGCCGTTCGAGATTGCGCCAGACAATTTCGCCGTCACTGGCGAGAACGGTCGCATTGATAAGGCTGTGGGTTTTGCCGGCCATGGCGTTCATGCGCCCGCGCGCCTCTTCCATGCTGCGCGGCTTGTCGAAGGCCTCTCCCTCAAATTCGAGAATCTGGTCGGCGCCGACGACAAAACCCGTCGTTGACTTAGCGACCGCCAGACACTTTGCCTCGGCAAGAGCCATGGCGATGGACTGAAGGTCGGCGCCGGTTTCCGCCGCCTCGGTCTTGATAATGGACTCATCGACGCCCGGCTTGATCACATCGAAGCTTATCGAGTGGCTGCGCAGGATGGACGCGCGGATGGCGCTGCCCGACGCGAGTGTCAGCGAAGGTCCCGCGGTCATCGGTTTTGCCGTGCAGAAAGCTTGGTGAGAATTGCCGCCGCGGTTTCCTCCACAGACTTTCGCGTGACATCGATGATCGGCCAGCGATGCTTTGCGTAAAGGCGCTTGGCGCGCAGGACCTCAGCGCGGATGGTATCAAGATCGGAATAGTCGTCGGCGCTGCCGACTGCATTGATGCCGCCGAGACGGCTCTTGCGGATTTGAGCCAGCCTTTCGGGGCTGGCGATCAATCCGACAATAAGCGGCTTGCGCAGTTCAAAAAGTTCCGGCGGCGGGTCAGCCGTGGGCACCAAAGGCACATTCGCCGCTTTCACGCCGCGATTTGCCAGATACATGCAAGTCGGCGTCTTCGAGGTCCGGCTGACGCCGACAAGAATGACGTCGGCGGAAGCAAGATCCCAGGTCATCTGACCATCATCATGGGAAAGCGTGTAATCAAGCGCGGCAATGCGGGTAAAATACTCGTCGTCCAATTCATGCTGCGCGCCGGCCTTTTTGGTTTGTTCAAGGCCGAGATATCCTGCGAATGCGTTGAGCATGGGGTCGAGAACAGAGACCGCGGGCGTCTGCAGCTCACTACAGCGGATTTCCAGCAGTCGGCGCAGATCTGGATTGATCACCGTATAGAGGACGATGCCCGGGGCCGCTTCGATTGAGGCGAGGGTGTTTTCCATCTGCCGCGGGGAACGCACCAGCGCGTAAATGTGTTCGAGCGGTTTGGCGTGGGCGAATTGCGACGCCGTCGCCTTGAGCATGGCGTTCAGGGTTTCCCCGGTTGAATCCGAGACCAGGTGGACGTGAAAATAGGTGGCGAGCGGCGGGGCGCCAGCCTGTTCTTCAGTTTCCGCAACATCATCCGTCATTGCTGGGGAGTTATAAGGGAAAGAGCGGCAACTGTGCGACAGGGAAATGCGATCCGAAGGAAAAAGCCGCAGTCATACCGCTTCGGCGCCCAGGAGCCTTTGAAAAAGGAAGACGGCGAAAATTGCCGCCTTAGCTTTCCGAACCATCCAGGAAAACCGTCTTTTCCCCTGAGACCCTGTGTGATGTTTTCTTATGAAATCGAATGCGCTACTTCAGCTTCGCCTGATTTCACCACGCGGTATGTCCAAGGGGATATCGATGGGCGCCGATAAGGCGCCGACGCCGGAAAAATATGAGCAAAGCATCTTTCCCCGATATCCCGGCCCTACTCTTAATATTCATTCTTTTTTAAGAGTCATAAATAAAGGATTAACAGGGTGTGTGTTCCCACATGACGTCGTCATCAAAATTCATAAGAACGTTGAAAGGCGAACGAGACGCCATACCGCCAATCTGGTTCATGCGGCAGGCGGGACGATATCTGCCTGAGTATCGCGAATTGCGCGCCAAAGCAGGCTCGTTTTTGAACCTCTGCTATAACCCTGAAACCGCATCAGAGATCACGCTTCAGCCGGTGCGGCGGTTCGATCTCGACGCAGCGATTTTGTTCGCCGACATCCTCCTCATTCCCGACGCTATGGGTCAGACATTGTCGTTTGCCGAGGGCGAAGGTCCGATGCTCGACCCGGTTATCACCAGTAAAAACCTGGATCAGTTTCGAGATCGAGACATTCATGAGCGCTTGGCGCCAGTCTATCAGACGGTGAAGCTGACGCGGGCTCAACTGAGTGACGACAAGGCGTTGATTGGTTTCGCTGGCGCACCGTGGACAGTGGCGACCTACATGCTCAATGGACGATCGAGCCGGGACCCCGCAGCGCTGCGGGCGCTCTATTACGAAGATCGAAGTTTCCTCGATGCGCTGATCGATTTGCTGACTGAAAAGACAATTGATTATCTATGCCGCCAGATCGCTGCGGGCGCTGATGCGGTCCAGCTCTTTGACACCTGGGCGGGCGGTCTGCCCGAACCGGTGCTGGACGCCGTCTCGGTAAGACCGCTGCAAAAGATCGCCGCCGGGGTGAAGGCTGCGTATCCGGAAACGCCGGTTATTCTCTTTCCAAAGGGCGTAGGGGAAAAGGCGACCGATTATGCACAGCTTCCCGAGTGTGACGGGTATGGCATTGATTACAGCATGGACCCGGCCTGGGCCCGCTCGGTTCTCTCCAGCCATACCGTGGTGCAAGGCGGGTTTGACCCCTTGGCTGTGATCACCGGCGGCGAAGAGATGACCCGCCGCGCCGGGGCGTATCTCAAACTCTTCCACGACGTTCCTTACGTGTTCAATCTGGGCCACGGGTTTACGCCCGCAACGCCGCCTGAGAATGTGGCGGCGCTCGTTGAATTTGTCCGCGGAGGGAGCTGGTGAGCGCGTTTCTGGCCGAATACTATCTCTGGATCAAAGCCCTTCATCTCGTCGCCGTCATCGCCTGGATGGCGGGCATGATGTATCTGCCGCGGCTATTTATTTATCATCTCGAAAGCGAAACGGGCGGTGAAGCGGAACAGCGTTTCGTGATCATGGAGCGCCGCCTTTTGAAAGGCATCATGAACCCCGCAATCGGCGCGGTGTGGATTTTGGGGATCGCCATGCTGGTCGCCAACGCCGCCACGCTCTCGGCAGGCTGGTTCCATGTGAAGCTCGCCTTGGTGATTGCGATTTCCGGCGCTCACGGATTTTATGCGAGTGCGCAGCGGAAGTTTGAGGCCGGCGAGCGTGTCAGAACCACGAAGTTCTGGCGCATCCTGAATGAAGCGCCGTTTGTGGGCCTCATCATCATTGTCTTCATGGCGACGCTGAAGCCGTTCTGACGACAGGCTATTGAACCTGCTGGTAGGCGTGCCAATTGTCGTCAATTCGGCAGAAAACGCTGGCGGCGCCGTCGCCGTCGTGGTTGTTCAACCAGTTGCGGACTTCATCGCCGCAGGATTCAAATCCGTATACCGATTGCCGCTCGGCGGCAAAGGTCATCGGTTCACTGAAATAGACGAGGCTTACCGTGTTCCACTGGCCTTTTGTTTCGTAGCGCCAGAGAACGACGTCAATCTCGTCTTGGCCGGAATTGCCGATGGGAAAGAAATCGATGAATTCCACCGGAAGGTCGTTGCGAATTGAGGAGAGAAAAGCCTTGTCGCTTTTCGTGGCGTCCGCTGGATCACGCGCCGGAATGCGCGTGAATTCATAATAGGGGCCGGGATAGGCCGCGCGGATCGATTGAAAAAGGCCTTTGTTCGCGGCGTAGAGCGCCGCCGCATCGACAAGATCGGGCCCCGACGCGGACTTCCCGCAAGCCCCCAAAAAGAGGGCGGCGCCGAGTGCGGCTGACGGCAGCGCGGGCAGTTTGCGAGCCATGGGAACTCCATTTTTGGCTCATTACAGGCGAAACCGGTAAACAGGGCTTAAAAGACGAGCACGGAACCGGGCTCAGGCGAATTTCCTTTGCGGCCTGGTCATTGACGTTGCGCGCTTATTCTCTATATCTCCGTCAAACCTTCCTTTTTGACGCAGCGCGAAATCGCGCGCGCCCATTGTTTCCATAACTGTCCTACGCGCCCGACATGCTCGGGCATTCACGCTTATCCGGGAACCGGCCCATGCTTCCAGAACAAATGTCCCTTGACGAGCTCAAGGAAAAATCGCCCGCCGAGCTGCTTGAGTTCGCCGAGCAGCTCGAGGTCGAAAATGCATCGACCATGCGCAAGCAGGACATGATGTTTGCGATCCTCAAGGAACTTGCGGACCATGAGGTCAAAATTTCCGGCGGCGGCGTGCTGGAGGTTCTATCTGACGGTTTCGGATTCTTGCGCTCGCCGGAAGCCAACTACCTCGCCGGCCCTGACGACATTTATGTGAGCCCCAGCCAGATCCGGCGCTTTGCGCTGCGCACCGGCGACACTGTCATCGGCGAAATTCGCAGCCCCAAGGACGGGGAGCGCTACTTTGCGCTTTTAAAGGTCGACACCATCAATTTCGAAGAGCCGGAAAAGGCGCGCCACAAGGTTCATTTCGACAATCTGACGCCGCTTTATCCTGACGAACGGCTCAACATGGAAATCGAGGCCGAGAACGAGAAGAGCAAGGACATGACCGCCCGGGTCATTGATCTCGTGGCTCCGCTCGGCAAGGGCCAGCGGGCGCTCATTACCGCGCCGCCGCGGACGGGCAAGACGGTTATTCTTCAAAATATCGCCCATTCGATCGCGGCCAATCACCCGGAAGCCTATCTTATCGTCCTCCTGATTGACGAGCGGCCGGAAGAAGTCACCGACATGCAACGCTCAGTGAAGGGGGAAGTCGTTTCCTCAACCTTCGATGAGCCGGCGACGCGCCACGTGCAGGTCGCCGAAATGGTGATTGAAAAAGCCAAGCGCCTGGTCGAGCACGGCCGGGACGTTGTGATCCTGCTCGATTCAATTACGCGCCTCGGCCGCGCCTACAACACGGTCGTTCCATCTTCCGGCAAGGTGTTGACCGGCGGCGTTGACGCCAACGCGCTGCAACGACCGAAACGGTTTTTCGGCGCCGCACGCAACATTGAGGAAGGCGGCTCTCTGACGATCATCGCGACGGCGCTGATTGAGACCGGCTCCAAAATGGACGAGGTGATCTTTGAAGAGTTTAAAGGCACCGGTAATGCGGAAATCATCCTTGATCGGAAGGTTGCCGACAAGCGCGTCTATCCGGCGATCGACATTGCGAAGTCGGGCACGCGTAAAGAAGACCTCATCACCGATGCTGCAGCGATGCAGAAAATTTTCGTCCTGCGCCGCATCCTGGCGCCGATGGGTGTCAACGACGCGATCGAGTTTCTGCTCGACAAGCTTAAGCAAACGAAAACCAATGAAGCGTTTTTCGATTCAATGAACACGTAATAGTTGTATCGCTTAACACTACTCGCAACCTGTTACGCATTATTAATCGGCCTCCAATAGCGCGCGCGCAAGTTCGCGAGCAATTGTATAAGCACCGGGAAAACAACGCGTTACGCGGCGCCGTCAGCAACTGAAACGCGCCGCTGCGCGCGCTTTATCGATACAATTGAAACAACTCCGCGAACGCTTTCTTAAAGCTCATTCGACTTCGATGGCGAAACAAGATTCACCCTTTGTCGGTCGTTTCGTTTCCAGTTTGTCGAGTTGCGTTTCATGCATGGATCTTCCCATTTGCACATTGGCCTTGGCGCGCTGACGGCGCTCGCCTGGGCCTCGACAACCACGACATCAGCCGCAGAACGCAGCGATCGGTTGTTTTTTTCGGAAACAGCGGTTGCTCCAACCAGCGACAAAAAACGCGCTGTTCGATCTCCCGCACGAAAGCACCTGAAAAACACGCGCGTCATGAAGATGAATGAGACCGCGCTGCTGCAGCCGCGCATCTCTTTCAATCTCGAGGGCGAGGAAGTAACCGCTGTCCGCGACCGCATTGAGCGGAAAAACGATGGAACGCTTTCCTGGATCGGTCATATCGCCGGCGCGCCGCAAAACCTTGTCGTAATGACGGGCCGTCGGGGCGCGTTCGCTGGCCGCGTCGATTATGACGGGCGCGCGTTTGAAATCTCGCGCGATGCCGGCGGCGCACTGACGATCGGTGAAATCGATCCCCTCGCCCTGCCCGATGAAGAACCATTGGCGCTGCCTGATCCAAACTTCCAGCTAGGATTTGCCGCCTTTCAGAAAACGCCGCCGACGGCGACCGATGACGTGACGCAGGATATACTTGTTGCGTATACGGATGATGCGTGCCGGGCCGCGGGCGGCGACGGCGTTAGTGATTGCGCCCAGATTGAAGCCAATATCGTCAATGCGGTTGCGGACATGAACGCCGCTTACGTGCTGAGCGAAGTTAACATCACGATGAACCTCGTCGGCATGGTGCTGGCCGACTATGATGAAGGCTCGAAATCCATCTCCGACATGCTCAGCGAACTGCGCCGAACCAACGACGGCCAGATCGACGATTTGCATACGGAGCGCGACAATGCCGGCGCCGACCTTCTAGCGCTCGTCACCGGATCGGGCGGGGGCTTTTGCGGCATCGCCTATGTGGGGGCGTCGGCGTCTTACGCGATGTCGGTGACGGCTGAGTTTTGCCTATCAAATCGTACGCTGGCCCATGAAATCGGGCACAATCAGGGCGCCACGCATGCGCGCTCCCAGCAAAGCGGCGGCACGAGCGGCGCCTATAATTACGGCTATCGACGCTGCAATGACGGCTCCGTCGATGATGTGGGCGCACCCTATTTCTCGACCATCATGGCGTACAGTTGTTCAGGGGCTTCGCGAACGGGCAGCTTTTCCAACCCAAATGTCAATGTAAGCGGCGTTCCGAGCGGTATTGATCCTGCAGATGACGCTGACAACGCAGCCTGGGCCGCACGGACCCTGAATGAAAGCGCCGCCTATGTCGCCGGATTCCGCGCCAGCGTATCAACACCCCCGACCACACCCCCGACGACGCCCCCAACCACGCCATCGCCCCCTGCAGCGCCCAATAATCTCGTCGCGGCGCTTTCCGGCGACAGGGCGATTGCGCTGTCATGGAACGATAACGCCGACAACGAAGATCAATTCAGGTTGCAGCGCGCAATCGGCTCTGGCGGCTTCTCGACAATTGCAACATTGCCATCGAACACAACGGGTTTCGTTGATGGCGGACTTAATCAGGGTACGATCTATCGCTATCGGGTGCGCGCATCGAATGGCGACGGCGCATCGAGCTATTCTGCTATTGCTCAAGCGACAACGCCTTCTCCGCCGACGCAAACAACCGACCTCGCACTGAGAGACGCTGTGCGGACCGATGGCGCGGTTGTTGGATCCTATAGCGATACGCACAATGACGACGGCGTCGCGCAGACCGTCACCGAAGTCAGCATGGGGCAGTTTTCTGCTCGAAACCAATATCGCGCCAATCACGTCTGGGAGTTCGATATTCTCGGTTCCGGCGAAGTGACGTTTTCAGCCAACGCTTATGTTTCGGGTGAGGAGGGGTTTCATTTCTTCTTCAAGCGCGGGTCCGACAAGAACTGGCGTCCGATGTTTACGGTCAATTCGCAAAGCAGCTCGAATGTGGAAGAATTTACATTCCCTGCCGGCACGAACGGACGGGTCCTAATTCGCGCCACTGACGCATTCCAGGGCAAACATGAGACCGCTGATACGCTCAGCGTCGATTATATGGCGGCGGTTTCCAATCCGGCGACCGATCAGATCGCGTCGCGACCACTATTTGTCGCTCCATTCGCAACACCGGTCGTCTATCGGCGCCTTCCAAGACGGATTTATCGGCCGATTTATGTCTATCAGCCGGCGTATATCTATCGTCTGCGCGAATGACGACGAGTTCTCGCGGCCGAATGCGCGCGAGAATGTGAGCGGTTCTTGCGGTCAACGGTGATCTTCGGGATAGCATCCCGGCGTCGGGCAGGGCATTGTCGCGGGGATTTCATGTCTGAAAGCGCTCCGCCCCTTGTCCAACGCCGCCTCGTCATCAGCTGACAAAAAGCCCGCGAAATTTCTACACGGCGACTTGATGCGCCACATCATCGTGATGTCGGTCACGTCAAGCGCCGGGCTGATCTCGATGTTTCTCGTCGATTTCGCCGACCTCTACTTCATCTCTCTGCTCGGCGAAAAAGAACTTGCCGCGGCGGTGGGATTTGCGGGCACGCTGCTTTTCTTCAACATGTCCGCCACCATCGGCCTGATGATTGCGATGTCGGCGCTAGGCGCCCAACGCATCGGCCGGGGAGAGCCGGAAGAGGCAAGACGCATCGCCACGAGCGTTGTCGTCGCGTCGGCGGCCCTCGGCGTTGTCCTTGCTGCGCTATTCTGGGTCTTCGCCCCGCAACTCCTCGACCTGATCGGCGCTGTCGGTGAAACGAAAAATCTCGCTGTCCGATATATGCGGATTGTCGTTCCGTCTCTGCCAATCGCCGCGCTCGCCATGGTGGGGTCGGGGCTCTTGCGCGCCCATGGAGATGCACGCCGGGCCATGAACGCAACCCTGGCGGCGGGGGCGGTCAACGCCGTACTCGATCCGATACTCATCTTCGCGGTTGGACTTGGCCTCGACGGCGCCGCACTCGCCTCGGTCGCAGCGCGCCTCGCCATGGCGGTGACGGCGATCTATCCCATCCTCAAGCATTATGGCGGCTTTGCACCGTTTCACGGACGCCAGTTTCTGCGCGACCTCGGCCCCATCTTCGCCATCGCAACCCCTGCGGTTCTCACCAATGTGGCGACGCCGGTGGGGGCAATTATCGTCACCCGTGCGATCGCGCCTTACGGCGATGCCGCGGTCGCAGGATTTGCTGTGATTTCTCGGCTGACGCCGCTCGCTTTTTGCGTCCTGTTTTCTCTTTCGGGGGCCATCGGTCCGATTGTCGGCCAGAATTTCGGCGGCGGCGCCTATGACCGCGTTCGCGAATCCTTGCGCAAATCCCTGTTTTTCGCCGGCGCCTATACAGGAATCATCTGGGTGGGGTTGCTGCTGTGCAATGGCCTTATCGCGCGTGCATTCGGGCTGGTTGATGAAGGCGCCTCGCTGGTCTTCTGGTTCGCAGTGATTGTGGCGCCGCTGTTCTTCTTCAACGGAGCGCTCTTCATCTCCAACGCCGCCTTCAACAATTTGAAAAGACCCATTTGGTCGACCTGGCTCAACTGGGGCAAAAACACCCTCGGCACGGCGCCGTTTGTTTTTGCCGGATCAGCGATGGCCGGCGCCCCGGGGGTGATTATGGGCCAGGCGATAGGCGGGATCGGGTTTGCCGTGGTGGGGGTCTGGCTCAGCTTTCGCCTTATAGATTCTTACGAAAAAGGCCGCGCCGATCCGGAAAAAGGATGGACAACGCCGCTAACGCGGTCCCGTCCGTCGCCGCCTTTTTCAAGCCCGCGGGGCTAAATATTACCGACGCAGGCCTTGGCCGCGACATTCGTCGCATTGATGGCTCCGCTCGCCGATTCACCGTTGATAGGCTCCCGCCCGCCCGGTATCGACAATAATTATCTGTGTACAGACGCTTCCGAAAAATTCCTTTTCGGTTGGGCGGGCGCTGCGACTGTAAGGGGACGCAAGAAAAGGAAGCACTGGTATGAAAAATCTGATTATTTTAACCGCGGCCGCGATGGCGGCGTCGACAATGTCGGCCGTTGCGCTTGAGGCCGACGACGTTCGCTCGGCTTACTCTGCGGACGCTTTTGATGGAGCGGACGCGGACTGGCGACGCATCACCGCAAACAGGGTCGATGGATGCGGCCGTTATGGCGAAAAAAGAACGGCGCGGGTTGACGTGCTTATCGACAGGTATCTCGCCATCGGTGAAGCGCTTGACGCAAATGACAATGCCGCCGCCGTCACCGCGACGGAGCGCCTTTCCCGGGCGATCAATCTCAATGGTCGGTTTGAAATGTGTTGGGACAAAATCTCTCGCCGCAACGGCGTGTCCCGAGACTTCAGAGATATGATCAAAGACCTCTAATCAAAGAGGCGGTTTCCGGGGCGCGCTGCGCCCCGGAAAAACTTCCATAATCGTCTGATTTACAGCCTAGTTTTTGTGGACGCCGCATGTACCGGCGTCGGGCCCGCGTCCCGCCGCCGCCAGCGCCGCGTGGGCCGCGCGAGGCCGGTCCGTGGCGATGATGTCTGCGCCCATGGCGGCGATTTCTCCATAGCGTGCGTCATTACCGGCGCGCTCGATTTCGTTGTCGATTGAAGCGCGCCCTCCGAGCGTGCCGACGATGCCCTCAACCGCGCGCCGGTCAAGCAATCGCAAGAGCCTAGGCTGGGCCCCGTCCGTGCCGGTAAAAGCGATGAGGCGGTTTTCCGGAACGCCCGCGGCGACGGCGCGGTTTAGGTCCGATTGGGAATTCACCGACAGAGATATCATCATGTCCGGGGCGAGGCGGTGGAGCTTTTGCGCCGACGCCATGGAGTAAGCGATCAGGATGACGCGGTCTTCCGCACCCTGACGATATATTTCATCGACCACATCTTGATAACGAGCCGAGCGTTTAAAATCGATCTGCAGGACCGTGCGCGATTTCGCCCAGGCAAGGACATCGGAAAAGGCCGGCGGCGCAAATGCCGTCGTACGGTCGTTGCTGTCTTTTAAGCGCAGTTTTTTGAGATCGTCCCAGCGCATTGCCGCGGCGTCGCCGGCGCCGGTGGTGGTGCGGTCGAGCGTATCGTCATGCATGAGAAATAAAACGCCGTCAGCCGATTGTGCGACGTCAATCTCCATGAGGGCGGGAACCGCGCTCAGCGTCGCCTTCAATGTTTCAAGCGCGTTTTCCGGAAGGCCCGGCGCCGGTCCGCCTCGATGGGCGGAAACAACAGCGCGTTCGGCTTCGTCGAGGCAATCAAAAAGACCATTGAGATCGCTGTCGACAGTGAAGGACCAGCCATTGGTTGAGGCGGGGGATGGCGCGGCCGGCGGCGCGCCGCCGCAGGAGACCGCCAAAAGGCCGGCGACCACCACCACAACCTGTTGATAATGCTTCATAAAATCCTTCATGCACAAAAGAACTGATGCCGACGGCGGCAGAACAGCACGGGATCGCCCGCCTTGTCGATGCGGTTTTCGAAGAGCGGTTTGAAAAATTGCCAGGAGCAAAAAAGCGTCAGGGCGTCAAAACAATGGCCCCGGCGCTCTTGCCGCTTTCAAGCAGCTGATGGGCGGCCTTGATCTCTACAAGCGGAAATTGATGGCCGATATGCGGCTTGAGCGCGCCCTTTCCGATCATGTCAAAAAGCGTTGCCGCCATGGCGGGCAAGCGATCCGGCGTGGCGTAATGAAAAAGCGTCGGCCGGGTCAGCGTCAAGGACCCGCGCTGGGATAGGTCGAGAGGGCTCACCGGCGGGACCGGACCCGAGGCGTTGCCGTAGGTCACCATGTGACCGCGTGGCGCAAGAGAATCGAGAGAAGCTTCGAATGTCGCGGCCCCGACTGAATCATAGACGACGTCGACGCCGCGTCCGCCGGTGAGATTTCTCACCTCGGCCGAAATCGAATCTGTCTTTGTACGGATAATAACATCGCTTGCGCCGCCCGCCTTGGCCGCCGCTGCTTTTTCCTCCGAGCCCACAACGCCAATCACTCGTGCGCCGATCCTCGCGGCCCATTGCACCAAGAGCGTGCCAACGCCGCCGGAGGCCGCATAGACAAGGCAGGCGTGCTCGGGGCCCAGCGCGAACACATCGCGGACAAGCATATGCGCCGTCAGGCCCTTCAAGAACACCGCCGCCGCGGTCTCGTCATCGACGCCGTCCGGAATTTTCGCTGCAACCGCCGCCGGACAGACCGTCGCCGTTGCATAGGCGCGACCGCCGGAAAGATAGGCGACCCGGTCGCCGGGCTTGAAATCCTTTACGTCTCGGCCGACCGCGTCGACGACGCCTGCGCCCTCCTGGCCGAGGATTGCCGGAAACGAGACCGGATAGAGACCCTGGCGCTGATAGATGTCGATGAAATTAAGGCCGACAGCGCCATTGCGGACGAGGATGTCCGCTGCGCCCGGAGCGCCCGGATCGTGCTCGCGAAGACGGAATTGTTCCGGGCCTCCGACCTCATCGAGAAAAACGGCGTTACCCATCATGCGCTCCCTTGTCCTCCTGGCGACTTAATGATTGTTGCGTCGATGATCCAGCGCCCTAATGGCTGTTGTGTCGCGGCGCATTCCGCTATGTTGCTGCGTCTAAAGGAGAAATCCCGATGAAAATCACCGTTAACCTTGATGTGACCCCGCAGGAGGCCCGCGCCTTTTTCGGCATGCCCGACGTCGAACCCATGAACAAAATGATCATGAAGGAGATGGAAAAGCGCGCCAAGGATTCCATCGACACCCTGGCCGATCCCGAACGTCTGGTTGCGGCCTGGATCAATATGGGCGGCAAAGGCGTCGAAGGGTTTCAAACGCTCATGGGCGCGGCCATGGGCGCAGGCAAAAAGAAATAGGCGAAGGGCCCGCAGCGGCCAATTTCGATGAGCGCCGACGACACCATATTTGCCCGCGCCTCCGGCGCCGGGAAGGCGGGCGTCGCTGTTTTTCGGCTTTCCGGACCGGGTTCTCTTGCCATCGCCAGCCAATTAGTTGGTAAACGGATTAAAACGCGAACGCCGACATTGGCTCGTCTGCAAGATCCATCGGACGGCGCCGTTATCGATCAGGGCCTCGTTCTTCTTTTCGAAAAGCCGGCGAGTTTTACCGGCGAGGATGTTGCGGAATTTCACCTTCACGGCTCCCGCGCCGTCGAAGCGTCCCTTTATGAAACGCTTTCAGCGCTGGGCGCCCGGCCGGCGGAGGCTGGCGAGTTCACCTTGCGGGCGCTCAAAAACGGCAAGCTCGATCTGGCCCAGGCGGAGGCGCTGGCCGATCTTATCGATGCCGAAACGACCCTCCAAAGAATGCAGGCTTTGGGTCAATTAGACGGCCGGCTGTCGGCGGTTGCCGAGAGCTGGCGCGCGCGGATCCTGAGCATCCTTGTTCCCCTTGAAGCGGACATCGATTTCCCGGATGAGGACGATGTGCCGGCGGCGGTCGCGTCGCGCGCCGGCCCGGCAATTGATCAGCTTAAGGACGAATTAACCACGTTCCTTGCTGAATCAGGACGTGCACGGACGATTAGGGAAGGTGTCTCGATTGCGATCATCGGGGCGCCCAACGCCGGCAAGTCGTCCTTGTTGAACGCACTCGCCGGCTCTGATGTGGCGATTGTCTCCGATCTGCCCGGGACGACGCGCGACGTTGTCGAAATCCGCCTCGATCTCGGCGGCATCCTGGCGAGCGTCGCGGATACGGCTGGCCTGAGGGAAGCGGCCGGCGATGCTATCGAGGCCGAGGGTATGGCCCGGGCAAGAGCCCGCGCCGCCAGCGCCGACATCCGGGTCCTGGTCGCAGATCCCGCCGAAGGCGTTTCACGGGAAACAATCTCTGAATTGCGGCCCGGGGATTACCTTGTCTGGTCCAAGGCCGATCTAAAGGTCGCCGCGCCCGATGAGTCCACACCGGCCGGCGTCCATATCTTGTGCCTGTCGTCGAAAACAGGGGCAGGTATAGACGAATTCGTTGAAAGTATTACCGAAATTGTTTCACGTGAAACACAGATCGAAGGACCGGCGCTCACTCGGGCGCGCCATGTAAAGGCGGTTGAGGACGCTCGCACCGCCCTCGCCCGCGCCCGTCAGAGAGTTGAAGGCGCCCCGGAACTCGCCGCCGAGGACGCCCGCCTCGCCGCCCGCGCCCTTGGCGCCATTACCGGCGCGGTCGGCGTCGAGGACGTTTTGGGGGAGATTTTTTCGAGTTTCTGTATCGGTAAATAGGCGTTCCTACGCCGGGCTGGCGGTGATCGCCCGCAACTGGTCAGCAGCCTTGTTCAACACGCCCGCCGCATCCTTCTCTCCGCGCATTTCGAGCCGAGCGGCAATCCGTTCGTAATTCTTGATCTTGTCGAACAGGCGCCGCTGCAGCATGCGGCGCACGCGCTGGGCTTCGAGATTAGTCGTCGCATCGAGACTGCGCCCGAATACCGGTTGCTGTTCAAGATCGGTCATTTCCTGCATCGCCATGGATTTCATCCTCTTTCCGGCTCCATTCCTTTGGAAGGTATGGCTGGCTGTGCAGCGCCCATGCCGTGGAGCCGGTTCTGAGCGGCGCCATTCTGATTTGTAAAGTCGGGCATCCAGAAGCGCCGAATATTTGTCCCTGCGCGAATTCCCAAAGCCGCTCGCGCCGCCTATATGGCGCCCATGAGTACGCAACGATCATATGACGTCATCGTCATTGGCGGCGGTCATGCGGGATGCGAGGCGGCGACAGCGGCGGCGCGCGCCGGCGCGCGGACCGCGCTCGTCACCCATCGTCGCGACACGATCGGCGAGATGTCCTGCAATCCAGCCATCGGCGGTCTCGGCAAGGGACATCTGGTGCGCGAGGTCGATGCCCTGGATGGCGTTATGGGCCGGGTGATCGACCGGGCCGGCATACAGTTTCGCATGCTCAATCGCTCAAAAGGGCCGGCGGTGCGCGGGCCTCGCGCGCAGGCGGATCGCAAGCTGTATCGCGAAGGCATGCAGGCCATGTTGGGAGACTATCCCAATCTGGAAATCATTGAGGCTGCGGTCGAGGACCTCGATGTTTCACGTGAAACGGTTTCGGGCGTTGTTCTCGCCGACGGAAACAAGATCGCAGCGACCGCGGTGGTGCTGACCACCGGCACTTTCCTCAAGGGCGTCATTCACATCGGCGACCAGCGTATCCCGGCAGGCCGGGCCAACTCCCGCGCCGCCGACAAGACTTGGGGCGGCGGCGTGGAAGCGCCCGCCATTGGTCTTTCCGAAAGGCTCTACGCAACAGGCTTCAAAATGGGCCGGCTGAAGACCGGAACGCCTGCGCGCCTCGACGGCAGGACGATCGATTGGGCGAGACTGGAAATGCAGCCTGCAGATGATCGTCCGGTCCCGTTTTGCTTCCTGAACGACGAAATCGAAGTCCCGCAGATCTCCTGCGGCCTGACGCACACGACGGCTGAGACCCACCGCATTATTGAGGAGAATATCGGCCGGTCGGCGGTTTACGGCGGCGGTATCTCAGGGCGCGGGCCTCGCTATTGCCCCTCGATTGAAGACAAGGTCGTGCGGTTCGCCGAACGCGAAAGCCATCAGATCTTTCTCGAACCAGAAGGTCTTGATGACCACACGGTTTATCCGAACGGCATTTCTACGTCCCTGCCCGAGGACGTCCAGGCGGCTTTTTTGAAAACCATTCCGGGTCTCGAAGAAGCGCAGGTCGTACGATACGGCTACGCGATTGAATATGATTATGTTGATCCGCGCGATCTCAGCCACCGACTTGAAACTCGCGCCCTCCCCGGTCTCTTTCTCGCAGGCCAGATCAACGGCACCACGGGCTACGAAGAAGCCGCAGCGCAAGGGCTGATCGCCGGCGTCAACGCAGCCCGGTGCGCTCTCGGAAACGACGCGCCCTTCGTTCTTGATCGCAGCGAGGCTTATATCGGCGTCCTTATTGACGACCTCGTCACGCATGGAGTGAGCGAGCCCTATCGCATGTTTACGAGCCGGGCGGAGTATCGCCTGACCTTGCGCGCAGACAACGCCGACCAGCGCCTGACCCCCTTGGGTATTGCCGCCGGAATTGTCGGCGAAGCGCGCGCCCAAGCGTTTCACGTGAAAAAGAAAGTCCTGGACGAGGCCCGGCGCTGGGCCGCTGACACCATGCTGACTCCAAATGAAGCCTCGCGTCATGGATTGAAGGTCAATCAGGACGGGCGTCGCCGCAATGTCATCGACCTGCTCTCCCTGCCCGGCGTTGATGCTGCGGCGCTGACCAAAGTGTGGTCTGAGTTTGATGACATGCCGGCGACGGTGATCGAACAACTTGAGTTTGACGCGCTTTACGTCGGCTATCTCGATCGTCAGGAGGCGGACATTATCGCCTTCAAGAAAGACGAGTCCCTGGCGCTCCCCGCCGATCTCGATTACGCCGCCATACCGGGGCTTTCCAATGAAGTGCGCGCAAAGCTCATCGCAGCGCGCCCCGCGACCCTCGGCCAAGCCGGACGCATTGAAGGCGTCACTCCTGCGGCGCAGGCGTTGTTGCTCGCCTGGATGAAAAAACGGTCCGCGGCGGGATGACCCCTGACGAGTTTGCTGTCGCCGCCAGGATTTCCAACGAAGCATTGGAACGTCTGCTTGTGATGGACCGTGTACTGACGGAATGGTCTGCCAAGCACAATCTGATTGCAAAATCGACATTCGCCGACCGCTGGGAGCGGCACTATCTCGACTCCGCGCAACTTGCGGCATTGATGCCGGCGGCGCCCGGCTCCCTTGCCGATCTCGGATCCGGCGCCGGCTTTCCCGGCCTTGTTCTCGCCGCCATCCTGGCGGAGACGGGAACCGCAGTGACGCTCATCGAATCCACCGGAAAAAAAGCGGCGTTTCTCGCCGAAGCCGCCCGCGCCATGAATCTTCCGCGGGTCACGGTCATACCGGAGCGGATTGAGGCCGTGAAACTTTCCCCCAGGCCGGAAATCGTCACCGCCCGCGCCCTCGCCCCGCTTCCCAAGTTGCTCGCCTACGCCTATGAAATTGGCGGCGAAACGGCGACGTATTTCTTCCCAAAGGGACAAGATGTTGAGGCTGAGCTCAAAGAAGCCGCTATATCTTGGCAAATGACCGTAAAACGGCATAAAAGCGTGACAAGCCCTACCGGGACTGTACTCGAGATTGGAAAGTTAGCGCGTGCCTGAAGCGACCGCCTCCCCGCCCGCCCCCCGCATTCTAGCGGTTGCGAACCAGAAAGGCGGCGTTGGAAAAACGACGACGGCGATCAATCTGGCGACAGCGCTCGCGGCGGTGGGTGAGCGCGTGCTTCTCATCGACATGGACCCGCAAGGCAACGCGTCGACCGGATTAGGGGTCTCCGCTGCTGACCGCGGCGTTACCACCTACGATGTCCTGACCGAAGAATACCGCCTCGACGCAGCGGTGATCGAGACCGATATTCCTGGCCTTCTGCTGGCGCCGGCGGGCGTTGATCTTGCGGGCGCGGAGATCGAGCTGATTGACGCCGATCGGCGCCACTACCGCCTTGCTGACGCCATCGCCGGCTATGAGCGGGCCGGCGCTGGCGCGGTCACTTATGTGTTGATCGATTGCCCGCCTTCCTTGAGCCTTTTAACGCTCAATGCGCTTGCAGCCGCTGACGCCGTTATCATTCCCCTGCAATGCGAGTTCTTTGCGCTCGAAGGTCTCAGCCAGATCCTGCGCACTATCGATACGATCCGTGAACGGATTAATGGGCGATTGGAACTTCAGGGCGTCGTTCTCACCATGCACGACCGGCGCAACAATCTCACCAACCAGGTCGAGGACGATGTACGCGCGCATTTGAAAGACAAAGTTTATCGCACGGTTATTCCGCGCAATGTTCGAATTTCCGAAGCGCCGAGCCACGGTAAGCCGGCGTTGCTTTACGATCTCAAATGCCCGGGCAGCCAGGCTTACATCCAGCTTGCGTCCGAGGTCATCCAGCGCGAACGGGCCCGCCCGAAGGCTGCATAACGAACGGGAAATGGCAGGGAGAAAATGGGCGTGGCGGCGAAAAAGAAAAGTCATTCCAAGGGGTTAGGCCGGGGGCTGGACGCCCTTCTCGGCGATGCGCCGAGCGCGCGGGCTAGCGAGCCGAGCCCTGCGCCGGGACCGCGCCGCGAGCTGCCGATTGAATTTTTAAAACCCAATCCGGACCAGCCGCGCCGGCAGTTTGACGAAGATGCGATTGCGGAGTTGGCGCGCTCAATAGAAGCGCGCGGGTTGTTGCAGCCGATCCTTGTTCGCCCGATGGGCCGCGACAATTATCAGGTTGTCGCTGGCGAGCGGCGTTGGCGCGCAGCGCAAAAAGCGAAGCTGCACGATGTGCCGGTTATTATCCGTGAACTGACGGATGAAGAAGCGGCCGAAATCGCTCTTATCGAAAACGTTCAGCGCGTCGACTTAAACCCGATTGAAGAAGCCGAAGCCTATCGCCGTCTTGTCGAAGCCTATGGGCGCACGCAAGATGAAATCGCCAAGGCGGTCGGCAAGTCGCGCAGCCATGTGGCCAACATCCTGCGCCTGCTCGGCCTTCCCAAAGCGGCGCTCAAGGCGCTGGGGGCCGGCGAGATTTCTATGGGCCACGCCCGCGCCCTGCTGGCGCTGGACGACCCGGCGACGGCATTGAAAACGGTATTGGCGAAGGGGCTTTCCGTGCGCGAAACCGAGGCGCTTGCCCGCGCCGGCCAGGACCCTCAAAAACCCGGCTCTGCGCGAAAAAGCGGCGGAAAATCAACACGTTCATCGAGCAGTGGGGATTCCGACACCCGCGCGCTCGAACGCGATCTTTCCGCCATTCTCGGCCTTGACGTTGCGATCGTTCATTCAAAAAAGGGGTCGGGGTCGGTCACCGTCAACTACCTCAATCTCGATCAGCTCGATGACATCTGCAGGCGGCTGATGGGGTCCGCTGCGTAATAAGCATTTGACCCGCGTCTAAAGCGGCGCGGTTTTCTGATAGAACGCAAATCGTCCGTCATTACCGGGAACGCCAAATGGCAGCCGTCCTTCGCGAGCCTTGCGCGCGCAATCTCATCGACGCTGAACCGTGTCCTGACGAACTTGGCCGGACCGGCGCGCTAAGGCAGCGGCGGCTCGTACTTGCCGCATGCATCCTTGCTTCCTCCATGGCGTTCATCGACGGATCGGCATTGACCGTCGCCTTGCCGGCCTTGCGAGATGATTTTTCCGCCTCCCTCGCTTCGGTTCAGTGGATCGTCAATGCCTACGTATTGGCGCTTGCCGCTTTTGTGCTGATTGGCGGCGCCATGGCTGACGTCTATGGAAAAGCACGCATACTGATCATTGGCTGCGTCGCTTTCGGTGCGGCGTCCGCGTGGTGTGCGCTCTCAACCTCGCCGGAAATGCTGATCGCTGCGCGGTTTTTTCAAGGTCTGGCGGCGGCGCTGGTGGCGCCCGCCAGCCTCGCGCTCATCGGCGCCGTCTATCCCAAGAAAGACCGCAACAAGGCGATTGGCGTCTGGGCGTCGGCCTCTGCTTTGACGACGGCGGCGGGACCGTTGCTCGGGGGCTGGCTTACAGAGAATTTCGGCTGGCAGGCGATATTCTGGCTCAATCCGCCGCTTGCCGCCGCCGCGATTGGGATCCTGTTTGCAGCCCGGCCAAAGGACTATCCCGCGCCACGCCCTTTTGACGTCGCCGGCGGCGCCATCCTTTTTGCGGCGCTCGGTCTTGCCGCCTGGGGTCTGAGCGCTGCCGGTCCTTCGGAAGCGGCGGGCCATCAAGCCGGCGTTCAAATCAGCTTTCCGGCAGTCGGCGCGGTTCTGGCCGGGGCGTTTTTGATAGTAGGCTTTGCCGCGTGGGAGCGCCGCGCCGCCCATCCCATGACGCCGCCGCGGCTCTATCGCAATCAGTCTTTTGTCGGCCTCAACCTGGCGACGCTGTTCATTTACGCCGCTCTTTCGGTGATTTTCTTCCTGTTGCCGTTTGAGTTGATCGACCGGCGCGGTCTTTCACCGACCGAGGCCGGCGCCGCGTTTCTTCCCTTCACGCTTAGCGTCGGATTTCTTTCATCCCCCGTTGGCGGCCTTGCGGACCGGTTTGGCGTGCGGCCGATGCTGGCGGCGGGCTCGCTTCTCGCCGCGCTAGCCTACGCCTTGTTCGCGTTGGCGCGCGGCGCTGATTTCTTTCTGGGCGTCGCGCTGCCCATGGGCGTTTTGGGGCTCGCCTTCGCCGCCATGGTCGGCCCGCTAACTGCGGCCGTACTCTCAAGCGTTGAGGCGAGCGATGAAGGCCTTGCCTCGGGCGTTTCGAATGCGGCGAGCAGGATAGCGCAACTTGTGGGCGTTGCGCTGGCCGCTGGACTAGCGAGTTTCAGCAGCGGTTTCGTCATCGCCTTTTCCGCCGCCGCAGCAGCATCGCTCGCCGCTGCCATTTTTATGCTGCGCGCCGGCGAACGAACAAAAAGTCCGTAGGCCAATGAATTAAGCGCGCGCCATTACGGCAATGCGCAAGGCCGCGCGCTCGACAATCTCCCGCTGGGGCGCGCCGGTTGTCTTGGCGTCGAGTTCAGCTTCGATGAGCATGCGCGCGACAAGCGCCAGGCGCCGCGCCGGCCATTTCCCGAGGCGGTGCTCGAACGCGCGCTGCTCGGCGAAAAACACCGGGGGCCTTAGTTTTTTCATGGCCGCCGACGGGCTGTCGCCGGCCTCCATGTAAGCCTTCGCTGTCCTCACCCGCGCGACCTGGCGCTGCATGCCGCGCAAGAGCCCAATTGGGCTTGCGCCGGCCGCTTCCGCCTTGTAAAGCGCCGCCGAGAGCGCTCGTGGCGCGCCGTCGAGGGCCGCCGCCGTCGCCTCTTCCAGCGCCTCGCCCGGGCCATCCGCCAGGGAAGCGCGAACATCATCGACCGTGATGGCCCCGCCGCCGGCGCGAACCGCTTTCGGACCCTTGAACAAAATGAGCTTGTCGATTTCCGAGCGGGTAAGCCCGTGATCATCGCCAAGCATGGAGACAAGAAGATCGAGCGCGTCGTTTTCAATCGGCAAGCCCTCGCGCGCGGCGAGATCTTTCGCCAGATCGCGCACATCCGCAGGCGCGTCTGCGTAACAGGGCAGTGCGGCGCCCCGTTTTGCTTTTTCAAAAAGCTTGCGTACGCCAGAGCGAGGACCGAGATCGCCAGCCTCGATGACAACAAGGCCGTTCGGCTTAACAGCGCCGGCGTCGAGAGCGTCGACCAGGGTTTGCGCAGCCTTGGCGCTCGCTTCCCCGCTTGTCCGTAGGCGGACGACCCGCTCGCCGCCTGCAAAAGAAAGGGCCGAGAGTTCGTCCGCGAGCCGACCGGGCTCATCGCGCAGATCGCCGTCGGTCAGCTCAATGGCGTTAAACGGATCGTTTAAGTCCTCGACAATGCGCCGGGCCAAGAGGGCGGCGCGCTCGCGCACCAGGCCGGCGTCAGGTCCGTAGACAAGGATGGCGGCTATGTCGGGATCGGGCTTGGCGAGAAACGCCTTGATCGCCTTGCCCTTAAGCGCCGTCATTGGACGCTTTCGTCGTCCGCCCCTTCATCAATCAGGAACGGTCGGTCCCCGCTTTCGAAGGAATCCCGCGGCTCATCGATTTCCTCAATTGTCGCCGGGTCGTCGAACGCATCATCTTCTGTCTGCGCCTCGTCAGGATCGTCAAAGCTTAAAAGGATGTCCCGTTCGATCTCTTCAGCCAACAGCCGTGCGGCTTTTTCCCGGGCGGTGCGTTCGGCGAAAAGGGTCGAATATTGCGAACTCACGATATTGTACGAGGTAATTGCCCGCACGCTCCCCTGGCGCACTTTCTGGGATTCCAGATCCCGCAAACGATAACGTCCGTTGAGGCGGTAATTATAGCGGGTAACGGTTGCGTCGATCTGTACCGCGAGGCGCTGAGCGGCTTCCGATGCGACGACGGTGAGTTCGTATTTCGGGGCCTCCCCCTCACGCAGTACGATGCGCTCGTGAAGCGCGTCAGTTATATAAAGATGGACTTCCTCTGGCGCTGTTACCGGACCAATCGCGATCTGTCTGTTCACCGGCGCCGACGCGCCGTCGGGCGTCGCATAGATCGGCTTGAAGCCGCAGGCCGATAAAGTCAGGGTACTGATAATCAGAAATATAGCAGAAGCAGCGTATTTCATATCATCCCTACTCCCGCTCATTCCGGCGAATGCCGGAATCTTATCCCATTTACCGCCCTAGATCCCGGTCTGCGCCGGGACGAGCAGGTGAGCATCAATTCGCCACAATATTGACGATCCGCCCCGGCACCACGACAACCTTGCGCACCGTCTTGCCGTCAATATGACGCTGAACGGCCTCTAACGACAAGGCCGCTTTTTCAACGGCGTCATTGGCCGCATCGGCGGCGACTTCGACCTCGTCCCGCTTCTTGCCGTTGACCTGCACGGGAAGCAAAATCGTATCTTTTTTGAGCAGCGCATCATCCGCCTGCGGCCAGGGCGCGTCGCAAACAAGGCCTTCTCCGCCAAGGGTTTCCCAGCATTCTTCGGCCAAATGGGGAATGAATGGCGCAACGAGCTGCGTCAGGACGCCAAGGGCCTCGGCCTGAGCGAAAGCCTCGGCGCGAACGCTGTTCGCCGGCGCGCCGTCTTCCCTGTTCATGGGCGGCGCCTTCTTGAGGGCGTTTAAGAATTCATAGATGCGCGCAATCGCCTTGTTGAAGCGGAAATTCTCGATGTCGTCAGTAACGCCGGCGACGGCCGCATGGGTTGCGCGCCGGAGCGCAATACCGGCCTCGTCGATTTCGGCTGGAGGCTTCGAGAGATCGTGGGCTTTCAGGGCGTCCTTTGCGGGTTCGATAGCGTCCCAGATGCGCCCCACCAGTCGCCAGGCGCCTTCAACGCCGGAGTCCGTCCATTCTACGTCGCGCTCGGGCGGGGAATCCGACAGCATGAACCAGCGCGCCGCATCGGCCCCATAGGTGTCGGCAATGTCGTCCGGCGAGACCACGTTCTTTTTTGACTTCGACATTTTCTCGATGGGGCCGACGATGACGGGTTCGCCTGTCTCCTCATGCAGGACTTTTCCGTCTTTCTTGACGACTTCATCGGGCAACAGCCACCGCTCCTTGAGCGGTTTTTTGTCGTCGCTATCAAGATAGGTTTCGTGAACCACCATCCCTTGCGTGAAGAGATTTTCAAAAGGTTCGTCTACGGATAAAAGTTCGCATTCGGTCATGGCGCGGCAGAACCAGCGCGCATAAAGGAGATGCAAAATAGCGTGCTCAATGCCGCCGATATATTGGTTGACCGGCAGCCAATAGTCCGCCGCGTCCTTTTCAACAGCCGCGGTCTCGCTGGGCGCAGCGAAGCGAGCGAAATACCATGAGCTGTCGACAAAGGTGTCCATGGTGTCAGTCTCGCGCCGTCCGGGGCCGCCGCATTTCGGGCACGGAACATTGCGCCAATCGTCGGCGACGGCGCGGTCCATTGGATTGCCGGGCTTTTTGAATTCGGACGCCGGGATTTCCGGCAACAATACTGGCAGGTCTTTTTCAGGAACCGGTACGAGCCCGCATTTTTCGCAGTGAATTGCAGGGATCGGGCAGCCCCAGAAACGCTGGCGCGAAACACCCCAGTCGCGCAGGCGATACTGGGTCTTGCCCTCCCCGAGGCCCATTTCCTCGATTTTTTCAATCGCTGCGGCGATGCCCTCGTCGACCGAAAGGCCGTCAAGAAACTCAGAATTGTAGAGCGTTCCCGGCCCCACATAAGCTTCGTCCTCAATGGCGAATGTCGCTGGGTCCTCGCCTGTGGGCAGTACGATCTGCGGTACGGGGAGGCCATACTTTCGAGCAAAATCGAGGTCGCGCTGGTCGCCGGCGGGGCAGCCGAAAATGGCGCCGGTCCCGTACTGGATGAGCACGAAGTTCGCCACATAAACCGGCAGCGTGCGATCGTCGAATGGGTGAGCGCAATCGACCGGAAGGCGGTAGCCCTTTTTCTCCGCCTTCTCGATTGCTTCTTCCGAGGTGCCCGTTTTCTGGCATTCAGCGATAAAATCACTGAGCTTGGGATCGTTTTCCGCCATCGCGGCGGCCAGCGGATGGTCCGGCGATATGGCGATAAAGCTTGCGCCGAAGAGCGTGTCGGGGCGGGTCGTAAAAACTTCGATCCCGCCTTCAATCCCGGCAGGCGCTTTCGTTCCGTCAGCGAAACCGAATTTCATCTGCAAGCCTTTAGACTTGCCGATCCAGTTTCGCTGCATGAGCTTGACGTTGTCCGGCCAGCCCTCGAGACGGCCGTCGTCGAGAGCGGCAAGCAGGTCTTCAGCCCTGTCGGTGATGCGGAAAAACCACTGCGACAGGGTGCGTCGCTCGACAGTCGCGCCAGAGCGCCAGCCTTTGCCGTCGATCACCTGTTCATTGGCGAGAACGGTCTGATCGACCGGGTCCCAGTTGACGAGACTTTCCTTTCGGTAGGCGAAGTCCTTTTCCCAGAACTTTAAAAACATCGCCTGTTGCCAGCGGTAGTACTCGGGCTCGCAGGTGGCGAATTCGCGGCTCCAGTCGATCGAAAGCCCCATGCGCTTCAATTGCGCGCGCATTGCCTCGATGTTCGACCAGGTCCATTCCCCGGGATGGGCGCCGGTCTGCATCGCGGCGTTTTCGGCCGGCATGCCGAACGCGTCCCAGCCCATGGGATGCAGGACGTTATAGCCGCAGGCCTTTTTGTAACGCGCGATAACGTCGCCCATGGCGTAGTTTCGCACATGGCCAATATGGATCTTCCCTGAAGGATAGGGGAACATTTCGAGGACGTAATAATTCGGTCTGTCCGCGGCACTACTTTTTGAAGCAGGCCCGGCAGCGAAGGCGTCCGCGTCGCGCCAACGGCTCTGCCATTTCGGCTCGATCTCTTTGGGATTGTAGCGAGTCATAGGGATTAAGGGTTAGGTATTAGGGATTAGGGGAAAGAACCGGTCTGCGCCTGCGCCGCAACATCTAGTCCCTCATCCCTAGTCCCTTGTCCCTAATCGTCAATCACGTTCAGTCGAAGCTGACGGGCGCGGGTAAGAATGGCGTTTTCAATTTCCCGCGGCGTCGCCGGATTGACGGTGGCGTCGATCCAGACGCCGGTCTCATCGCGCTCCTGGCGGAACACCGAAACCCTGAGCGCGTCGGCCCGAAGAGCATTGTCGAGGATGTAAACCGTTGTTTTAAAACGCTCACTCGGTGCCTCCGGGTTGATATACCAGTCCGAAATAATCAAGCCGGCGATAGGGTCAGCAGAATAAACCGGGAGAAAATCAAGCGTTTCGAGCGAGGCCGCCCATAAATACCGGTTAACGGTGGTCGCCGTCGAGCCATCTCCTGTGACATAGGAGGGCAGGCCGGCGTTGCGCGCATTCGCTGCGTCGTCGCCGCCGCAGCCGAGCAAAAAGGCGGCGCTGACGAACAGGGCTAAAGCCTTGAAAAAGGCGAACTTTCTTGAAACCATGAGTGTGTAAATCCAGTCTGGTCCTGCGGACGCGTCGGGCCCAAAAGCCCGTTTCGTGGCATTCCTACCACATTCGCCGCTTTAGACAATGTCGCTTACTGCGGGCGCTTGAAGGCCGGTGCGGGCGGCGCCATTATTTCAAATGGTCATGAAGCTGTTAACCACACGGCGCTATTGTCCTTGAAGCAGGGCGGTGCGGCGGATAATGGAATGCAGCTGGCGAGCGCGGGGAATCGTTCGCGTGGGGTGCGGGGTGTTGCGTTAAGCGCGAAAGGCGTCAGCCTTCGCGTGTGTTGGCGGAGACGTGTGGGAAGGCGCGTCGACGTTGCGTGATGGAAGAAACCGCGCGGTGTGATGTTTCGCGAAGAGGTCTTTGCGAAAATACTGACGCCGCCAAGAGATGAATTGATGACCGGATTGCGGGCATACATGTCAGGGATCAGCGCGGCGGCGTTCATGCTCGCCGGCGCGGCCTATGGCGCAGACCCGGTGGAAGTCGAAATCAGCGGTGAAGCAAGTGTTGCGGCCGGCATAACCGACGGCGATGCGGAAGCCGACGCTAATTCGGAAATTACATTCAAGAGCTTTACCGTATTAGACACCGGGCTAGAGCTTGGCGCTGTTCTTGAAGCGCGGCTCGACGCCGACCAGCCGTCTCAAATGTTCGCAGGCGGACGATATTCCGGCCTTCAGATAGGCGGCCCGCGGGGCATCGCGCCGCTCGATAGCGACGCCTATCTGCAAAGCGCTTACGCTTATGCGCGCGGCGCATTCGGACAAGTGATCATCGGCCGTGATCACGGTATCGCGCGCACGCTCGCCGTTACCTCGCCGACAATCTTCCGTTCCGTCAATGTTAATGATTGGCAGACTGATCTTTCCGGCCTTAACGACGTTCACACCGTTACCGATTTTTCTGGCTACGCAACCAAAATCACTTACATGCCGCCGGCGAATTTTATCGGCGGCGCGTTCGGCGGGCTGCAGTTTGGCGTCTCCTATTCGCCGAAGCTTAGAAATTGCGGCGATCGCCTCTGCGCGCCGGAAAACGGTTTGATCCTGGCGCCCAACGGCGCGCTTCTGACAGAAGCGTCGACCTGGGAAGATGCGATTGAAGCGGCGCTCTACTATCAAAAGCCCATCAATCTCGGCGGCGGCGACCGGCTACTGGTTGGCTTTGGCGCAAGCTATGTCACGGCGGACGAAGCCTCGCGCATCGCGCTTCCTGTCTACGAGGATTACGAGGCTTATTCGGTCGGCCTTAATCTCGCCTATCGCGGCGTGACGATCGGCGGGTCTCTCAAGACCACAAACGCCGGGCTCAACATCCCTGACGAAGACGGTTATCTCGCCTTCGACGCGGGCATCACGTTCAAGACCGGCGAAGATGAAGGGGACTGGGGCTTCATGCTTGGCTACGGCCAGTCGGAAGCGAATGCGTTCGGGCCGAACCCGCTTGACCCGACCCTCTTCCGCGACACGCAGACGGCGCAGGCCGGCGTCACCTATGTAATTGGTCGCGGCATCACTATCGGCGCGGCGGCGCAATATGTGGAATCGCAAAAACCGCTCGCCGTCGGCGGCCAGGAAGAGGCGACAACTGTCGTCATTGAGAGCTCTATCAAATTCTAAAAAATCTAAGCGCCTAAGCTTAGAGGGGATGCAAATTGAAAGCGACGCCTTCGCGGGCGTCGCTTTTTTTTACCCTGTCTCTGGACGGACGCAGCGCCGGCGCGCATCATAGCGCTATGGCGAGATCACTGCCCATTGCATTGTGTTTTCTCCTCAGCGCCGCTTGCGCAAAAGACATAGAAACAAAAGATCGCCTTATGCCTCAAACAAACAATCACATCGATTATGTGGAATTTGCCGCCGAGGATTTGACCGCCTTCAAGTCGTTTTATTCAGCCGTTTTCGGATGGAGTTTTCAGGACTGGGGCGAGGGCTATATCAGCTTTGAAGGCGCAGGACTTGACGGCGGCGTGCGCGGCGGCGAAACGCCGACGCCGGGCTCGACGCTTGTTATTCTCTATGCGGATGACCTGGAAGCGACGGAGAAAAAGGTCGTTGCAGCGGGCGGCGAAATCACCGAGCGCCACGAATTTCCCGGCGGTCGACGGTTTCATTTCCGAGATCCGGTCGGCAACGCCCTCGCCGTTTGGACGAAGGTCGAGGAAGAAAACTAACGCGGCAAAAATGCGCCGATCGCCGCGAAACCGGCGACGTTGTGTCCCGCAAGCCGGTGCGCGTTCGTTTCATCAACGCCGCCCAGCGCCAATACCGGGAGCTTCGCCGCCGCGGTAAGGCGCTTGAACCGTTCTGCGCCGAGCCCCGCCCTGTCCGGATGGCTGATGGTCGAAAAGGCCGGCGAAAGGAGGGCCGCATCGGCGCCCAGAACGACCGCGCGGGCCAATTCGTCCGCGTCATGGGCCGAAGAAGTCAAAATCAGCCCCTCTCTATCATCGGGCGGCGGCGCCCATCGGGGAAGGTGAACGCCGTCGGCGTCTGCCGCCCGGGCGAGGGCGATGTCGGCGCCGACAAGCACAAGAACGCCTCGGGGTCGGGCAATGGCGGTAAGCCGTCTGGCAAGGCCCGCTCGGTCGGCCGCGTCATAATCGCGTATGATGACTGCGGCGCCCGCGGGCAGGGCCCGCACGATGAGTTCCGGCCTTTCGACACGCATTGCGTCGGTGAGGAAGGCGATGGAAAAGGGCGGGCTGGCGCCGCTCTGCTGTTTGAGCGCGGCGGCGGCCGCTGCTAGTTTTCGCGCTCTTATTCCGTACCCATCCACTCTGGCTGATCCTGTGTCTGAAACGCTGATCGATCCCGTCGCCAATCTCGCGGCAGTGAACGCCGAACTCAAGGCAGGCCTCGTTGAGGCCGGCCGGGAAAGTACGCCGCCGGTGATCATTGCGGTATCGAAAACGTTCGACGAAACAAGGATTATGCCTGTGCTGGAGGCCGGGCATCGCGTTTTTGGCGAGAACCGGGTGCAGGAAGCGGCGGCGAAATGGCCGGCGCTGAAGGAACGCTACGGGGATGTTGAGCTCCACCTCATCGGCCCCTTGCAATCGAACAAGGCGAGGGAGGCGGTGGCGCTGTTCGATGTGATCGAGACGGTGGACCGGCCAAAAATCGCCAAGGCCCTCGCATCCGAGATCGAAAAACAGGGCCGCAAGCCCCGGTTGCTGGTCCAGGTGAACACCGGGGAGGAGCCGCAAAAGGCTGGCGTCGCCCCACCCGAAACCGATACGTTTCTTGCTGATTGTAGAGACCGGTATGGCCTCGCCATCGACGGGCTGATGTGCATTCCTCCTGTGGGCGAGGATCCAGCGCCTCATTTCGCCCTGTTGTCGAAAATCGCGGCGCGAAACGCCCTTCCGACGGTCAGTATGGGCATGAGCGCCGACTACGTCATTGCATCCCAGCTTGGCGCAACCCATGTCCGGGTCGGATCGGCGATTTTCGGCGCGCGCAAATCTGCTTAAAGGCGTCCCTTCGTATAAGGGTCATCACGACCCCCTATCGGGCTTGTGATTCTGGTTTGACGGCGTTTGCGGTTATGTGCCCGCGGCTGATAAAAGACGAATCGAGAGAGAAAGAAAAAAATGACGCGGGCAAAACGGATCTTACTGGTCGATGATGACGAACTCTTACGCGAGACGTTAATCGACCAGTTCAACCTTCATGATGAATTCCAGATTGAACCGGCGGCCACCGCCAATGAAGCGATCGAGCGGGTCAAGGAAGAAGCCCACATCGATCTGATGCTGCTTGATGTGGGTCTGCCTGATATGGACGGGCGCGAAGCCTGCCGCGTCATGCGCAAGAACGGATTCAAATCGCCGATCATCATGCTTACCGGCGCGGACTCCGACGCTGATACGATTTTGGGCCTTGAGGCCGGCGCCAATGATTACGTGGTCAAACCATTCAAGTTCGGCGTCCTGATGGCGCGGCTACGCGCGCATCTGCGCAGCCATGAACAAAGCGAAGACGCGGTGTTTAAAATGGGCCCCTACGAATTCCGCCCGTCGGTGAAGATGCTCGTTACCGAGGCGGACAAAAAAATTCGCCTTACCGAGAAAGAAACGTCGATCCTCAAATATCTTTATCGCGCTGGCGGCAAGCCGGTGACACGCGATGTATTGTTGGACGAGGTCTGGGGATACAATTCCGGCGTTACGACCCACACGCTCGAAACCCATGTCTACCGCCTTCGCCAGAAGATCGAGCCCGATCCGTCTAACGCCTCGCTGTTGTTGACCGAAGGCGGCGGCTACCGGCTGGCGCTCTAACGCATTTCGTCATGACCGTTACGATCTTTCACAATCCCCGCTGTTCGAAGTCGCGGCAGACCCTTGCGTTGCTGGAAGAGCGAGGGGTCGATGCGGAGATTGTGCTCTATCTTGAAAACCCGCCGTCAGCGGAAACCCTTAATGGGCTTATGAAGAAACTCGGGCTTTCATCGGCGCGCGACATGATGCGAAAGAAGGAAGCACCGTATGCTGAGCTTTCTCTCGCTGATGCCTCTGAGGAGGCGCTGATCGACGCCATGGGGGCAAATCCCATACTCATCGAGCGTCCGATTGTCGTTAAAGGCGGCAAAGCGGCCATTGGCCGCCCGCCGGAGAATGTTCTGGCTATTTTGTAGCGCGCCCTCGCGCTCACCAAGCTATCTCTTTGCCCGCATAGTCAAAAAAGCCGCCCGTCTGCTCTGGCGTGCGGCTGGCGCAAACAGCCAGCAGGCTCGCCGCTGCAACATCGGGGGCCGCCGTAAAACGCCCCTTCGCGTATTTATCCGTAAGCGGCGTTTTTATGGTTCCAGGATGCAGCGCAATAACGATGCTTTCCTTGTTGGTTCGGCGGGTCTCGATGGCGGCGCAGTGGATAATCTGGTTGAGCGCGGCCTTAGAGGCGCGATAGCTCATCCAGCCGCCAAGGCGGTTGTCGCCGATTGAACCGACCCGGGCGGAAAGGGTTGCGAAGACTGCGCGGCGGCGCGCCGTCAGCAGTGGCAGGAAGTGTTTCAGAAAAATCGCTCCGCCAATGGCGTTGACAGCGAAGGCGCGCGCCATCGTTTCCGGATCAATTTCCGACATGGCTTTTTCGGGGCGAACGCCATCGATCTCCAAAACGCCGGCGGCGTTTATGATGAGATCAAACGGATCATGACTTCGGGCAATTTCAGCGGCGGCGGTTTCAACGGACGCTTCGTCCGTCACCTCGACGCCGTCGTTGCTGCGGCTGAGCGCAACAAGCGTTTCGCATCGCAGGTCGGAGCGCAGCGCAGCCGCGACCGCACCTCCAATGCCGCCGGAGGCGCCGAGGACGAGGGCGCTGTATTTTTCTTTTGAATGCAAGTTTTCACTCTGGCGGCTCCAACAATCCTACGCACCGGCCCCGGTTTCGGATTGATCGATAAGCGCGCGAAGCTGCGGCGCCGCGCTGAGAATGCTCTTCCGGCCCTCTTCGATGAACTCATCAGCGCGGTCGAATGCATTGGGAAGGGCGTCGCGCATATTCGGGCGCAAGGCTATATCCGGCTTGTCGATGACGGTGCGTGTGCGGGCAAGCTGCATTTGGAAAATATCCGCGGCCGCGAGCGCCGTTTCAAAAAGATGCGGCGCGGCGGCGGCCCGGGCTTTGGCGAGATCAATCTGCCGTTTGATCGCCGCCTGAGTGTCGTCGATGAGCTTGGCGACGGCGCCGACAGCGCCGGGTTCGGCTGGCGGCGCCGGCTCGACGACGGCGGGAAGCCCGCGTCTTTCGCCGAACCGGTCGAGGGTTTTCGGAACGCCGTTGACGTCGACGCTGACAACGATGTCGGCGCCGAGGTCGCGGGCGAGGGTTACCGGCGTCGGGTTTGTCAGCGCTCCGTCGACAAGCCAGCGATGATCCCGGCGCACGGCGTGAAAGACGACGGGTATGGCGCTTGATGCGCGCGCCGCCTCGAGTACGGAGCCCGATATCATCGGCACTTCCTCGCCAGTGGCGAGATCGGTGGCGACGGCGCCGAACTTTATCGGCAGATCCTCAATATTCCTGTCGTATTTTTCAAACGCCTTGAACGCAGGGCCGACATCGATGAGGCCGCCCCGCCGAACCTTGAGCGAAAAACTGTCGAGAGCCGATAGCGGCGTTAAGGACCGCGCCCACCGTTCGAGATCATCAAGCGCGCCGACGAGATGCGCCCCGCCGACAAGAGCGCCGACGGAGCAACCGGCGATGACGTCTGGTTTAAGGCCAAGCTCCGCAAGTCCGCGCAGGACGCCCACATGGGCCCAGCCCCGCGCCGCGCCGGAGCTTAAAACAAGGCCCAGCTTTTTCGCCATAATATGCTCCGTATAAAGAAAACTGGGCTGAGGTCGCCCGCGAGCTGTGTTCAATCATAAAGGGATAAAACGCGCCCGCAAAAGGGTGATGACATGGATTTAATCTGCATTGCGCCTGTCGAAGTCAGATTTTCGCCGCCGCGCTGATTGTGATAGGGTTCTCCCGACGAACAGGGGAGACTTGCTTATGCGCATTCTGTTTCTCGCCGCGTTTCTACTCGCTGCCTGTAACGCCGACGACAAGGGCGCTCCCGGCGAAGGGATCGCGGAAAGCGGCGACAAGCCGCAAGCTGACTGCCCGGTGATTGCGAGCACCGACTGGCATGCCTGGGTCGACGCCGAGCCTGGGCCGGACGACCCGACGCTGCACATACGCGGAACCGTCGATCTGCCGACGCCGGGCTATGACTATACCTGGCGAAAAGGCATTGCCGATCGCGCGTATCCCCCCGGCCAGCACATGCATCTTGAATTCACTGCGCCCGATGGCCCCGTCGCCCAGGTGGTTACCGCCATGGACGTCGCCTATCAGGGCGAGGCTGATTTTGAAGACTACCGCATGATCCTCGTCAAATGCGGCGACAAACGGCTGGCGGAGATACTCGACATTCCCGTTGCGCAGTAGGAATTCTCGCGCGCCTGCGGCCGGCGCCGGTGCGCACGAGAGATCCTGACGAAGGCTAAAACGCTTTTTGCCACCCAACGGTCAGCGTGAGATCGGTTTCAAGCTGCGGACCGTTGAGATCGCGGTAAAGCGGTTTTCCGACCTCGAGGGCGAGGCGATGACCCTTTAGAGCCCCGCGGCTGCCGGCGAGATTAACGCCGAAAAGCGCTTCGATGACTTCGCCCCCTTGATTGGCGGGGTCGGCGGTTTGCACCGGCGCCGCGATCATCGGGTCCGCCCCGTCGATAGGGCCGAGGGTCGATCCTTTGAGGCGCGCCGAAAACGAAATCCAGGGCTTTGGCTCGTAAGCGGCCCAGGCGGTCGCTTCATATTTGTCGCCACGCGAATAGCCCGCCTTATTGTCGTCGAGGCGGATAATAGCGGCGACCTGTCCGCCTACGGAGAGTTTGCCCATGCGCGTGCGTGCGGTCGCCGATGGTTTGAAATCAAACGTGCCAGACCCGAGTTGCATCGGATAAGGAAGCCGCGGGGACGGCGTCGTTCCCATAGGCGTCAGGATCTGGTCGCGCTCGCCGATAGAACCCGTTGGCAGGGAAAAGCCCAGTGTCACATTGATCTGGCGATGCTCGTAAGACCCATTATCGAGGCCGATGATGGCGGCGACGGTGGTGTCGCCGAAGCCCGACGTTTCCGTCGTAAAGCCGCCGAGGCGCGTCGTCCCCGCCGGCCCCTGAAAGGTGATGTGGTCCATCTCATTTGTCATGAACATGCCCATTGCCATCAGCGTCACCCGGCCCGTAAGGCCGTACATGACGCCCGCCATGTGCATCTTCATTGTCATATCGGTGGGAACGACCCGAAGGGTCGGCGGCGGCGCGAAAGGGTTGGGCGTCGCGGTAACGATTTCCTCCGGGGTCAGACGATCTGTTCCATCCCGGTTGCCGGCCATGTCCATAAAGCCGAAACGATAGGAGATCATGACCTCGCCCTTTTTGTGGCGGTGATCGGCCATGACGCCGATGGGCGCGTGATCGGTGGCGTAAGTAACGTTGCCGCCATCGCCGTCATGGGCGCTGGCGGGCGCGCACAGGGCGATCGAAAGCGCCGCGGCGGGCGCTGCGTAAATAACTTTCATGGAATTCTCTCAATGCAAAATACCGCGCAACGGCGCGGCGGCCTTGCGCAATAACCGGTTCACTCAGACGGGACTGAGAGAAATAGGCGGGGCACGCATACCGAGCGGCGGTCCGTGGAGTGAGGGCAGCGTCTGCCGGACGGCCCGTTGTGCGCCGGTTCTTTGGTCGGTTGGATTTTCAATTAACAGGTGGACGGGCTGCGGCGCCAATGCGCATCCCATCATCATGCATGCGCCGCAGTGGCCTGCAGAGGGCCTCTCCTCTTCATCGCCGGCGCCGGCAAGCCGCAGCATTTCCTTGATCGCCGCTTCGGCCTCGGCGGAAACCTCGCCCGTGGGCGCGCAAAGCAAAGACGCGGCGTCGGGCCCATGCGCTCCCACGGCGCTCGCGCCGAAAACATGAGCTGTCAGCGCCAGTACGAGCGCGAGCTTCTTGAACACCGGTATGGATTGCGGTCTCCGCATAGCCGGCAATAGGGCCTCCGCGCCCGTTTTCGTCAAGCGCGACCCCCAAGGGCAAATCGTCGCCGCATCATTGCGGAAAACTAAGGTGCAAGCGCGCGATATTGCGGTGGTTTCGGTTCCCGAGTCGGCTCATAGTTCGCGGTTCGAATTAACCAGACCGACGCGAGAACATGCCGTGACGCCTACGGACGCCGCCCGAGATGCGGCTGACAAGGAAGCAGAAGACATCGTACGCGCCTTGCGCGACGATGCCAAAAAGCGCGCCGTTGAAAAGCCGAGCCGCAATCCCTTTGCGCGCAAACCCACTCCTCCCGCGCCTGTCGATACGGATAAAACGCCGCCTCCCGCCAAATCAGATGCGCCGCCCCGCCCCCCGACGCCGGACGAGATCGTCAAGATGATGGACGCCGCGGCGGCGGCCCGCGCCGAAGAACGCGTGCAACACGAAAGCGCGCAAAAATCCGTCAATGTCGCCTCTTTCTGGTTGCTTTGGGGGTTCATTTTCGCCGGTCTCGCCGCTGTTGGGTATGTTGTTCTGACGGCGCGGGGCGAAGGCGGGCCGGGGCTCTTCATCGCCGCCGGGGTGGCTTTTCTGGTGGCGCTGTTTGTCGCTGCAGCGGCTGCGCGCATGTTTTCGCCCATGTTGCTCGCTGGCGCCATGCTGCAACGTGCGGGCGGCAAAACAGCGGCTGAGGCGGCGGAACTTGCCGGTTCGGAAATTCTCGGCGCCCTGGGCCTTGCGGAAGGCGTTCTCGATGCGGACGTCGATGCGCGCCTAGTCACCCGTCGCGACGGCGTCGTGACCTATGCCAACCGCGCCTATTTCAACCTCGCAAAAGAAGCCGGCGTTATGGGGCCGGCGGGCCTGCCGCCGCGCATTGATCGGCTTTTTGCCCAGCAGGGGGCGGAGGCGACGAAAGTCTTCCGCTTGTGCAAGGCGGCGAAAAGCGGTGAGGCGAGTGAGGAAACGATCTATCAGGTCATGGGTCTTGAGGGAGGCGGAGAGCGCCGCCGCTTCGAAGTCAGTGTACGGCCTATTCGCGGTTCAGACGATCATGTGGCCTGGCGCCTTGCCGAACAGCCGGTGGAAGAAGACCAGTTTGACGCTCTGGCCTCCGCCTACGCGGACTTTCCAGAACCCGTCTTTGCGCTGGAAAAATCCGGCCAGATTCCCTGGGCGAATGCGGCCATGCGGGAGCGTCTCGGCGCAGAGCGCGGCGCTATCCGCCATATCGACGACGTGGTGCTCGGCGAGACCGGCGAGCTGACGCGGGCGTTGTGGGCTGTTGACCGGGCTGAAAACGCGGCAACCGTTCGCCGAGGCGGCGGCGACCCGGACGAGGCTCGCCTTATTGCTTTTCGGCGCGGCGGCGTTGGTGAAGGTTTCGTCTGCGTTGAGCTCAAGACTGACGAACCGGACGAAGCGCCGGAAGAGATTGCGCTTTCGGGAGATATTTCTGAATCGCCCTTCGGCATCGCCATTGTCGACGGTGAACTTAATCGCGACGGTCGCATTATCGAGGCCAACAAGGCGTTTACGGATGTATTCGCCGCCAAGAAGAAGAATGCGCCGCTCTCAAAGCTGTTTTCACAGGAAACGCTGGACGAGCTTGCCGCCGAAGCCCGGCGCAAACCGCGCGCCGGCGCAGCGCCCGCAGGGGTCGAGGCGAGCATCGGCGAGGGCGCGGAAAAGCGCACGTTCGCCCTTTATCCGCGACCGGTAAAACGCCGTCGCGGATCTTACGGTCAGCGCAAAACCCTCCTCTATTCGGTCGATATTTCGGACCGCAAGCTGATGGAGGAAGATTACGCCCAGGACCAGAAACTACGCGGCATCGGCGAGCTCGCCTCCAAGGTCGCCCACGATTTCAATAATTACCTGCAGGTGGTGCTCGGCCATTGCGAGCGGTTGATGTTAAAGCACCCGGCCGGCGATCCGTCCTATTCAGAACTCGTCCAGATCCGTGAAAATGCGCAGCGCGCGGCGAATACAACCAAGCAGCTCCTCGCCTTTTCCCGCAAGCAAACCCTGAAGCGGGAAGTGCTTTCAATCACAGAAGTGTTGCGCGATTTCTCGCGTTTCCTGACCCGGGCAATCGGCGAGAAAGTCACTCTCGATCTGGTCAACGGCCGCGCCCTTCCCGCTATCAAGGTCGACAAATACCAGCTTGAAACGGCGATCATGAACCTCGCTGTCAATGCGCGCGACGCCATGGCGCCGTCGGGCGGCAAGTTAACCATCCGTACACAGCGCATTGCGGCGGAGGATGTGCCTGCGCTCAAACTGCCAAGCCTCGGCGACACGGATCATGTGATGATCGAAGTTGGCGACACCGGCCCCGGCGTGCCGGCGGAAATTCAAGCGAAGATTTTCGATCCGTTTTTTACCACCAAGGAATCCGGCCGAGGCACCGGGCTCGGCCTTTCGACTGTATACGGCGTCATTCGTCAGATGGGCGGCGCCATCGCCCTTGAAAGCGACGAGGGCAAGGGCGCTGCATTCCGCATTTATCTGCCGGCCCATGACGAAACGGAACCGGTTGAGGAAGCCGAGAGCGTGCAGACCCCACTGATGCGCGAGCCCGCTGATCTTACCGGCGCCGGCCGCATTCTTGTCGTTGAGGATGAGGATTCAGTGCGCAATTTCGTTCTCGCGACCCTCGGGGACTGCGGTTACGAAATCACCGAAGCTGAAGACGGCGAAGACGCCCTTGAAATCCTTGAAGAAGAAGGGGCGGATTTTGATCTCGTTCTTTCCGACGTCATGATGAATATTATGGACGGGCCGACTTTTGTTGCGGAGGCGCGGCAGAAATTCGGCCTCAAGGCGAAAGTGATATTCATGTCGGCCTATGCCGAGGCGGCGGTGCGCGACCAGCTCGACCAGATCGATGGCGCGGGTTACATTCAAAAGCCCTTTACGGTGAAGGGGCTTGCGGGGATGGTGAAACAGACGCTTTATCCGCTGACGGAGGAATAGGCGGCGCGGGCGTTTAACGGGCGAAGAAAATGCGGCAAGTTGTATTCGACCTTGAAACCACGGGGTTTCAGTTCTCCCGCGGCCATCGCATTGTTGAGATCGGCGGGGTCGAACTGGTCAACGGCGCCATCACGGGGCGCAATTTCCACACGTACGTCAATCCAGAGCGGGACATGCCCGAAGACGCCTATCGCGTGCACGGGCTGTCGGCTGATTTTTTGAGCGACAAGCCTGTTTTCGCTGATGAGGGTGTGGCGCCGGCCTTCGCCGCATTTGTGAGCGGCGCGGAACTGATCGCCCATAACGGCGTTGGGTTCGACTTGCCGTTTCTGCAGGCGGAGCTTGAGGCGGCTGGTCTTGCCCGGCTTAAAAATGAGCTCGTCGACACCATGCTGCTCGCGCGACGCAAATATCCGGGCGCGCCGGCAAGCCTTGACGCCCTCTGTGCGCGCTTCGGCATCGACACCAAGGAGCGCGAACGGGACGGCCACGGCGCTCTTCTCGATTCGCGACTTCTTGCGGAGGTTTACATCGAGCTTACCGGCGGCGCGCAGGCGGGGCTTAATTTCGCCCGGCGCGACGAAACGGCCGGAGACGGAGCGAGCGAAGACGCGGGCGCCCGCAAAACCCGCGCCCGCCCGAGCGCCCTGCCCTCGCGCCTCACGGACGCAGAAAAGTCAGCCCACGAAGCGTTTCTTGACGAAATGGGTGATGCCTGCCTCTGGCGACAATAAGCCCGCATTCGGAATCGTGCGCGGCGCGCCGTTCATTATGTGCGCGAGGCTTTTTCCTCAAGCCCCGAGGTTCCCTCGCGGGCCGCAAGCACGGCCGCGACTTCGCCGGGTGAAATCCCGGCAGCGGCAAGAGCGACCAGGAGGTGATAAAGAACGTCGGCGCTTTCCGCCGTCAGCTCCTGTTTGTCGCCTTTTGTTGCGGCGACGATCGCCTCGACCGCTTCCTCGCCAAACTTGCGCGCACAATGGGCGGCGCCCTTTGAGAGGAGTTGCGCCGTATAGGAACTATCGGGGTCAGCGGCGCGGCGCGCATCAACGGCGGCGGCAAGGCGGTCAAGAACGGAGCCGAGAGTTTCTTCGCTCATGGGTTCGCCATAGCCGCGGCGTCTTCGCCCGGCAAGGGGCGAACCGCGCAACCGGCCTGGGAAAGCGCCTTGCGCACCTCATCGATTGAGACTTCGCCAAAATGAAAAATCGAGGCGGCAAGGACGGCGTCCGCGCCCCCGTCGGTCGCGGCCTCGACCATATGGGCGGCGTTTCCGGCCCCGCCCGAGGCGATGACGGGCGCCGCGACAGCCTCGCTCACTGCCCGGATGAGCTTGATATCAAAGCCCTTTTTTGAACCGTCCCGGTCCATAGAGGTAAGGAGGATTTCGCCGGCCCCGCGGGCGACGACGTCCTTGGCGAAGGCGACGGCGTCAATGCCCGTTTCCGTTCGCCCGCCATGGGTGAAAATTTCCCAGCTTCCCTCGCCCGTTTCCTTGGCGTCGATGGCGACGACAACGCACTGTGCGCCGAACCGGTTTGCAGCCGCGTTTACGACGTCGGGATCGTTCACCGCCGCAGTGTTGATCGCCACTTTGTCGGCGCCGGCCAGAAGGAGGTTGCGGAAATCTTCAGGCGAGCGCACGCCGCCCCCGACCGTGAGCGGCATGAAACAGCGTTCGGCGACAGCGCCGACCACATCAAGTAGAATGCCCCTGCCCTCATGACTTGCCGAGATGTCGAGAAAACACAATTCATCCGCATGCGCACGGTCATAGGCTTCAGCCGCGGCGACCGGATCGCCAGCGTCACGCAAATTGACGAAGTTGACGCCCTTGACGACGCGGCCGTCTTTTACGTCAAGGCAGGGGATAATCCGTGTCGCGATCATTTTCCTCACGCCAGAAAGGCGTCGTCTTGTCGAATATTTCCCAGGCCCGGTCAATCTCGACGGCCGCCGCTTCTGCTTCCGCCGCCTTGTATCCCGCGACGAACCCGGCCGCGCGCATGGCCTCGGCGCCGCCGCCGCCGGTTTCTTCGGCGAGCCGCTGGGCGACGACGGCGTCGTTGACGGCCCCCAAGGCTTCCTGAAGGCGCGAAATGACCGCCATATAGGGCTTGCGGGTCTCGCGAGGATAAAGCGGCCCAAGCATTTGCGCGCTATAGCGGAGCTTTTTAAGGGCGATGCGCAAAGGATGGCGGGCGGCGAGCTCCGTCCGGTCCATGGCCGCTTCCGCCTTGCGGGCGCGCTGAAGGGCCTTGTCGAGGGCGATGGGGGCGAAAGCGCGCAGCGGGCCTTCTCCCCATGAATTGGCGTCCTTGCGCCAGGGGGCGAGCACACCGGCCTCAAGCAGATCTAGAGCGAAGTGGGAGAAAGACTTGTCGGCGATCAGCCCGTGAGCGTCGGCCCAGGCCGCGGCGCGCATGGCTTCGGCGTTGGCGCGCAGCGCACCGGCTCCCGGCGGGGTTTGATAGCGGGCGAATATGTCCGGCAGAGTTTCGACAAGAAACACGTCAAGATCGCGCGCCGGCCCGAGCCCGTGGGCGATCGATCGCGCGCGCCGGGTCAAGGCGTAAAGCTCATCGGTTTTGAGCGCGCGCCGGAATGTGCGTTCAATGGAACGGAACCGGCGCAAGGCAACGCGCATCTGGTGGACGCCTTCGACTGCGCGAATGTCGAGGAGCGGCGACTGAACGTTGATGATCCGCACCGCCGCGGCGGCCAGCATTGCCTGCAGGGCTTCGACCGCCGGCGCGTCGTCGTCGAAGACGGGGCGTTTTTGTTTTTCCAGCGTGTAGAGCGCGCCTGAGCCAACGGCGAGAGCTGTCTCAAGCTTCGATCGAGCCGCCAGGCGTAAGGGTGCGCTGTCGATAACGAAGCGGCCGAAGCTGAAAAGGTCGCTCATCTCGCCGGATACGAATTCGATCTCCATTTCGGCGATTGGGGTTTCGCCACCCGGCGCGCCGTTGACGCCGCTGGCCCGGGCGACGCCAAGATCGATGGCAATCTCGAATTCCGAAGCGCCGAAACGGGCCGGCTGGGTCCAGCGGTCGACGCGAATTTCGGCGATTTCCTTCAACGCATCGGAATTCGACCGCAAAAGTTCATCGATGTCGCCGTCGCCGGTGGGCTGCGGAAAGGCGTCGCCTTCGCTGATCTCGGATTCATATTCTTCCCGCACTACGGCGCCGGCGGCGGTGTCTCGCTTGACGGTCTGAATACGTTTTCCGGACTCTTCTCTGCGGCGCAGAGCAAGGCCCTCTTTGGCCAAAGCGCGGTTTTCGGTGTCGTAATAGTGCGAACGAAGCCGCGCCCACCGTCCTTCTCTGAAGGCGACCGCCTGCATCATGCGCGATTGCGGCAATGCAGCGATATCGGCCGGCGCGCCGGTGAATTTCAGCTCAAGCTCATACGCGCCCTGCCCCATTTACGCTGTCTACTCCACACCCACTGGACGGCCATACCATACAGCGCACGTCGGGAAATCCCAGTGATTATGCGGGTGTTTAGCGTTTCGCCGCTTCGGTTGCGGCGGCGGGATCGATGCGGCCGTCATAAAGGGCGCGGCCGATAATCGCGCCTTCGATGCGCTTGCTCGCGGCGGCGAGCGCCTTGATATCCTCAACGCCGGCGACGCCGCCGGACGCGATCACCGGTATGGCGACAGCCTCCGCAAGTGCGGCGGTGGCCTCCACATTGACGCCGGTGAGGGCGCCGTCGCGTGAGATATCGGTGAAGATAACCGCGGCAACACCTTGATCTTCATACCGCTTGGCGATTTCTGCAGGAGTATGACTTGTATCGCCATCCCACCCGTCCGTTTTCACCCTGCCGTCTTTGGCGTCGACGCCGACAGCGATCTGGCCGGGAAAGCTGCGCGCCGCCTCGGCCACAAACTTCGGATCCTTCACCGCGGCGGTGCCCAGAATTATGCGGGAAAGGCCAAGCCCCAGCCAGCGCTCGACTGCGCCCATGTCGCGGACGCCGCCGCCAAGCTGGGTTTTTAGCGTCGTCGCCTTGAGTATGGCCGCGACGGCGTCCGCATTGCGCGAAGCGCCGGCAAAGGCGCCGTCGAGATCAACGATATGGATCCACTGGAAGCCACCGCTTTCAAACCGGCGCGCCTGGTTGGCTGGGTTTTCATTATAGACCGTTGCATCCTGCATGCGGCCGTGAAGAAGGCGCACGCATGCGCCGTCTTTGAGATCGATTGCCGGATAAAGGGTGAGTGCGGTCACTTAGGGGTTCCACTTGAGAAAGCCGGCGATGAGATCGATCCCCGCCGACTGGCTTTTTTCAGGGTGAAACTGAACGCCGAAAATATTGTCGCGGCCGACTGCAGCAACGAGTTCCGCGCCATGGCTCGTAACGCCGTAAACATGAGCGTCATTTTCGGGAACAAAATGAAAGGAATGCGCAAAGTAGAACGCGTTTCCATAAATCAGGTCCGAGAGCGCGCGGCCTTGCGGCGCCGTCACCACATTCCATCCCATATGGGGGATGGCGACGTCCGGCGCTTCGATGGGCGCAACCTTTCCGGGGATCCAGCCGAGGCCTTGGTGCTCGCCGAATTCACGCCCGCTCTCGGCGAGCAATTGCATGCCGACGCAGATGCCGAGAAAAGGCTGCGCGCGCACCAGCGCGGCATGTTCCAGCGCCTGGATGACGCCGCTGCGCGCTTTCAGGCCGTCCATGCAGGCGCGAAAGGCGCCGACGCCGGGCAGGGCGATGCGGTCCGCTTCGGCGATGCGATCTGCCTGGTCGGTAACGCAAATAGTCGCCGCAAGACCCGCTTCCGCGGCGGCGCGCTCAAAAGCGCGCGTAACCGAGCGGAGATTGCCGGATCCATAATCAACGATGGCGACAGTCTGAACCATGGCGCGCTTTTAGCGGCGTCATTGCGATTGCGAAAGCGGTTTGCCCGCGCCAAATGGCGCGCTCGGGCTCAGCCGCCGAGGACGCCTTTGGTCGACGGCGCCTCGGCGCCGGCGCGGGGATCGATTTCCGTCGCGTCGCGAAAGGCGCGCGCCGTCGCTTTGTAACAGCTCTCGATGATGTGGTGGCAATTATCGCCGTAGAGATTGTCCACATGCAGGCAAAGTCCCGCATTGGTGGCGAAGGCGTGAAACCATTCTTTGAATAGCTCAGTATCCATTTCGCCGACTTTCGGCTGCGGAAACTGCACCCGCCAGACGAGGTATGGCCGTTTCGAAATATCGATGGCGGCGCGCGACAGGGTTTCGTCCATAGCGATATAGGCGTGGGCGAAACGGCGAATGCCGGCGCAGTCGCCAAGAGCTTTCGCGGCCGCCTGACCCATGACGATGCCGACATCTTCCACCGTATGGTGCATGTCGATATGAAGATCGCCTTTTGCTCGCGCCTTGAGATTGATGCGCGAGTGCTTGGCGAAGGCTTCAAGCATGTGATCGAAAAACCCGATCCCGGTTTCGATGTCGTAATCACCGGAACCGTCAATCTCGAGGGTGACGGAAATTTCCGTCTCCCGGGTCTTCCGTTCTACGGTCGCTGCGCGCATAGGGTTGCTTTCGGCTTAATTCGTCCCATTTCGGGAACAGTCTAGGTCACTGAGGATAATGAAAGATGACCAATCGGTCCAATGATTTAGCGGCTTTTAGGGGCGACCGGCAATGAACGCAAATGACGCGAGACCGCCCGCCATGCACGCAACAACGATCCTTACCGTGCGCCGCGAAGGCAAGGTTGCGATCGGCGGCGACGGTCAGGTGAGCCTCGGCCAGACGGTGGTCAAAGGCGATGCGCGAAAAGTCCGGCGGCTCGCCGGCGGCGCCGTCATCTGCGGCTTTGCCGGCGCGACCGCCGATGCTTTCACCCTGCTTGAACGGCTCGAGGCCAAGCTTGAGCAATATCCCGGGCAGTTGACGCGGGCCTCTGTGGAGCTCGCCAAAGATTGGCGTACGGATCGATATCTGCGCAGGCTTGAAGCCATGATCATTGTCGCCGACAAGGACGTAACGCTGACCCTTTCCGGGGCGGGAGACGTTATCGAACCGGAACACGGGGTCGCCGCTATTGGATCGGGCGGGGATTTTGCTCGCGCCGCCGCCCGCGCGCTATTGGCTGAAACCGACCTCGGCGCTTCTGACATTGTGAAAAAGGCGATGGCCATTGCGGGCTCGATCTGCGTTTACACCAATGAAGCGCTGACGCTTGAAACCATACCGGAGTAACCTTGTTGCATGTCTGATTATTCGCCGCGGGAAATCGTTTCCGAACTTGATCGATTCATTGTTGGTCAAAAGGCCGCCAAGCGCGCCGTCGCTATCGCGCTCCGCAATCGCTGGCGCCGTCGCCGCGTCGAAGGGGCGCTGCGCGATGAAATCACGCCGAAAAACATCCTGATGATCGGTCCGACGGGGGTCGGCAAGACCGAGATTTCTCGCCGCCTGGCTCGCCTTGCCGGCGCGCCGTTCCTCAAGGTCGAGGCGACCAAATTCACTGAAGTCGGTTATGTGGGCCGCGACGTCGATTCCATTGTCCGTGATCTTGTCGAGATCGCTGTCGGGCTCGTGCGTGAGCAAAAGCGCGAGGATGTGCGGGCTGCGGCGGCCGAGGCTGCGGAAGATCGCGTTCTTGATGCTCTGGTGGGCGCTTCCGGCGGGGAAGCCGCGCGGGAGCGGTTCCGCACCATGCTGCGTGACGGCGAACTCGATGATCGCGAAATAGAACTGGAACTGCGCGATAAAAATCCTGGTGCGCCGAGTTTTGAGATTCCCGGCATGCCCGGTTCGCAGATGAGCATGATCAATCTCTCGGATATGCTCGGCAAGGCGTTTCAGGGGCCGAAAACGACGCGGCGCATCAAGATTAAGGACGCATACGAACCATTAGTCGCCGAAGAATCCGACAACCTTGTCGATGACGAGGCGCTTGGCCGCGACGCGGTATCGCTGGCGGAAAATGACGGCATCGTCTTCCTTGATGAAATCGACAAAATCGCACGGGGCGCCGAACGCTCGGGCGCTGACGTATCGCGCGAAGGCGTACAGCGCGATCTCCTGCCGCTCATTGAGGGCGCGACCGTCGCCACCAAATACGGCCCGGTAAAGACCGATCATATTCTGTTCATTGCATCAGGCGCCTTCCACCTTTCGAAACCGTCGGACCTTCTGCCGGAACTTCAGGGACGCTTGCCCATAAGGGTCGAGCTCGACGCGCTTTCGCGCGACGACTTAAGGCGCATTCTGGTCGAGCCAGAGGCGAGCCTGATCAAGCAATATTCAGCGCTCCTGGCGACGGAAAGCGTGACGCTCGAATTCACCGATGATGCGGCCGACGCGCTTGCCGACGCCGCGGCGGCGGTCAATGGCGGGGTTGAAAACATCGGCGCGCGCCGTCTTGCGACGATCATGGAAACGGTGCTCGATGAGATCTCATTCACCGCAGCGGACCGATTTGGCGAGACCGTCACCATCGACGCGGCCTATGTGGAAAGCCGCCTCGGCGAAATTGCGCGCAACGCGGACTTGTCGAAATACATCCTATAACCCGCCGCCAGCCCGGCCCGGCTAAAAAATAGCCTTTTTGTTCAGGGGGTTAGGGCAGCCTCGCGCGCCTGTGGCGGGAAGCGCGCAGTCCCGCCCGAACCGTATGGCGGCGGGCCCCATGGGCTTTCGTAATGGTTAATAGCAGGGTAATCTTTGACCTTTGAGGGAAAGGTGTGGGGCCTCGCTATGGCAGACGGCGCGCCAAGTTTGTTTAAACGACGCTCAATGATGGCGTATGCGGAAGATAGTGATCCGCGGTTCTCCGACAAACCGGCTGACTCATCGAAACAAAACGACAAGCCGCGCCCGCGCGTTGCATTCACGGGCGAGGAATGGGGTTTTGGATATCAGGCGACCGGCAGATTTCTGCGTCGCGCCCGTAACGGCGGAACGGTTCCCGATGCAGGGCTCGCCGCCTTGTCAGCGCGCCTTGAGCGGGAGTTTGACGAGGCAAGCAAGAACAACAGGTTCGATTACGGTCACGCTGTAACGCAGCCTCTGCGCACCAAAGAACAGTCCTTGATGGCGGTGAAACAGAACACCGCCGATTTCGCGATCGTTCCGTTTTACAATCCCTACTCCGGCTATGATTTTGAAACGCTGCGCGCAATCACGAGCCTGTTCTCGATGCGCGCCATCGAACAGGTGGAGGCGACCGACGATCTCTGTCTCGCCGTTCACGAATCGCAGCTCTACGATCTGATCCAGTCGGCCCATCCCGGCACCGGATTTTCCAACCTGCAACGGCGATTGCGCGTTTCCTACGGGGCGGCGGACGCCGGCAGCGACAATGCTCCCGGCGCCAGCGTTGATGCGGAGGCGCCGCGGGCCGGCCTTCCGATCGATATGGCCGATCAGAAACTGATCCGTGATCGGATCGATATGGTATTCGCGGGACCGGAAGCGGCGCGCCGATGCAAGTCGAAACTTGACGGACTGCGTGCGATCGGCATTGAGGTTCAGGAAATTGCACAGATGGTCGAGCCGCACCGCGAACTGGCGCGGCTAGCGCGGGAGGCGACCAGTTCTGATCGCCAGACCAACACGTTTTTCGATCCGATTAATGGCGACACGCGGGTCTTCTCAACCCTCGGCGCAGAATCGCAAAAGAGCAAACTCTTTGCCATGGTTCTGCCCTATGAAGTCGCCATGCGCTCGTCGGACTATGTCATTATTGATCATGATTTCGACGACCAGGCGCCGGCGAAAACGCGCTTCATGGTGGTTGAAAACAACCCGGATCATTCGCTTTACGAAGATCGATATCGCACAACCGATGCGCGTACGAATTATTGGGTGAAGCGTCTCCATCAGGTGGCTGCGCCGGGCGGATCCATTGGCGAAGGCTTCATGCAGATGATGGGTTATGCGGCCGGCCTTGTCGCCGCCGCGTTCATCATTTTCGGCCTCTATGGCGTCAGCGGCACAGCAGCCTCGATGGTTGAGCTGCCGGCTTCGCTTGCCTGGATGTCTTCGTTGACGTCGATGGGTTCCATTATGCTCGGCGGCGCCGCGGCGGTGGTCGCGTGGATACTGCTCGCGGTGCAGAGTGCGGGCCGGCGCGGCGTGCGCGTTCTGATGGCGTTCCGGCGCGATGCGTCCGCAGCGTCTATTGGGGACATCGAAAACTTCCTGCGCAATTACGGCGTGCGCCACGCGGTTGTCCGCATGGATGAAGATTCAAACTCGGGCGCGCCAGCAGATATCGCGCTTGATATTGAATTTGACCCGGCCGATTTCAGCTATGGTCCCTTTGCTGCGTTGTCACGGCGGCTGCGGGGATCTGTCGTCAACGGCGCCATGAAAAAATCCTTCCAGCGCTGGAAGAACCGCGGCGTTCGCGTGCTTGCGGTGATGCCCTATGAGGCGAGGTCTGTGCGCGAGGGCGAAGCGCGCATGCCGGGGGCGCAACTGCCGAAACATAAAGCACGCCGCTGGTGGAGCGAGGCGCCAGGCGCCTGGGCTGCTGATTTTGCAGAGACGATGTTCATTCGCTTTTCGCGCATCGCCTTCTTTTATCTGATCCCGGCCGGCGCTGTCGCTTTCATCATCTGGAAGACGCTGCTCAACGGCTAGGCTTTTGCCGCCGGCTCGATTTTAAGAATACGTAAAACGCACCGGCGCCCCCATGGCGCGGATGGGCTTGTGCGATCCGCGCAATGGCTTGACGCAGATCTGGCTCCTCAACCCATTCAAGAAATCGCCGACGCAATATACCGGACCCGGACGATTGTGCGCCCTTGCCGGTGATGACCAGTACGCATCGATAGCGGCGCGCGTTAGCGTCAGCGATGAATGCGCGCAAGGCGGCGTGCGCGCCGGCCTGATAATATCCGTGTAAATCCAGCGTTGCGTCGATGGGCATGCGGCCGCGCGCGGCGCGGCGGTCGAGCTGCGGGTCGCCGGCTTGCGCCGCGTGGGGCTTTGTGGACGGCGCTGGTTTTTCGGGCCGAACGCTATGACGGGCAAGGCTCGCATGCTCGTCCACAACGCCGGTCTTGCGCTTGGCCGGCGGCGCGAGAGGGGCTGCGTGATAGGGGCGAACCCCTCGGGTCACGGTGAACCAGACCTCGCGTTCATCCGCGCTCAATTCCCGCTTGCGCTTCATGATCGGGATTCGCGCGCAGCCAGGGCTTCGGCCCGGGCGTTTGGCAAAAGAACGAACATGCGGCCGAGAGCGTTCATGGCGCCGGCGCGGTCTGCGGCCGCGTCGCCAGCGCCCCAGAAGACATCGCCGCGCACCGGGCCGCGGATGGCGCCGCCAGTGTCCTGGGCAATCATCAATCGACGGATGGGCTCCGCGCCGACGGCGGCGACCGGCTCGATATCGACAAAAACCGGAGCGCCGAGGGCGTGAAAGCGGCGATCGACGGCGAGGCTTCGGCCCGTCGTCAATGGCGCTCCTTGCGCACCCAGCGGCCCATCGTCTTTAGACAGCGCGTCGAGGGTGCGAAAGAACACATAAGATGCGTTCGCTTCGCGCAGCGCACGAGCGTCTTCAGCGCTTGCGCTTGAAAGCCAGTCGCGGATTGACTGCATCGACGCCTCAGCGACGGTCATGGCGCCTTGTTCAACGAGGATGCGGCCTATGGCGGTATATGGCTGGCCGTTAGCGCCGTCATACCCGACGCGAAGAACATCGTCGTCGCCAAACCGAATCCGGCCAGATCCTTGAATCTGAAGAAAGAAAAGGTCGTCCGGGTCGAGCCAGGCAATCGGCGCGGCCCGACCGTCAAGCGCGCCCTCATTGATGGCGCGTCGATCCGAATACGGAACAAGTCGGGTTCCCTCAAGGCGCCCTGCAATGCGTTCGCCGGCGAGATCGGGCCGAAACCGGCCGAGTTCGACGTCAACGAGATCGTTCGGGCGCCCCAAAAGCGGTGCTGAAAACCGTCCTTCGGGGCGCTTGCGTCCTTCATATTCCGGTTCGAAATAGCCGGTAAAAACGCCATCGGCCTGAACAAGTGGCGCGCGCCCGCGCGCCGGGCCGGTCTCAAGAGGCTTGCGTTTTGCGAGAATTTCCACCGGCGTGAAATGCGTTGCAAAAAAACGCCGCGCCGCGTCGTCATCTATCAGCTGATTGTCGAGGGCGCGAGCGGCCGCGCAAGGGCCGGTCCATTCGGAAACAACGCCCGCGAGGGAAAAGCCGCTGTTCTCAGGCCCGAGGTTCTCGAGCGCGTTCGCCGGCGCGTCTTTGGGCTTTGATTCCAGCCTCTCACAGGACCGTAGGAAAGCGGGAAGGGCTGCGGCGACATTGTCGTCGCTCCATCCGGGAAGCCGATCAAATCCGACGACCTGAAAGAGCGGCGTTGGCGGGCCATAAGCGTCGTCATCAATGCGAGGCTGCAATGCCGTCGGAATAATCCCGGTAAAGACGATTAGAAACGCAATCAGGGCCGCGGCAAGGCCGACGAGCAATAACCATACGCTCTGCTTAAGGGTTGTGCTTTTTACGGGCGATGCGTTCATGGCGACAGCTAAGCCCGACTCGGCCCGATTGTCAGGCGCCGCCAGTGGCGATCAGCATCCAGTTTGGATCGTTGCTTGCTTTTTTGCGGGCAAAAGTCCAGCGGTCCCTGACGAGTTCAATCCGGTTGGGATCTCCGTCAATGACATTGCCGTCTTCATCGCGCGTGACACGCACCTGGTTTGACGTGAATTCGGTGACGGCGGTCAGCCAGTCGTTTTCCGCTTGCGCATCGACAATGGCGGCGTGTTCGATGCCGACAAATTTTACGTCCGACGTATGTCGTGCTTCCTCGCGGGACACCACGGCTTGTTTGAACGCGTCATAAACGCTGTCACCCAAAAACGCCCGGATCGATTTCAAATCGCCTGCGGCAAAGGCCTCCACGATCATCTCATAAGCGCCGCGGGCGCCCGCGAGATATTGGTTTTCATCAAAGGCGGGATCGGCCTCGCGCAGGACGCGGGCGTTGGTGGAGACGGGGCGTACCGGCGCTTCGCCTTCGTCCGCATCGGCGTGGTCGAGCTTGGCGTTCTGCTCGTCTTTCCCGCGATGGTTGAGGCCAGGGTCCACTTCATGGCGCGCTTCATGGCCGGTTCTCGTGCCGAGCACGGAAAACAGCCGGAACAACACAAATCCGGCGACGCCGATAAAAAACAGCAGAACGGGGTCCATAATTCCCTTTAAAACCACGAAAAACTTAATTTTGAGCGTTCGTGCACTATATAGGAGCGAAAGCAAGGAATACACCAGACACCTCATGGGTTTACTTCTCGTTATCCTGTTCGTGATCGCTCCGATCATTGAAATTTATGTACTTTTGTCCGCCGGCAGCGCTTTTGGCGTGGCGCCGGTCATCGCCGCCTGTATTGGCACCGCCATTCTGGGCGGAGCGCTGATCCGCATGCAGGGCCTCGCGGCCCTCAATGCGGCGCGCCGGGATATGGACGAGGGCCGCCCGCCCGTTGGCTCCGCCGTTGACGGGGCGCTCCTGCTGGTCGCCGCACCCTTCCTGATGACGCCTGGTTTTGTCACGGATGCGCTGGGCTTTTCCCTTCTGATCCCGCCAGTGCGCCGCTGGCTTGGGCGCTTGGCGCTCGCCGCCATCAAGCGCCGCATCGAGCGCGGTGAGGCGCGCGTCACTATTATCGAACGCTAGGGCCGCAGGCCACGCAGATTGGGTTGCGGGGCTAGCGGGGCCCGTGTATGGAGCCGCGTTCTGTTAGCCGATCTTCGATGACGGCCCACCAAGCCAATGAAAGACGAAAGACAGCCATGTCTGATACGCCGACACCTCCCGAAAACGGCCCTGAAAACAGCGCGGCCGGCGGGGCCGACAACGCCAGCCAGCCGAGTTTCTTCGTCCTGGCGCAATATCTCAAAGACCTTTCCTTTGAGAGCCCGCGCGCGCCGGAAATTTTTCAGAATGTGCAATCGCCGAAAATGGACGTGAATGTTGACGTCAATGCGCGCAATTTCGGCCCCGACCAGTATGAAGTGGAACTGACCGTCTCGGCTCAGGCCAAGCACAATGATGACGCCGTTTTCATCGTGGAGGCGACGTATGCGGGCGCCTTTGAAATCAAGAATATGCCGCGCGATCAACTCGAGGCAGTCATGCTGGTCGAATGTCCGCGGCTGCTCTTTCCATTCCTGCGTCAGATTATTTCCGATGCAACGCGCAACGGCAATTTCCCGCCGCTGATGCTTGAGCCTATCGATTTCATGAGCATCTTCCTCACGAACAAGCAGCGCCAGCAACAACAGGCTGGCGGCATGAACGTCTCAACGGCGCCTTCGCCGATGGATCAGAACGCATAAGACAGGCGTTACGCCGCAGAGACAACGCGCGCCTTCGCTGCGGCACGAACCGCGTCGACCGCGCTTTTCTGGCCTTTGGCCGGCAACGCTTTGGGCGTCGGTTTTGCCGGCAGCGCCTTGGGGGTTGCTCTGGCGGGCAGTTTCTTTTGTGGCGCCTTCGCCACAGGTTTTTTCGGGGCGGGCAATCTCTTCGGGGACGGTTTTTTGAGTTTCGCGCCAGGAGAAAGCTGGCGCGCCAATCGTGCTTGCGACCGGGCGGCCACCTGGTTTTTGGCGGCGCTGATATGAGCCCGAGCATAATTGGCGAACGTCTGGAAATGAATCTTATCGATGAAGGCGCGCTTGGGGGCCGGCACGACATCGCGCGGGGTCAGCGCCAGATAGGCGTTGAGGCGGGTGATGATCATGCCGTCAAAAGCGCTCCACGGGTAGATTTCGTCGCTATCGCCGCGGCTGACGCAAACGCCGCCCTTAAAGAGGGCCAGGCTGACCAGCTCCGATTGGGCGAACGGCCATCGCGCTTCTTTTTGCGAGGGGTAGCCCGGTCCGCGGAATGTTTCCGAATTGAAAAGGAACAGGAGAGCGGCGGATAGAACGGCGCTTGCTGAGATGACGCCCAGGGTGATGTCAAAAGTCGATATAAATCCGTAAGCTGATAACCCGGCAAGGCAGATCGCCGTAACAAATAAAATTGGCGGCCATGCCCGCCAGAAAAATACCGAGCGCAAAACCGCCGCCCGGCCGTCATGTATTTCTCTATATCGCCCCCAGTATTCTGCGTAGTCGCTGGTGGTGCATTCGAATGTAATCTTGTGCGGATTGGACCTTTCGCTGGCGTTGCATGAGAGTTTGTTGGCGATGGATGGACCGTGAATGCGGGTCAATTTTTCGAACAGTGCAGGATATGCAAGGCCGTCCTTCGGTATGAACGCGACGACCTTTCCGCGCCTCCAAAAGACGATGTTTGATTTTGTTTCCGCGATCTGGTCGAGCCCCGGCCAAGCGAATTTGCGGGTCGTCTGGGCTGCTTTAACAATGAGCGCTTTGTCGGTGAAGTGAAACTCAAACCGTCCGGTCGAAAACCCATGCTTGGCGCTCTCGCGATGGATCACGGTGTTCCGCATCCAGCGACCGCGAACAAGTAAAACGCCAAAAAACAGAAATAAACCAGCCGCTGCTGTTGCGCCGGCGACCCCTGCCGATTCGAGATTAAGGCCCAGGCTGGAAAGGTTCTGATACTGGTTCCAGGCGATAAAAAGCATCGCCAGAAAGCTGGCGATGATTATCGCAATCGAGACGGCCGGCGTGAAGGCCTTGCTGGTGAAGCGTTTGCGCGTTTCTTTGTGAAGGCGCTTCAGATCCTGTGTGTCGATATCGACGCGAATGGCCATGGCGTTCCGGGTTTTTCATTAGGAATTATTTGCCCGGCCCCAAGGAGTGATGAAAACGCGCTCCTGAAATTTACGAAAATATGCCGCAAATGCCGTCAGTTAGGCAAAAAAAGCCCCGCTTAGGCGGGGCTTTTTTCTGTTCGATATTGTGCTTTTACCAGCCGCAGGTGCGTTCCGCATTCTGCGCCTGCAGCCACTCCATAAGCGGGGCGAAATATTCAACCATCGCTGTCCCGTCCATTTCGCGGCTGCCGGTGAAAGCGGCGAGCGCTTCGGGCCATGGCTCCGAGGCGCCAAGCTCAAGCATGGCGTTGAAGCGCGCGCCGACCGCTTTCGATCCGTAAACGGAACAGCGGTGAAGCGGGCCTTCCCATCCGGAGAGATCACAGGCCGACTTGTGGAACTGGAACTGCAAGACACGCGCAAGGAAATAACGTTCATAAGAGACGTTGCCCGGAATGTGATACTTGCCGCCCGGATCGAAGTATTCGCCGCCCCTTTCGGTCGGCGGGCGGATGCCTTGATATTCCGTGCGGAGCGCCCACCAGCCTTCATTGTAGGTTTCCGGCGTCAGTTCGCCGGAAAAGACCTGCCAGCGCCATTTGTCCATAAGCAACCCAAAGGGCAAGAACGCGACGCCTTCAAGCGCTTCGGTCATCAACAGGCCAAGGTCTTTTGATGCGTCCGGAACTTCGTCGATCAAGTCGATTTGTTTGAGATAATCGGGCGTGATCGACAGCGAGATCATATCGCCGATGGCTTCATGAAAGCCGCCATTGGCGCCGGTCTGGAACAGCACCGACTGATCCTGATAGGCGCGCTGATAGTAGTTGTGGCCGAGCTCGTGATGCACGGTGCGGAAATCGTCGGCGTTCACCTTGGTGCACATCTTGACGCGAATATCGTCAGCCCAATCGAGATCCCACGCCGATGCGTGGCAGGCGACCTCGCGGTCCGCCGGCTTGGTCAGCATCGAGCGCTCCCAAAATGTGTCGGGAAGCGGGGCGAAACCGAGCGATGAGAAGAAGTCTTCGCCCGTCTCAAAAATCTTGATTGGCGTATAATCGTTGGCGACAAGGCGTTCGGTAAGGTCGTAGGCGGGCGCTGCGCCTTCAGGCTCCACCAGATCATTGATATTGCCCCAGGTCTGCGCCCACATATTGCCCAACAGGTCGGCGCGGATCGGTTGATCGAGCGGGACAATATCATCTCCATACTGATCATTGAGTTTGGCGCGCACGTGACAGTGAAGCTCGTCATAAAGCGGCTTCACCTGAACCCATAGTCTATCCATTTCCGCCGCGAACTCATCCGGATCCATGTCGTAACGTGATCGCCACATGGCGCCGGCGTCGGCGTAACCAAGTTCCGCGGCGCCTTCATTGGCGAGCGCCACCATTTTGACGTAGTCGGATTTAATGGAGTTGCCATTTGCGTCGTCAGCGACCGGCACTTCTCGCCATTTCGTCCAGATTTCCTGCAGTTTCGCCGGGTCGCGAATATCGCCCATCATGGTTTCAAGGGTCGAACGCGGCACCTCCTCGCCGTCGAGCTCGATTTTTCCGGTTTCATAAGCCGCGCCCATGCGGGTGTTGATCTCGGCTAGCTCGGCCGCTGCGCCAGGACGCTCCGGGGCCGGAAGGTTGACGCCAAGCTTGATGGCTTCGAGCTTGCGCTTCATGTCCGCCGGCAGGTCAAGGTTGTTGAAGCGTTTTGCTTCATTGGCGAATTTTACGCCCTGCTCGGTGAACTCCGTATCAGCCTTCGTCACCAAACCAATTGGTGTCATAGTTGATATAGGTCGCCTGCACCCAGGAAACGCGACTGTAGTATTCGCCAAATTCGCGGGTCCATGTTTCCACCCGTTCGATAAAGGCTTCCGCGTCTTCGCGGGTCGGCGGCGCCTCGTCGACGACCACGCGGGTATCGCCTTCCGCCGGCTGGATGGGGCCGCTGCTCGATGATTGATCGCCGCAAGCCGCAAGCAGCGCGATTGATGACGCGCCAAGGAAAATGCTTTTGATGGTCATGACTGCTCCCTGGAAATAACCCCCGTTTGCAGGCGACCATAGCGGGCCGGCGCGCGGCGGGCAAAGCCCGTCGGCGGCGCGCCGGTCAGACCTTTTCAGCGATTTTGATGGCGGCGCGGCAACCGACGCGAATGAGGCCGGAAAGCACGCTGTAACCGGGGGTTTCTTCAGCGCCGGCCGCTTCGGCCGTGTGCTTGTGTTCAAGCTCGTCCTCGCGGAACTGACGGACTGTTTCGGCAAGCATGGGTTCGTCCGGCTCAAGTTCGTTGAGCTGCTCGGCGTAGTGCTTTTCGATGACGTCCTCGACGGCTGCGGTGGCCGCCATAGCCGCTTTTTCGCCCATCAGCGCCGTCGCGGCTCCAAGGCCGAAACCAGCCGCATTCCATAAAGGCGCAAGCAATGTCGGGCGCACGCGACGCTCTGCGAGCAGTCGGTCGAAGGTTTCAAGATGCGCTTCTTCGCCCGCTTCCATTTCCGCGATTTTTTGCGCCGTCTCGGCTTTGCCCGGCAAACGGTCAAAGACGGCCCGCTGGCCGCGATAAATGGCGACGGCGCCGTATTCGCCGGCGTGGTCAACGCGCAACATTTCCGCGATCCGTGTAGTTCTGGGGCCCGGTTTTTGGGGCCCCGGTTTTTGCGCCGCATCGGTCATGACGGCGCCCCGCCGACGCGCCCCTTTTGCACGCGTCTCGTCTCCGCAAGCGCCGCGCCGAGAGTGAGGGCGAAGAGGCCGGCGGAGATCAAAAGATTGTAGCCCGCCATGGATACCCCAAGGAGCGACCACTGGACGTCGTTACAGGCAGGCGCATCAACGGCGCCGTCGAGAGCGGCGCCAAGGTCATCGATACTGACGGGGCCTACAGCGCCGCCGCCGGCGCAGAGCGCCGGACCGGGCCAGAACTCATATTCGACGCCGGTGTGGTAAAAGGCGAGGCCGGCGCTCACTGCATAAACAAGGGCTGCCGCGCCAACGGCCGCCGCGGCGCCGAGGCGCGAGCGAAAGGCGCGTGCGGCAATCAGCCCCGCCGCTGCGACGCCGAGCGCGGCCCAATGGGCTTCACGCTGGTCGAGGCAGAGAATGCACGGGGTTAAGCCCAGCAAGCGCTCTGACAAATGGGCGAGCGCAAGCAGCAGCGCCGAAACGGCGAGGGAAAGCGCAAGGACGCGCTCGGAGAAACTCAATCCTGAAAGGACGCTGACCATGGGAAAGATATAGGCGATCGCGCGCGCCCTCGCGCCGTTGCGATTCGTCACACCGCCGCCCCGACTAAAGGAGGGCGCCAACCCAGGCCTTGATCATACTGGCCGCCTCGAGGCCAAGAAAAGCGAGAAGACCGACCCATAAAAACCCGATGACAAGGCCGAGGATAACGAGAACGCCGTCCCGCTCGATAAGGCCCAGCGATGTAATCGCAACGCCAATCCCCGGAATGGTGTTGGTCGACGGCAACGGCACGAGAATGGACGCCGTCGGCACGAGCATCAGGACGCCCACAATGCGTGCGCCGAAATGGCTGGTCACAGGCTTGAGGCGCGGCTTGGCGACGCGTTCAACCAGGCCGACATACCGGGACGCGCGCGCAAGGACCTTTTCAAAAGCCGGGATTGAAAAAGAACGCTCATGCAGCGCTTTCGGCAACCAAGGATGAGGCCTTCCGGCGGCCAACTGGCCGGCGAGCGCGAGCATGGGAAGCGCCACAATTTGCGGCAGCAAGTAAACGAACGGCAGGCAGCAGGGGAGCGCCAGCAACAGAATTAAAAAGCCGTATGCCCGTTCGTCGAGGCGATCGATGATGTCCCCGAGCCGGCCATGAGGGCCGTCTTCGTCGTCTGTTCTGAGTGATGGATTGGCCTCGGCATTGGTGCGCAACTCCGCGAGCACGCCGGCCAATACGCGGGTCGCGCCGCGGACTTCCTTGGCGTCTCGGTCGGTGAAAGCGTCGTCGGGCGCGGACATGTCTTTTGTCGGGTTAATCGATTGTTGCGGCATTCTTAGGGCGCTTTCGATGCTGGGTCATGGGCCAATCTCGGGGGAAGCTATGAAAAAAGTTCAAACCCCAGCCCATTCTCATTGATGCTTGACCGCAAGGCGCGCGCGCCTATCATGCCGCGCTCTTTGATGCTGCCACCTCTTGAGAGCCCCTCTGGCGGAACTGGTAGACGCGCTGGATTCAAAATCCAGTTTCCTTTGGAAGTGCCGGTTCGATTCCGGCGGGGGGCACCATTCGCAGCTGGGTCGCCGAAGGCGAAGAACTCCATCCAGTGGGTCAATTTTAGGCGGAGAACGCCCCGGCAGGGGACCATCCCCTTTGCGAAGAAAACGCCGCGCGGCGAAGGCCGGCTGGTTAGATTTTGACACTACATTTATAATTGACAATAAAATATTGATTTGACACAGTAGACACAAATACAAGCCATGTATTTGCTATATAAGACAAAATAAGAACAAGTCAAAACAATCGAATTTTCCTCACTTTATGCTGTTAAGCCGCCTAACTTGTGCTGGCAATGGCGAAAACAGCGCAAACGGAGAGTCTAACCGTGGAAAAAATGCGTATACTGACTAAGATGTGTTTGATGTTAGCGGCGCTGCAGATGGCGTTTGCAGCAACATCAAACGCATGGGCTTACAAAGAGTGTTTGGTTACGCCAACCCAAGTTTGGGTTAAGCGAAGTTCGCCACCATCTAACCCACCATCTAGTCCACCGAGGCCCTGGGGGTGTTTTCGAGGCGGTTGTATTTACTTTGGATCGGAACACCCGCCCAGCGGACCAGAGGAATTTGATCGCATGGTGTCGGTTTGGATGACTGCTATTGCCGCCAACTACAAGATCAAAATTCGTTTCGCTGATGACAACACCAACTGTACGCGCTTTGGGAACACAACAAATTGGATGGGCTATTGGTTCACCAATCAACGCTAGGGGCCGGTTGATGATGTTCTGCATTCGGAGATGCCGGCGCATGGCGGCGTGTTCAACGCGGCCTGTTTTTCAAAAAGGCGAAGAAACCGACAAACGGGCTTAATCATCGGCTTATTCCCACCGGACCTGAGATTCAAATTCAAGTTACCCGTATCAGATTTGAGGAAATGCAATGAGAAAGCTTCTATCGATCATATTTGCGGCGTCCGTGTTTGGCGGGTACGCCCATGCCAACAATCCAAATTGTAGCCAATATGGCTGTACCGAAGTTCCCGAGCGCGTTTTGTTTTTTGGCGGACGGAAAACTCAGAATTTATTTTTCTTCTCCGGCCCCAACGGAGTTTGGCTGTACGCTGGATCACCACAGTACTGTTCTCGTCAAAGAGGATGTTATGGGGCGGGATTTGATTGCGTCGGTGTTGCTGACCGCGTTGCACACCGACACGCGCGTCTTCATTAGGATCAAAACTGACTCAGACACAGGTAAGTGTGCCGTCCAATATGTCGAGCCACAGCCCTAAGGAAGGCGCCCGAACCACGCGCCAAATGTGCCTCTGTAGGAGCACGACAGCGCGCCACCCAACAAAAAAAGCCCCGCCGAAGCGGGGCTTTTCTGTGTGTTTAGTGCAGCCCCGCCTTAGCAGCGCCCCTTTCGGCGGTCGCGTCTTGAGCAATTGTCGCCGCCGTTATTCTTCACTGTGTTGTTTGTAATTTTCGGCTCGAGCCCTTCGCGCACGAAGATTGAAAGCCCATCATTGCCGACAATATCATTGTCCTCGATAACGCCATTGACGCCGAACGGAATAGCGACGCCGTCGCCGGAATTCTGCACGATCTCGTTATAGCGCACGAGCGAGAGCTTGGCGTATTTGTCGAGGATGACGCCGGAGCCCTTGTTGTTTCGGATCTTGTTGCCGATAAGTTTGGCTGACCCGAAGCCGGAGGATTTAACCCCTGAATCGAGGTTGTCGAAAATCTCGTTGCCGGCGACCACCACATCCGCTTCGCTTTCATGGGAAATATCGACGCCCACTTTGTTCTGCAGGATCTTGTTGTCGATAATGAAGCTTTGCGACAGGGAGTGGGACTGGGCGACGAAGACGCCTTCAGAGCCGGCTGAAATGCGGTTTTTCTCGAGCATCGCCATGCCGCCGGAGATTTTTACCGCCGGGCGCACGCCTGAGCCCAGGACGTCGCTTTCCTTCAGCGTGAACACACCCTGATTGATGTTGACGCAGGCGTCGGCGCCGGAATTGATTTTCGACTCGAACGATACGTTTGACACCACTGCGTGTGCGGTGACTTCGTTCGGATTGAAATTAAGACAAGGCGCATTCATTGGCGCCTTGATGTGAACGCCCCGGCCTGGCCCGCGGTCGCCTTCGATGAAAACCGATTTCGTCAGTTCGATCGATTCTTCATACGTGCCGTGCTTGACGTAAATAACGCCCCCTTCGGCGATGTCGTTGAGCGCTGCGGAAATCGTCTTGTAAGCGCCGCGGCCATTGTCATCGACAACGATTTCGAGTTTGCCTTTTTTCTTCGCCGGTCCTCCGCCGCCACCCGTCGACGTGTTGGCGCCCGGTTCGCGGATCGGGAACCCGCCGAGCGATTGCGCATTCGCCGCATCAGCGACGATTAGCGCCGCGACGCTGAGCGCGCCGGCGATCGGAGCGAATTTCATGGATACTGACCGTTTCATCTTCATCCCCTCCGACTATTGAATGTCGCGCGTGTATTCGAAGCTGAGGCGCCGAAGCGCGTCATTGGCGGGCTTGTAGCCAAGCGCCGACGCCTGCGCGAAGTGATAGGCGGATTTCCGCTCATCAGGCGCGACTTCGTTTAGGCCCGTCGTGCCGTCGCGATAAACCACGCCCAAAGCATAATGGGCGATGGCGAGGTCGTGATTGGCGGCTTTTTCAAGCCATGAGACAGCCTGACTGCCGTTCTGCGCAACGCCGATGCCGCGTACATGCATGATGCCGTATACATATTCGGACATTGGGTGAGCGACGTCTGCGGCGTCTCCAAAAAGATCGACCGTCTGGCGCGGCGTCAGGACGCCGGTGACCACGGACGCTTTTTCTTCTTCCGAAAGCGACGTGTCGCGTGCGACCGAGGCCGCCTGGAAACGGCGAATGGCGGCGCGCGTTGAGGGCCCGAGTTTGTTGTCGATGGAGCCGGGCCGGAAGCCGAGCGCTGCGAGCGCGCGCTGGATCAGCTCAACGTCAATATCCGACACCGCCTCAAGGGCGTCGGCCATCTTCAGTTCTTCATACTGACGTTTGAGACGCTCAAGCTCTTCCTGCTGCGGCGTCTTGCCGGTGTATTCCGGCGGCAGGGGCGGCTGCCATCCTGTCACCTTGTCGAGCGCCGTGTCGCGTTCTTTTTTGTTCATCAGCGGTTCGAGAAACTCAAAGGCGGCCGAGGCTTCGCCGACGCCGCGTTCCTTCGCCAGTGCATAAAGCTGCAGGGCGCGAATGTTGTCTTTCTCAACGCCGGCGCCTTTTTGGTACATCTCGCCAAGACGATAGAGATCGTAGGCGCTGCCCGCCTCGAAAGTTTGCGCCACATAGTTTTCCGCCTTGTTGACGTCGGCGGTCGACATGCGGCCGCGAATGTCAGGCAGGCGCTGCTCAGCCAGAATGCGCGCATTCACTTCGTGTGCGGACGGCGTTTGATAGGCGGTGAAGTCGTGATAGGCCGCCAGCGTGTACCAGACGAGCGCCTGGACGTTGTCGACCGGAATTTCTTCAAGCGGCGAAGCGGCGTTCTTTGCGCCCTCGAGCGGCTTGCCGGAATAGACGTCGCCAAGAATTTTCTTCGAGCGAACATCGCCGGCGACCGCGAAGCGCCGCCAGATGTCAAGCGCCTGAGCGTACTGCCCGTTCATATAGGCCTGAACGCCGGCCTCATACGTTGCGTGCGCAGGGCCGGCCGCCGCAAGCGCCAGCACCGACGCCGCCGCCAGTCCGCCAAAGGCCCGGCGAGCCTTCGTTGCAAAAGTCATCGGATTTCTCGTCATTCCCAACTTCCCCTCAACCAGTCGCCCCAAACTCGGCGACGCCGGCCGCCTGCCCCTCCTCGGCCGGGGCGCGAACGGGCCGCTTCGGTCTTAAGACTACATTAACCATAAGGGTCCGGGAAGGCAAAAGCAGGGCGCGTGAAACCTAGGGCGCGCCTACGGTTTAGCCCCTCGCGTGACCAGAAAGACGCAAAATCCGTCTCGGTCCGGCCCGCGCTCGCAGCCATGGCCGCCCTCGCGGCAGCTGAGGGGAATATCGATCGCCGCGACCGGATCGTCAGCAAAAACAGTAAGTTGCGCGCCTTCAGGCATGGTTCGGAGGGCCGTCTCGAGGCGAATGACCGGAATCGGGCAGCGATAGCCCGTAAGATCGAGGGTGGTCGGGCGGCTTTCTTCGCTGCTCATGAGAATTTGAGCCGGTCAAGCAGCGCGCCGCCAAGCACTCGAGACGATTGGCCGTAAGGCGCGGAAATTACGCAGACTTTCTGTAACCGCGCGAGTTCGTCGGCGATTCCGGCAGGATCGCCGCCAGTTGATTCTGACTGTGAAACGACAATCGCGGCCACGGGGATTTCCGTTGCTTGAAGGATCTTCAGCGCGCTCAGCGTGTGACTGATGGCGCCGAGATAGGCGCCTGTCACTAGAATTGTCGGCAATGACAACGCGCAGATCAGATCAAGCTGGAGCATGGCGTCCGTTGTTGGAGACATGACGCCTCCCGCGCCTTCGATCAGCAGCAATCCGCGCGGCTCTGTAGTTGCGATATGCCTGCGGCAAAAACTCGTGATTTCATCGCCATCCATCGAAACGCATTCTTCGCGGGCGGCAATATTTGGGGCGCGGGGCGCCTGGAAAGCGTATAGACAGATGCGATCGATGTTTTCGCGCGAGGTTGTTTCTCCGCAGGCGGATAATAGTAATCCGGCATCGCTCTCCTGAAGATTGTCGGGCGCAAAACCGCTCATTACCGGTTTGAGCCCTTGCACCGTAACGCCACGGGCGCGCGCTTCTGTGAGCAATGCGGCGCTGACAAAAGTCTTTCCAACTTCTGTGCCGGCGCCGGTGACAAAATAGGCGCTCATTTTCGCGCCTCCTTGATCGCCGCCGCCAGTGCTCGCACATCTTTTTCCTGATGAACAGCGGTGAATGTGCAACGCAAGCGCGCTGTTCCCTCCGGCACGGTCGGCGGGCGAATGGCGCTGACGAGAAATCCTTTGTCTGATAGCGTTTCCGACACGGTGAGCGCTTCGCCGGCGTCGCCAAGAATGATTGGGATGATCGCGCTTTGCGGCGTCGGCAGGTCGAGGAGATTGGCGAACAGCGCCGCGTTTGTGAGCGCTGCGTCGCCCAATTGCGGCTCGGCATTTATGATCTCAAGGGCTTTCAGTGCTGCGCCAAGCACGCTCGGCGGCAACCCGGTCGTGTAAATAAGACTTCGCGCCCGGCCGGTGAGGAGATCGATATAGCTGTCAGGGCCGCAGACATAACCACCATAGGCGCCCGCTGCTTTTGACAACGTGCCCATCTGGATAGGCGCAGGATTGTCCAGCGCGACCACGCCCAGCCCATGGGCGTCGTCAGTCATCATCCACGCGTCATACTCTCGACACAGATGATCTAGGTCGGCGAGAGGGGCGACGTCGCCGTCCATGGAAAAGACAGTTTCGGTAACAATGAGCGCGCGTCGATAGGCGGCGCGGGCATTTAAGGCGCGATCGGCGTCGGCGGGATCATTATGCCGAAAAAGCGCTATGTCGGCGCCGGAAAGCTTTGCGCCCGTATGGAGGCAGGCATGGGCCAACTCATCCATGACGATGAGATCGTCTTTGCCAACAAGCACCGGAACGGTTCCGATATTGGCAAGATATCCGGAGCCAAAAACACGGGCGGCGTCTGTGGCTTTCATCGTTGCAAGTTTTTGTTCGAGGTGCGCATTGAGCGGGCAGTCTCCCGTGACGAGGCGGGAGGCGCCGGCGCCGGCGCCATAAGCCTTCGCTGCTTTGCAAGCCGCCTCGATCACGCGCGGATCTGTTGAAAGGCCAAGATAGTCATTATCGCAAAAGGAAATCAGATCGCGCCTATCTCGATGCGCCATTCCGCCTTCTGTGCGGTGCGTGGAATTCAGGCGCCGTCGAATGTTCCGCGTCTCCAGCTCGGCGAGTTTCTCGCGCGCGGCGCTGTCGATTTCATCTGCTTGGTTCATTGCGTCATCGTCTCTGACATTCCAAAAGGCGCGACGGTTTGTTTTTGTCTGAAACCTACAGGAGCGCGCATTGACGGATCCGGACTGGCTCGACAGCGGCTTGAAGCATATCTGGCTGCCCTATGCACAAATGAAAACTGCGGCAAAACCGCGTGCGGCCGTTTTAACCAATGGGACGCGGATCCGCCTTGGCGACGGGCGGGAGTTGGTCGACGGGGTTTCAAGCTGGTGGACTGCCGCCCACGGTTACAATCATCCGGCGATATTGGATGCTGTGCGCGTGCAAATGACGCAATTGCCGCATGTGATGTTGGGCGGGCTCGCGCATGAGCAGGCTTATCGTCTCGCCGCCCGCCTTTCGGCAATTGCGCCGGGCGATCTCACCAAGGTCTTTTTTACAGAATCGGGTTCCGTTGCCGTGGAAGTAGCGATGAAAATCGCTGTGCAATACTGGCTGAACAAGTTCGGTGAGCGGCGGTCGAAGTTCGTTTCCTTTAAGGGCGGCTACCACGGCGACACTTTTGCCGCTATGTCCGTGTGCGATCCCGAAGAGGGCATGCATGCGCTCTTTGCCGGCATGCTTTCGCAACAGCACGTGATTGACCTCCCGCGCGATGATGCAAGCACGGCGATGCTGGCGAAAACCCTTGAGGAAAATAACGACATCGCGGGGGTGATTGTTGAACCCCTGCTGCAGGGCGCCGGCGGCATGCGCATGCACGACGCCGCCTGCCTGCAGCGCATGCGAGCGCTTTGTGACGCCCACAATGTGTTGCTGATCTTTGATGAAATTTTTACCGGCTTCGGCCGTACTGGAAAAATGTTCGCCGCCGATGCGGCCGGCGTTGCGCCGGACATCATGACACTCGGCAAGGCCATGACCGGCGGCGTTGCACCATTAGCGGCAACGCTCGCCACCGGCAGAGTTTACGACGCGTTTCACGATGACGATGCAAACAAGGCGTTGATGCACGGGCCGACTTTTATGGGTCATGCACTAGGTTGCGCCGCCGCGAATGCATCCATCGATCTTTTTCAATCCGAGCGCCGCCTGGATCAGGTTCGTGAAATCGAACAACAGCTTGAAGAAAGCCTTTCTTCGTTGCGGGCCGCGCCGGCTGTAGAAGATGTTCGCGTCCTCGGCGCGGTAGCGGCGGTGGAGATGCGGGAAGCGTTCGACGTAGAGGCCGCCCGCGAAGCATTTATTGCCCGCGGCGTATTCATACGCCCGCTGGGCAACGTGATTTATCTTGCGCCTGCATATGTGATCTCGCCTGAGGAGCTTCACGCGCTAACCGAGGCGATTGTGGACTATGTGGACGTGTCGTCGCGCGGACTGTAACGCCCACGGCCGGTTGAGAAGTTGTGTTGGCCAGGCAAGCGCGATGCTGTTCACCGCGCATCACCTTTGACACTTGTTCACGTTAGAACGAAAAGATCGAGGGTTTTTGCGTCCGCGTTCATTACCCGCCTATGGCCGCAGGCAGGGCAAAAGAAAAGGCCCCGCGGAATCCCGCGGGGCCTCTTTTTTGTGTCGCAAGGAGTGGGATCAGAATTCGACGTCGAGGCCGAAATAGATCAACGCCCCGCGCGGATCGTGAACCTTGCTGTCAAACCCGCCATTGGTGAAGACCTGCGGCGGCCGCTCGCCGGTGAGATTGCGGGCGCCGAGCGTGATCTGCGCCAGCTTGTCTCGGTTCATATATTCGTTGATGGCGAGGGCATACTGAACGTCGAGCCGCGTATCGGAATCGACTGGAACGCCGTTCTGGTCATCCGTATACCCATCGATGTGACGCACGAAGAGATTTATCGAGTGCGCGCCATTCGCCCATTGCATCCCGCCATTAAGCCGAAGCTCCGGTGTCGATGTGCCAAAATTGTTGAAATTCCGGTTACCTTCACCGTCAACCAAACCGGCTTGCGGGTCGACGATGTCGTAGTTGATGATGTAGGTGCCTGTCACGCTCGGCGTGAGCGTGCCTGCGCCGCCGAGATCGATATCCCATCGCGCCGAGAAGTCGATACCTGACGTTTCAACGGACGATGCGTTCACAAAGTCATTGTTGATTTGCAGAACGGTGCCCGCGGGCGAGCGGATAACGGCGGCGATTGCCGCCGCGTCGCCGCCATTGGCGGCGTCGAGAATAGCCTGTGGCGCCGTGGCGATAATGACGTTTGTAAAATCGAAATTGAAGTAATCGACATCAAGCTGCAGGCCGTCGATGGGCTCCCAGCTCGCGCCAAAATTAAACGCTTCCGATTCTTCAGGCAAAATCGGACGGGCGGTGATGTTGCCGCTCATATCCGTCGGCGCAAGAGTTCGCACCGCGACGAAGGCCGTTGCGCCAGCGTCGCTTACTTGTTGCAGCGTCGTCGATTCGCCGAATTGCTGGAACACCGACGGGGCGCGGAACGAAGTAGAGAATGATCCGCGTAAAGATAACCAGTCGGTCGGACGGGCGAGGATGGCGATTTTCGGGTCCGTAGTCGAACCACCCTCGTCATCGCCATAGCGCTCGTGACGAACGGCCGCCTGAATATCGATCCAACTTGCAAGCGGAATTGATACCTCTCCGAATACGCCGAACACGTCTTGGGAGCCGTCGAACGGCCGGCCGCCAACAAGGAAGGCGAAGCCGTCATTCAATGACAATTCATCGACCGTTTGTGACAGGTCATTGTCGCGGTATTGCCCGCCAACAGCGATCGACACTGGGCCCGCGGGTAATTCAAATATTTCCTGCGAAATAAAGCCCTGAATGGCAGTCAAATCGGAGTTATAGGTCCGTGTTTGCGTGCCGATGATGTAGTCGAGCAGCGCGGCGTTGTTGCCGACGCCAGCAGTGATCGCCGTCGAAAACGGGTTAAAGAAGGTGCCGGCTGCTGGAATTGAAACGCCGCCGGTCGTCAGGTCCGGGTTCGCCGCCGAACAATCGGTGCCGGCTGTTGTTCCCGGAAGCGGGGGCACGGTCGCAAAACCGGTCAGTGCGCATTGGAACCGATCAGTTACCGTGTCTTCGGTAGCCACGACGAACTCGTTAGAGGCCCTTGTGAAAGATATTTCCCAGGCGCCCGTGCCGATATCGCCGCCAAGTGCGGTCGAGACGCGCCAGGTTTCGCTGGTGGTGAGATTCGGGGATACGCTGCCGCCATTACCGCTGGCGCGACCGAAGAAGACGACGGTCGGATTGCCCGGAAAGATGTTGAACGGGTTCGGCGTCAGGCCGAGAGCGCCCGCCGGAAATGGACCGACCATATCGCCTGGAATAACCGCGCTGCCGAGCTGCAAAAACGGGAATGTAGGCGAGTTTCCGCGCACCGCCTCGTTATCGGCGTAGGTGAATTCAGCGCTCCATTGGATAGCATCTGACAGATCAATTTCCGCCCGCGCCAAGCCTACGAAACGACTTTCCTCCGGCACAAGGTTGAAGAAATCGCCGAAGTCGAAACCACAAAAACCAACGCCAAAGGCTTGCAGCGGGGCCGCAGCCACGCTGGCCGGTCCCGGAAAACCGCCCGCGGCCGCGCATCCGGGGTCAATAAATGGGAGTGACATTGCGTCACCGGTCATGGGGTCAGGCGGCAGGCCGAAATCGTCGCCGTCGACAACGCCGAAGAAAGCGCCCGGGTTGCCCAGCACAGACGTGTCATCCTGTGGCCGCGACAAGCGCCGTTCCGCAGTCGTCAGCGCCGTGCGTTCCGTATAGCTCGCGGCGATCATGATGGAACCGGCGCCGAAGTCCTTGCCTGCGAGTCCCTGAATATTGAACTCGTTGTAATCGCCCTGACTCTGATGGGATGTGTAATTGCCAGAGAGCAAGAGCCCGTCGTAGTTCTCACGCGTAATAAAGTTGACCACGCCGGCAACCGCGTCAGATCCATAAAGCGCCGAGGCGCCGTCTTTCAAAATCTCAATGCGATCGATGGCAATCATCGGAACAAGCGAGGACGTATCGACGAAGTTGATGCCGTCATTGGTTGGCGAGCCCGCGAGCACCTGACGCTGACCATTCAGCAATACGAGGGTCGATCCGACGCCGAGGCCGCGCAGGTTAATATTCGACGTGCCGGTAGTGGCGTTCTGCGTAAACGCGTCAGGGTTGTTTTGGGCGCCGGTGTTGATGGTCAGGGTTTGGGTTATGTCGGCGACGTTCACTGCCCCGATATCGTCGATCTCTTCCGATCCGACAGTCTGAAGCGGCGATGGCAGGTCCGCCTGGTTTTGTTTCTTGATGAATGAGCCGGTGACGATGATGACATCGTCATTTTGAGCAATAGCCCCTTGCGGCGCGAACGCAGCACAGCCAAGCGCGATCATTGAGGCCCTGAGGGCCAGCCCTTTACGCATAAATATCTCCCTGTTTTCCACGTCAGCCAATGCATGAGCGCGCGGATTTCTTCATCTATTTGAACGATGAAAAACATGCCGGAAACAGTTATGCAGGCCAATTGCGCTATGCAGTAGAGGCGTCACAACTGCGCAATCGGGCTGGATTTTCACCGCCTCTGTTGCGCAAACTCCACAGTTTAGACCGGCAGCGCCCCGGCAGCGCCCCGCTATTCGCCGCGCACGGCCCTTGACATTTGCTCGAGCGAAAACGGGAAGACGATTGTATTGCTGCGATCGCCGGCGATTTCCTGCAATGCATTGAGATATCGCAGCTCCATCGATCCTTTTTCAGTTGAGAGGATGTTGGCGGCTTCAGCCAGTTTTGACGCCGCCTGCTGTTCGCCTTCCGCGAGAATGACCTTGGCGCGCCGCTCACGCTCGGCTTCGGCCTGCTTGGCGATGGCGCGGATCATCGACGGATCGACGTCCACATGCTTGATTTCCACGTTTGAGACCTTGATGCCCCAGGCTTCGGTCTGGTTGTCGAGAATCTCCTGGATATCCTTGTTGAGCTTGTCGCGTTCCTGAAGCATTTCATCGAGATCATGCTTGCCGAGGACGGATCGCAGGGTCGTTTGCGCAAGCTGACTTGTGGCGGCCATGTAGTTCTCAACCTGTACAACGGCCCGAACCGCGTCGACGACGCGATAGTAGATAACGGCATTCACCTTTACCGAAACGTTGTCCTGGGAAATCACGTCCTGGGTCGGCACGTCGTGAACAAGCGTACGCATGTCCACCTTGCGCATCTGTTGGACGACGGGGATGAGCAGGATGAGGCCGGGTCCCGACGCTTTGCGCCCGACGCGGCCGAGGGTGAAGATTACGCCGCGCTCATATTCGCGCAGGATTTTGATAATCGCTGTGGCGAGGGCAAACAGCGCCACGGCCAGGGGAATAATAAATCCAATGCCGCCCATGAGATTCTCCTTTTCGCCGCGCCGCGCGCGGGCTTTATTTTCGGTTCACTTTTAGCAGCAATCCTTCGACCGCCGCCACCGTTACATCATCGCCAGGCGTCAATTCATCCGTTGACGTTGCACGCCATAACTCGCCGCCGGCTCGAACGTGACCTTCTCCATCCTTCCAGTCGACGACCGTGGCGCGCCTGACGTTCATGGCTTCGCCAACACGAAAGGGCGTTTTCCAGCGCATGAAGAAAAGGCCGTAGATTTTCGCAAGAGCGACAAGACCAAAGCCAACCGCTATCGCGATCAGACCAATGCTGACCGGGTTGGAGAAAAACCCGCTTTCCGTCATCGCGCGTTATGCTTCCTTCGGTTGCAGCGCGCCAAGAAAACCGCCCGCTTTAGCCTGTTTGACGACAAGAACGAGCCCGTCGACCTCGACGACGCGAACCTTGTCGCCGGGGGTAAGCGGTTTGTCCGAACGCGCCCGCCAGCGTTCGCCCTCGACGATCACCCAGCCTTCCCGACCATTCCATTCGTCGACGACCCCTTCGCGCCGGCGAATGGCTTCTGCACCGATTAAAGGCCCGTGACTTCGTGAGCCGACCACAGCGAACAGGATCAGCGCGAGCAGACCGCCGGCAACGGCGAGAATGACGGCGATGACGCTGGTCGAAACGCGATAGCCTTCCGGAAAAATCACAAAAATGCCGAACCCAAAGACCAATAGGCCGGCGACGCCCGCAAGCCCGAAGGTGGGCGTAAATGCCTCGACGAGAATGAGAATCGCGCCCGCAATCATCAGCGCTGCGCCGAGCCAGTTAAACGGCAGCACCTGAAATGCATAAAGTCCGAGAATAAACGAGACGACGCCGACGGCGCCGGGAAAGATCGATCCAGGGTTCCACATTTCAATGATGATGCCCGTGGTTGCGAGCGACATCAGGATAACGGCGACATTCGGGTCAGCGATAAAGCTCAGGATGCGTTCAAGAAATGTCGGCTCGACCCGTTCGAGTTTGATGTTCTCCGTTGCGATGGTCTTTTCGCCGGACGCCACCGTGACGGTAACGCCGTCGATCTGAGCAAGAAGATCGTCGATGTCATTGGCGACGAGATCGATGACGCCGAGTTCAAGGGCTTCATTGGCGGTGATGGACGCCGCATTGCGCACGGCTTCCTCTGCCCAGTCGGCGTTGCGGCCGCGTTCTTCGGCGAGCGCCCGGATATAAGCGACAGAGTCATTGATGACTTTGGCGCGCAAAGCGTCGTTTGAGGACAAGGGAGCGTCAGCGGTTTCAGCGGGCGCCTCGGCTTCTTCGGCGGGCTCGTCATTGGCTGCAGTGATTTCGTCTGCGCCGGCTTCGTCGGCGCCTGCATTTGCGTCCTCGGCAGCGTCTTCGCTCGCCGGCGCTTCGCCCTCTTCCTCGGTTGCATCTTCACCGAACGGGTTTCCGTCGAGCGGACTGTCGTCGTCCTGGGGCGTGCCGCCGACTTCGACGGGTGTCGCCGCGCCGGTATTGGTCGCCGGCGCCATGGCGGAAACATGCGCCGCATACATGATGTAAAGACCGGCGGAGGCGGACCGCGCCCCTTGCGGCGACACATAGGTCGCGACCGGCGTTTCGGAAGCAAGGATCGCCTTGATGATTGTTTTCATGGAATCGACAAGGCCGCCGGGCGTATCGATCTCGATGATGACCAGCCCTTTGTCCGCGTTCGATGCATTCTCAATCTCACGCGCCAGGTAATCGGCGACCGGCGGCGACACCGGACCGTCAATGGTCAGGATGACGCCGGATTCAGCTCCGTTCGGGGTCTCGTTTTGCGCATTCGCGCCAAGGGCGAAAAGGGCCGCGCCGATTACGGCGAGAAATGCATAGACGCTAAGCCGCCTTTGTCGAAGAACCATCATGCCTCGCCTCACCCCTTTTTGCCCAACCCTAGGCCATCAAAATAAGCCAATATCCCGGCATTTCAACGCGGCGATGACGCTCGGGACGGCAGGGACGGGCTAATAGGCTGCGATTTCGACCGGATATCCGTTATCGCGCAAGGCCTCGAGAATGCGGTCAAGATGGTCCTGGCCCTGGGTGTCGAGGGTTACGTCCATGCAGGTCATTTTTGCTGGGAGGTCTGAATAGGTGCGGTGGTGACCCACATCGATGACGTTGCCGTCGAGCTCGGCGATGATCGACGAGACGCGCACAAGCTGGCCCGGTTTGTCGAGCAGTTGCACCCTGAGCCGGGCGAGCCGCCCGGCGCGGGCGAGATCGCGCATCAAGATCATCGACAACAGCCGGGCGTCGATATTGCCGCCGCAAAGAACGAGGCCGAGTGTCTTGCCTTTGAAGCGCGCGGGATCGGCAAGAACGGCGGCAAGTCCCGCGGCGCCTGCACCTTCCGCCAACAGCTTTTGTTCGTTCATGAGCAGCGACAACGCCCGCTCGAGCGTGCGCTCATCAACCAGAACGATGTCGTCAACATAGGTTTCAACGATCGCCCGAGTTAGCGCGCCGGCTTCGCGAACGGCGATTCCTTCGGCCAGCGTGTTGCCGCCAATGTCGCGCGCGCCGCGGTCGAGCGCGTTTGCCATGGATGGAAAAAGTTCCGTCTGTACGCCAATTATTTCTGTCGCCGGCGACCCATCCTTAAAGGCGAGCGCCATGCCGGCGATCAAGCCGCCGCCGCCGATCGGAACGACAACGGCGTCGAAAGCCGGGCCGCCTTCGATCATTTCAAGACCGACCGTTCCCTGACCGGCGATGACATGCGCGTCGTCAAACGGGTGAACGAAAACGAGGTTGCGTTCGCGCCCCAACGCCAGCGCCCGGGCGCCCGCTTCGTCAAAGTCTTCGCCGTGCAGCACGACTTCCGCGCCGAGTTCACGGGTTTGGCGCACCTTAACATCGGGCGTTGTGGTCGGCATGACGATGACCGCGGCGATGCCGAGCGCCTTGGCGTTATAGGCGACGCCTTGTGCGTGGTTGCCGGCGGAAGCGGCGATGACGCCGCGCGCCTTATCGGCGTCGGAAAGCAGCATCAGCTTGTTGAGGGCGCCGCGCTGTTTAAAGGCGCCGGTAAATTGCAGGTTTTCGAGTTTCAGCCACAGGTCGGCGCCGGTCAGGGCCGAGAGCTTTTCAGCCCTCACCAGGGGCGTGTTCATAACGCGGCCGGTTATGCGCTCGGCGGCGGCGCGAACGTCGCCGGCGGTCGGCGTCGTGTTTTCAGCGATGGCGTTGGCGCTCATAAAACGCTACCTGTGGATTTCGAGTTTGTTCGCAGTTGCAGCGAAGCGTCGCTTTTGGCGCCTTTTTGTAAAAAGGTCCATAAAAATGGACGAAAATTACCGCCCTGACCCGGCCTTTGAACGACTGAACCATGAAGGGAGCGGTGCGCCCTATTTTGACCGGGTCGAGGCGGCGACGTTTCCGACCCATCTCTTGCGCTATCGCAATCAACGCTGGGCGGAGAAAGCCGGGCTGGGCGGTCTCAGCGATGATCAGTGGATTGAGCATTTTGGCCGTTTCGAGAGCCTGCCGGAAAATCTCAGCGCGCCGCTGGCGATCCGTTATCACGGTCACCAGTTCCGCTCCTACAATCCGGAAATCGGCGACGGCCGCGGTTTTCTCTTCGCGCAACTGCGCGATGATCAAAGCCGGTTGCTGGATCTTGGAACCAAGGGGTCGGGACAAACGCCTTATTCTCGTTTTGGCGACGGTCGCCTGACTTTGAAGGGAGGTGTCCGCGAAATTCTGGCGACGGAAATGCTCGAAGCGCTCGGCGTTTACACGTCAAAAAGTTTCAGCCTGATTGAGACCGGCGAGGCGCTCGAGCGCAATGATGAACCATCGCCCACTAGAAGCGCTGTTCTTGTCCGTTTGTCCCATTCCCACGTGCGTTTCGGCGCCTTTCAACGACTTGCATTTGAAAAAAACGAAGTCGCCATTGCGGAGCTGGTCGATTATTGCATCGGCCATTTTTACCCAGAGCTACAAGGCGTGTCGGATGAGGCGCGCGTCACTGCGTTTTTTCGTGCTATCGTTGCGCGCACGGCTCGCCTTGCCGCGCAGTGGATGGCGGCGGGGTTTGTCCACGGCGTCCTGAATACGGATAATATGAACGTTACGGGAGAGAGTTTTGATTACGGGCCGTGGCGGTTCGCGCCGGTCGCTGATCCGCACTTTACCGCCGCCTATTTCGATCAGACGGGACTTTACGCATTTGGCCGGCAGGCCGAAGCGGCGGCATGGAATCTTGCACAGTTCGGCGGCGCGCTGTC